>JANXVN010000290.1 GCA_025351645.1 Ferruginibacter sp.
CAATGCCGTTAAGTTAAGGATTTATATGTTTGTCTTTACCTCACCCTAACCCTCTCCAAAGGAGAGGAAAGGTCTTAACTTAACGGCATTGAATTATAAACTTATAATTATTGGGTAAATTATTTAAAAATTGATAGTGCGCATTTTTAAACATTGCTAATGGCATTATAACTACTCAAAAATTTAATGGAAAAAGAAGATGTATTTATCAAATACGTTGCATAATTTTTGTTTGTTATACACCTAATTTATTGAAAGCAAGCTACAACTTTAAGTACTTGAAAATGTTAGTAATACTTCGAGTTTGTTATAGTTTTTTTACTACTTATATCCATTAATTATATTTTATTAGTATAAATAAGCTTTAAAACAAACAATATTTTCTTTATAACAGTAAAATGTGCAGCTACAAATTTTATCATTATGCTTTCCAATAAAATAAATAGAAAGAATGCTTGAATTTATCTTTAAAAATGTTTAAAGAAAAAACAAATACCGTATTTTTATAATCAATATTAACCATCAAGCATTATTTGCAATAGCCCTATTTTATAACCACTATTTGTTTTTATCTTATATATAACACATATGCAACTAACTCAGGCTCAAATACTCGCCTCAACCGGTTTTACAAATTATTCGGATGTTAAAAGATTAAAATTTATCCTCGATTCCTTACAGGAAAATATACCTGCAGGTGGTAGTGTATTAGATGTAGGCTGCGGCAACGGTATAATTACCAAAAGCCTGGGCAAGGCTGGCTTTAATGTAAAAGGGATTGATATAAGCGAAAAAGCTATTGAAAAAGCAAGATCTGCCAACGACTTGCCAAATGTAAATTTTACCGTTGTAAGTGCTGAAGAATTAGCTGTAAGCCAGCAACGGTATGATTGTGTAATTTGTAGCGAAGTATTGGAGCATTTAAACCAACCGCAAGATTTATTAAAAGTACTTTACCAATCTTTGGAAGAAAACGGCATTTTGGTGGTAACGGTACCAAACGGGCAGGGGCCAAGAGAATTTTTTGTGACCCGCCCAATTATTACGCTGCAAAAGAAAAACAACTTACTTTGGAAATTTGTACAACAGCTTAAAACTGCCCTTGGTTATAGCGGCACTACGGTGCAGAGCGATGCAACCGACCTTACGCACATTCAATTTTTCACAAAAAAATCTTTGAATGCACTTGCTGAAGATAATTTATTTCACATAAAAAAAATGGGCAAGACTAATTTTGTTGAAAATGTGTTCCCTTTTTCCTTTCTTACAAAGCGTAGTACTTTATTACAGAAATTAGACTGTATAATTGCAGATTTTTTGCCTTACAGCCTTAACAGCGGCTTTGTATCTGTATGGAAAAAAAAATAATAATTTAAAGATATTTTTTGAGGCAGGCTAACTAACATTGCTATTGCCGCTGCTGGCTTTAAGCAGTTTTACCCCTAACAGTTTTAATAGCATCCATATAGCCAGAACAATCATAAATGGTTCTACAGGTACGGTATATCTCGAAAAGGTTACTAAAAATGTGTGAATGATGGTTATAACAATAAAAGGGCTAATCAAAATCCATGCGCTAAAATGCTTCCTGTTTTGCCACCAGCCTGCAAGCCCGAAAAATAATAAAAACAAATTTCCCGCGCCAATAATAAGCCTTGAAGCTTTGCCCCTGTTTCCTTCAGATGAAGAAGGTATACCCCATAATTCAAAAAGATTAGCCATCCGTTCTTTTATGAACTGGGCCGGGCCTGCTTTAGCATGCCGAATATATTCTTTGAGTGCATCCCCATCAGTAACAATTTCAGGATGTTTGTGTACATATTCATAATCTACATTATTGCCAGATGCAGTAACGGAGTACATAATATTTACTTTGCCGTGGCCCGAAATAGAAAATTTTCCGGTTTTGGAATAACAGTAAGAACCCAGCAGCAGCAAGGGTATTAAAACAGCAACAATAAGCCGTAAATTAAATTTTCGTTTCAATACCAATTCAAATAAAACTATTAAAACAAATACCATTAAGTATTCTGTACGGATAATAGCGGTTGCTGAAAAAAATAATCCTGATGCAATATATTGTTTACGCAAGTAGAAAAAGTAGGCCCCCGTTAAAAAAAAAGTAGTAGGTACTTCTGATGTTAGCCATCTAACCATATTTATCTGTGAAGGAAATATTGCAAGAAAAAAAACTGTGGCAAGCGCCAGTTTATTATTTTTAAATACTATTTTGCTAATAGTATAAACAAATAATAGGGTACCTGTCGCCATAAATATGTTTGTCCATAACAAAAAAGGCGATATGTTTTTTCCAAAAATTACTTTCCCTAAAGCAATTATCAAAGGGTAGCCATTGGGAAAGTAATTGATATAACTACCGGTCAAAAGTGCGGCTGCCTGCTGAAAGTATTCGGGGGTATCTCTATGCACATGCGGAAGCTGGGTAAAAAAGGTTATGTACACCCTTAAAAAAAAGCCAATTGCAGTAATTAAAATAAGTACCATTACTGCAGTTTTTTGGTGCATTTTGCCCTCGGCTTGAAAAATGGAATCCGCTTTTAATAAGTTCAATTTTTATAAATTTAAATGGCAGTAGTAGTACCCCCGTTATTAGCTATTATTAGATTCTTCACTATGCGCATGCATAGTGGCAACAGAAAATTGATTTGCCTTCCTGGCTTTAAACAGGGATAACACTTGTAAAAAAACAAACGTTGGAATGTGTACCAAGGCTTGATAGATCCGTTTATCAGTATCCGATTTTGCAAGGGCAATAAAAAAGCCTGTGGTAAAGCCCAACAATACAATTACCCACGCAATGGCAATATTGATGTTTATAAAAATATTGGCAAACAGTAGCATAACAGACAAGCCCAATAATAAAAAAAGAGGTGGCCTTATGATTATAAAACCAAAAACGAACCGATTTGAATTTAATTGTACAATGCCCTGCCACATTAGTTGTAGCCCAAAGCTAAAATACCTAAACCAGGTATTATTCCACCGTGCCCTTTGTTTTACCAGTTGATCGCGATGTGCTGTTTTTTCGTCGTACACAACAGCAGCTTCAGCAAATGCAATCCGGTATCCTTTGCTGATAATTTCTTTCTGCAAAATTTTATCAAACCCGGCACCTGAATCCTGCACATGCTCCAAACATTCTTTATAAAGAGCAACTGTAAAAGCCATGCCAGAACCAGATAACATGCTTGATGAGCCGATGTTGAATAAAATTTTACGGTTAAAAAAGAAATAATAAATTTCGTTGGCTGCATCGAGGCATGCGTAAGCTGTATTAAGATTTTTGGCTTTGCGCACGCCTTGTACAGCTGAATACCCTGAATCAAATAATTTGTCGATATTGGTTAAAAAAGCGGGGTCAACGAGGTTGTCACTATCAATTATTGTAAGCCTGTTATGGTTTCTTTTAAAATGGCTGATAGCATAAAAATGAGATTTCAACTGGTTTTGTAAAACTTCTTCCGGCTGCAGCAATACCACCCGCTCATCCAAAAAATTATCCTTAAAGCTTGGGCAGTTATCGGCAATAATATAAATAATATAATTGGTGTAATGCAGGCTAAGTAAAGATTTTACAACAAAGGTAATATTAGTAGCATCCTTATAAGCCGTAATCAGTATGGCATAATCGCCTTCTCCTTTAGGATGGCTTTCGCTATTAGCAGGCTTTTGCCTGATAATTTTATAAACAACATAAGAAAAAATAGGGAACAAAATAATAACCGCCACAATAGCTTGAAATATTAACCAGGCTGTATAAATAAAATTTACCGGCATTAATTATTTGAGTGTTTAATTAGCAATGCCTTCAGCAAAAAGCTTAAGCTTAATAGTTGTTACTGGTAAAAGGCCTTCATAAACCTTTTCAATTTTTTTTGTCATTTTAGCCGCATTAAAATTGGCGCTAACTGTTTTAAGGGCGTTATGTGACAATTTTTCTCTTAAACTTTTACTGCCTGCTAAATCAAGGATTGCTTTTGTTAGGTTGGCGACAAGGTTATCGGTTTCTATCAATAGACCGCTATAGTCATTTTTAACAATTTCCCGTGAGCCATCTACATTTGTGGCAATTACCGCTTTGCCCATGCTCATTGCCTCAATAAGCCCTATAGGCAAGCCTTCCCACAAAGATGGCAGCACAAAAATATCTGCTGCCGCAAGCAGGTCGGGCACATCCTGCCTAAAAGGCAAAAAACGGATATTATCTTCGATATGCTCTTTTTTAACAAGCTCGTTTGCCTGGCCTGTTTCATCGCCTTCCCCCACCATTAGCAATTGTAAGCCTGGGTGACTTTTTAAAGCTATTGCAAAAGCTTTTATAAGGCTTAAAGGTTGTTTGTGTGCAGTAAACCTAGCGATAAAAATAATAAGTATTGCCGAGTCGGTTACTTTAATTTCTTCCCGTATATTTTTAAAATTTTTACTTGGGTTAAATTTTTGCTGGTTAATGCCATTGTTGATTACAACAGCTTTTAATGATTTAATTACAGCAGTGCCTGAAGCTCTGTTAGATTCAGAAACCGCAATATTTACATCGGCCCTGGAGGTTAAAAAATGTTCACATAAAATTTTTATTTTTTTTATGTAACGAGGCTGGTCGTCATGAAAAGACCATCCGTGTATTGAATAGATGATTGGTAAATTTAAAGACTTTGCTGCTTTAAAAACATTTGAGATAGCCCTTGTGCCATGGCAATGGACTACATCGATTTCTTCTTCAACCAATAGAGTAGCAACTTTTTTCCAAACCCTTAAATCAAAAGGCTTTTCTGATGGGATTACATGAGTCGTAATATTCATGCCCATCAGCTTTTTTATCATCGGCCCATCTGTAAATGATAAAACAACAGGTTCGTAAATGTTTCTATCAATATTTTCAACAAGGGTTAAAAGATGTGTTTCACCACCACCGATTTGCCCTTGCCTTATACATTGTAAAACTCTAATTTTTTTCATGAGTATAATTCTTAATAAGCCTCACCTTAAGTAGTAGCACCCACTTGTAAATTCTTAGGCGATGAGAAAACAGTTTTTTACAAAGCGTTTTTTTTAATAAATTGTTAAGCCTCATTTTTAAAATGCCAAAAGTTATTGCCACTAAAACAAAAAGGCAGGCTAGTTTATGCTACAGTTGCTTTTTCTTTTTTGCCCCATCCATCAGGCAACTTTTCTGTTATCTCTATATTATTAAATTCTTTACTGTGGCGGGCTCCAACTACCTTGGCCCATGCTGCCATTTTAGCTATGCCTTCTTTTAAAGACACGCCAGATTGTTGTCCAAATATTTCATGTGCTTTGCTGTGGTCGCTGTAAGCGTGCATTACTTCTTTACGGGCAGCCAGGTAATTAATAGTAGGCTGTACACCAAATTCATTTCCAACCACCGTGGCTAGTTCATTTACAGTATAAGGTTTGTCGGCTCCAATATTAAATACTTCGTTGTATGCTTTTTCAATGTTTACACTATTAGCAATTGGTATTGCAACATCATCAATGTAGCTAAACGCCCTTGTTTGTGTTCCATCACCAAATATGGTTAGCTTTTTGCCTTGCATAATCTGGTTCATAAAAATACCTATCACATTGCGGTACTTATCGCCAATATTTTGGTTTTCGCCATACACATTATGGGGGCGAAAAATAACCGAGTTAAGCCCAAACATATGGTGTGCAGCACGCAGGTCTAATTCCACCGCATATTTGGATACGCCGTATGGATCTTCTGGCAATGGAGTCATCTCTTCCGTCATAGGAAGCTGCCCCTGGCCATACACTGCAATGGAGGAAGTAAAAACAAAACACTTAACCTTTGTTTTAATTGATTCATTAATTAGATTAATACTGCCAATAAGGTTATTATTATAATTAAAATTCCGGATAAAGTGAGAGAGGCCTTCTGCCGCATAAGCCGCCAGGTGGTACACGTAATCAAACTTATATTTTTCAAATAATTCCTGTACGAAATTTGCATCTGTTATAGAGCCTTCAATAAATATAGCGCCTTCAGGTATATGGTCTTCAAACCCTCCACTAAGGTCATCCAACACCACTACTTTGTGCCCCATACCAAGGCAGTGCCTTACTACATGAGAACCGATAAAACCTGCGCCACCAGTAACTAAAGAGATTTTCAACATATCTTTTTTTTAAGTTTTTATTTAAAATTAAACCTGGGAATACTTTGATCTGGTAAGGTTCCAGGTTATTCCTTTTATAAATGATTTTAGATGTTCTTTTTGCTTAGTGACTGCATATTTGGCTATGCTTTTTGGTGTTGAAATAAAAATAAAAAAAGCTGAAAAGAACATAAATTGTAAAGCACTGGTGTTTCTGCGCATATATAAAATACGGTTCCTTGTGTGGTAGTAAACTTTTATCGCACTCTCCTTTCCCATTGTTACTGATTCTTTATGAAAGATCAGTCCTTTTGCCTGGTAAAAAATTGTGTAGCCTGCTTTTAGAATCCTTGCGCTCCAATCCCATTCTTCGTAATAAATAAAAAACTTTTCAGGAAACATGCCCACCTTTTTTATCACTTCTTTTTTAACCATCATAGCACAGCCATGCGCTCCATGGGTGTAACCGCTTTTATCATGCTGGCCTTTATCATCTTCTTTATGGCCAATGCCAGATGTCCTTCCGGTGTATAAATCTATAGGGTTAAAACCGGCGTATTGTATCAAATTTGGGTTTTGATAAAAACGTATTTTAGGGCAAGTAACACCAATGGTAGCATCCAAATAAAAAGGTTCCAGTAAAGTATCCAACAAATTGGGTGTTACTTCCGTATCATTATTAACTATAAAAATATAATCGCCTTTAGCATGCCGCATCCCCCAATTGTTGCCACCTGTAAAGCCCAGGTTTGTATCAGACCTTAATACCCTTGTGTTTGGATAATTGCCTGCATCTATAGTTGCCGTAGGATCTACGTTGGAACACATATCGCATACAAGTACTTCATAATTTTTATACTCAAAATTCCGGGTACTTTCTAAAAATTCGCAAGTAACTTGTGTTTGGTTCCAGGTTAATGTTATAATTGAAACCAGTGGATTATCTTTTTTATAAGTTGTCATTAAAAGTTGCAGTTTAGTTGAGGTGCTATTAAACATTCGCTTTTTGCTTAAGCGCAAAAGGAGTCCTTATCAGTATTTTTAAATCGCCGATGGTTGAGCGGTTTCGTGCATAATTTATATCCAGGGATATCCTTTCTTCGGTACTCATTTCGGGGTTGCCTCTTTTTGAAATTTGCCAAAGCCCCGTTATGCCAGCAGGCGCCATAAATCTTTCGGCCCATTCATTAGTGGTAAGTGTTGTTGCTTCATAAATAGGCAAAGGCCTGTTGCCCACAATACTCATATCGCCCTTAAGTACATTAAATAACTGCGGCAACTCGTCAAGGCTGGTGTTTCGTAAAAACGCACCAATCTTAGTTACCCGCGGATCATTATTTATTTTAAAAAATTGCGCCTTGTCACTGCCTGACGTATAAATATTTAGGTTTTTAAACTCATCCATCCGTTTATCGGCATCCACAATCATGGTCCTGAATTTGAAAAATTTAAATATCTTAAAACCCACGCCAGCCCTTAATGAGCTATAAAAAATGGGCCCTTTAGATTCTAATTTAATGGCAATGGCTATTACAATAAAAACAGGCATCAAAAAAAGGATTGCTACAAATGCGAACAGCGCGTCAAACAAAAACATGATGCTACCTCGTTCATTTTTTTGTTGCCTTTTACTAACGGCTTCTACTACCTGTAAATTATGCTGTAGCTGTACATTTTTAAGGAATTTTGCTTTGTTGGTTAATTTCTTTAAATCTTTTTCAAGATGGACAACATCATCGACAAATTTTTGCACAAACAATATATTTATTTGTTCTTTTTGGAGAAAACGATCACTGTAAAAAATAGGGATACCCTGGAGATTGTTACTCTTTAACCAACTTTTAAATAACATAAATTCGGAAATTCTTAATGGGATGTCGATAACTATTAAATTGGGTGCAGCCGCATGGATCAACTTACTTTTTGCGTCAAAAAAATTGGAAACTACACTGCTCTGGTTTGTTGTGTCCCTTTCGTCAAAAGAAAGGGAAATACTATTGCTTATAAATAAAAAAACCTCGTCATTAGTTTGCGTAACCCTTATAAAATTTTTATTTCCCATTGCATCGGAACCTGCATCAGTTTTAAAACTTTCCCCGTTTATTAATAAGCTAAACTCATCCTTCAATAATTTAATTTCAAGTAATTCTTTTGAAATGATACTTGATTTTATTGCTGTGTCTTTAGAATTGTTCATAATAGTTAATTAAGGTTTTATTTCAATTTTTAACACCCAGGCTCCACGGGAGCAGCCAATGATAAAGCTCTGCCATGTACAATTGACATTTTTAAAAGGTCAGCTCTTTTTATAAACCATTCAGTATTTGCGCTATTTAAAATTGATTTCAAATAATCTGATAAGTAAACAGGATCGAACGGCTTAGTTAAATACAATACAGAGCCTAATTCTGCGGTATTAGCCACTAGCCCCTGGTCGTTAGAATTGGAGATTACTACCGTCTTTATATTGCTAAGTATTGAACTTGAATGAACATGTTCCAGCAGTGAGTAGTTTTCTGCGGTTACATCTGGAATGTCTAAAATAATAGCCTTTATGTTAAGGTTGGAATGCAAGTATTTAATTGCTTCAGCGCAGGAGTCTGCGCAAAGCACATTAAAATCATTACTTAAAACTGTATCGATCAAATAATTTAACGCATAACAGTCTCCCACTATTAAGATTACTTTTTGTGCCAAGGGTTTAGAGTTTAGGGTTATAAAGAAACTAACCTATCATATTTACATTTAAAAAAATGCAAAACATAACATGGCGTTTATGAAAAAAACGCATTGTAATTAAAAAGATAATTGGGGATTAAGCCACCCTGGATGGTGTACATTTTTATTAGGAAGAAGGATTAGACTTGTGGTTGCTGCCTCGATTGTAAAAGTATTCAAAATATTTTAAAAACAAAATATATTTTTTTAAATCGATTTATAAAAATTGTAAAAAAATATTTTTTAAAGAAGTAAATGGGCAAATTATTTAGCTTTTCCTTTTGGCTATTCCAAATAAAACAGATTGGGATTTAGTAAGGTAATTTTTAAATCCAATATACAAAGCAACATTCATAAATAAAAAATAATAGGGTACATACAATAATTTAATCTTTATATCCCTTAATGCTAGCTGCCATCCTATTACAGCCATCAAAAAGAATACAGCCTGAAAAAAAAGCAAAAAAACATATATTTTTTCACCTGTTTTAACTGCTAAAAATAGATTAATAAAAAATATCGGGGGCAGTAATACAGGGCACACAACCCAACGGGTCACCCTATGCGAAATATATTGAAATGAAAGTTTGCCCTATTGAAAATATTGAGCAACGACTTCAACATCCATACAGATTGCAAGCCTCCTGCACTAATCCTTATTTTTCTTTTTTGTTCCTCATAGATTGAAAAGGAAGGGGCTTCAGAAGCAACAGCTCCAGGTTTATAAACTACCGTATACCCTCGTTGACAAATCTTCATAGATAATATAAAGTTACCAGTAAAACCTTTACTGGTATGGGTTTAAAGAGTTTTGTGCGTATAGAAAACAATTTGCTGGGCGCCCCTTGTACGGTGTAAAAATTTTAATCCATCCTTTTTAAAAACGATTCGTATTTCCAGTAAAAGCCTTCCCCCAACCCCTGCGGCGCCAGCATCAGTATCGTTGGCTATTACTTTCATTTCCGCCGGCTACGGCCCAATATTTTCATCAGCATAATGCTTTATAATTTCCCTTATTACCTGTGGATTTATGTAGGTATTTCAATCAGAAAAAACCATAAAAGGAGTTGTAATAAATTGCAAGGCCCAGTTTATAGCAGCAACCTTGCCCATCCTTTCAGCAGCATTGTGGAACACTTGTACGCGTTGATTAAAAGCGTAAATAATTTTTGGGCTTCATCGTTTGAGCCGTCTGTAACAAAAAATGATATTTAATTTAACAGCAGGATAATCTAGTGCTAACGAGTTGATGATTTTTTCTATTAAGATGGGCGCCTCTTTGTAAGCAGCAATTATTAAGGAAACAGCAGGTTCAAAATTTTCTCTATATAAAATTTCTTTTTTACGAAAAGGATTTGAGCTTATATATTATAAATAACATAATACCATATCCGAGGTAACTATAAAAAACTATCAAAAGCGTAATCCAAAAAATTAGTTTTAAAGTTATCATCATAATGCTGTTTTGCCCCTAATACTGTTGTTTTTGGATAAGGCTGTACTTTGTGAAAGTAATATTTGTAGCGTAATTGCCGAATTAATTAATTTTTAATTTATAGAGCCTTAAAAATGAAATAATTTTAAAATACAAAAAAACAATACATAAAAAGTTGTTGTTTTACAAGGTATTCAAAAAAAGATTTTTTTGGATCAGTTTTTTTATATACTCTTGCATTATACTATTCCATATCCCCATTCGAACCTCCGATTAACTTATATCCAAATTTTTTCTTTTAGAAACCTCTTTTTCTATTTATCTGATTACATCCAGTAATTGTTGATGTTGATATACACTCTAATTGAGTATATATTTAGCGTTAGCCTAAACTAGCAAAACAAAAAAAATGAGAAAATCACTCTACTTCTTTGCATTGGTTATGTTACTTTTGAGCGCTTTCAATTCGTACTCACAAGCAAATATTTTTAACCCGGCCGACCCCGATGTTATTTTTACACCAACTACCCAACCAGCCACACCGCCATATAGCAATAACATGCTTAAATGGGGCCATAGTAGTAGATTATCCTGGAACCCATATACTGTTGGGTACAAGTCGTATTACTTTCAGGGCATGGCTTTCCGCCTTAAATTCCCTAAAACCTACCAGCACAATGTAGTGGATGGGAAAAAATATCCGCTCTATATTTTCTTTCATGGCCTGGGTGAAAAAGGCGACATTTTTGATAATGAATATCAATTGGCGCACGGAGGCCAGCTACATGCCCAAAATGTTGATAATGGTAATTTTGATGGGTTTCTTTTTTATGCCCAGAGCGCTTCAGGCAACTCTCAGGATTACGAAGCAAGAATTTCTAACTTGATTGATTCTCTTACTAAATATGTAAAAGTTGATCTTGACAGGGTAATTGTTAGTGGCCTTTCAGCAGGTGGCGCCTCTACCTGGGATATTTTAAGCAACGATATTTATAATAAAAAAATATGCGCAGCTATCCCAATATCAGCCGCCTCGTTAGTCTTTACTTCTTATTTTCCAAAATACATAACTGTGCCTATTTGGATATCAAACGGTGGACAGGATGCATCTCCCGCACCTTATACTGTAAACCAGGTTATTGCTAGTTATAAACAGCTGGGTGGTAAAATTGACCAAACATTTTTTCCGAATTTAGGCCATGGGGTTTGGGATTATTTTTGGGCCACCCCGGGATATTTCCAGTACCTGGCAGCCCAGCATAAAGCCAATCCCTTAGTGTATTTTCAAAGAAACCAATTTTGTCCAACTGATACGATAAGTGCAAAACTCGGCGTCCATCCCGGATTTTATGCCTATCAATGGGATAAAGACGGTATAGTTATTCCATCAGCTACAACTAATACTATAACTGTTACGCAGTATGGCGCTTACCGGGCAAGATTTAAAAGAACTGCCACAGCAGCCTGGTCTGTTTGGTCGCCGTCTCCAGCCGTAATTTCGCAAAAGCAGGCAACTATAACGCCACCTATTCAAACTAATGGAAATTTTAGTACGGTTTTACCATCGGTAGATGGCAGGACAACAACTCCACTTGTTGTGCCTAATACTTATGCAGCTTATGAATGGAGAAGGATAACTGACAGTGCTTTAGTAAGTTCAACAAATACTTATAACGCGCCTGTTGGCCAATACAAAGTGATGGTTACTGAACAATATGGATGTAGCAGTAGCTTTTCAGCACCGTTCGTAGTTATTGCAGCCAACGGACCTAACCCTCCTGATAATATAACCAATTTTAGTGGCGTGGCTTTGAACAGCGCTTCAATAAGGCTTGATTGGAACGACAATCCGGCACCGGCATATAATGAAACTGCTTTTGAGATATTTAGGAGCACTACTGCTGGCAGTGGTTTTGCTTTAATAGGAAAAACAAATGCAGATATTGTGAATTATACCGATTCTTTACTGTTGGCAAATACCACGTACTATTATATTGTTAGGCCAATAAATTTAACTGGTGCTGCATCTGCCAGCATTGCTGTAACTGTTACTACAAAAAAAGATATCATCGCTCCTACTACTCCAAATAATTTAATTGTAACAGGCACTACCAGAACTTCCATTTCATTATCCTGGGACCCATCGACTGATGATGTGGGCGTTTATAAATACGATATATACATTGATGGCGCAAAAGCCTATATCACCAGTAATACAACTATCACCCTAAGTAACCTTACATCTTTTCAAACATTTGGGGTATATGTAATTGCCAGGGATTTAACAGGCAACCAATCGCCAAAAAGTAACCAGGTTAGTGCCACCACAGCCTTAAATGGATTGAACTATAAATATTACCAGGGAAGCTGGAGCGTATTGCCAGATTTTAATGCACTAACACCTGTTAAAACCGGGCTGTCCGCTAATGTAGATATATCTGTAAGCCCAACTAATACTCAGTGGGGTATTTTGTGGGAAGGAATTATTAAGATCCCTGTTTCAGGTTCTTACACTTTTGAAACCAGCAGCGATGATGGAAGCAAATTGTATATTGGCAGTTATAGCAACAGCGCCACGGCACTTGTAAATAATGATGGCTTGCACGGCACTCAATCCGCTACCGGCACAATTACCTTAAATGCCGGCACCTATCCCATTGCTATTACCTTTTTTCAACAAGGCGGAGGGCAGGCAATGAATGTTTACTGGCAAAGCACTGCTGCGGGCATTACCAGGCAGCTCATCCCCAATACCGCATTTGGGGATAGCATTGCAATAGCAACAAGTTCACTACCTGTAAAGCCATCAAACTTAAATGTTATTTCTACCACCTACAATAGCAGTTCTTTAACATGGAACGCTAATAGTACAAATGATGTAGGTTTTGAAGTAAGCCGTTCTACTTCATTGCTGGGCGCCTATGTAGTTATAGGTACTACTGTACCAAATGCAACTAGCTTTGTTGACTCTTTAGCACTTTCACCTGCAACCAAGTATTGGTACAAGATAAGGGCTATCAATAAATATGGCCAATCTGGCTATGTAAGCACATTAGATGGCCAATGGGGCTTTAACAATGATTTTAATGATGGAAGCGGTAATAACAGGAACCTTACCGGAACAGGCACACCTACATTTTCAACCGATAAAAAAGAAGGGGCACTGTCGGTTTCATTGAATGGATCTAACCAATACCTTAACCTTCCATTTGCTATAAACGGTGTTTTGCCTGCCAATAGTTACGATAGCAGAAGCGTTGCTTTATGGATAAAGCCAACCACCAGCATGACGGATTTAGCAAGTACCAATAAAGTAATTTACGATTTCGGCGGGGCCGATAATGGCATGTCGCTAAAATTTGATAAGGGCTTATTACTAGCAGGTATTGCAAGCAATAATGTACGGGCAAACATAACCACTACCAGCATAGTTTCTAACGTAAACTGGGTAACTAGTGGGTGGAACCATATATGTGTAGTTTATAACGTTAACCAACTGCAGTTATTTTTAAATGCAAAATTAATTGGTACGGCTGCGCTTAGCTTTAACTCCGTAGGTGTTACCACCAATGGCTCGAGGATTGGAGGTACCAATGGCACCAATGCCTTTAATTCTGCCAGCGCAAATTATGGTGGCTTAATTGACGATATCGTTATTTTAAGGGAACCTGTATCTGCAACTGGCATAGCGGCTATTATGAACCAGTCTTATACTTCTGATACAACGTTAGCCCTTCCCGCTATTCCGGCTGCACCTACTAACCTTGCGCCAACCTCAACAACTCCTGGAAGCATTTCTCTTTCATTTAACGATAACTCAACTACGGAAACATCATTCCAAGTTTTTCGTTCTGTTGCCAATGCAAACAATTTCAGGATCTTACAAACAATAACCGGCGGTGACGGAGCTACAAAGAGCTTTATAGACAGTAATTTATTTGCAAACAGTAATTATTATTATAAAGTAAGGGCAGTAGGTGTTGGAGGATTATCGGACTTTACCGGGAACCTGCTGGTATCAACTGCCAACAATATACCTATATTTACTTCTGTAGATAATTTTACAATGAGGTACGATTCTCAAAAAGGTGTACCCATTTCCGCTACGGATTTGGATGCAGGGCCACTAACATTATCCTTTGTTAACCCTTTGCCTTCATTTGCAATTTTTACCAATACTACAAATGGCAAGGGTACACTAAGCTTTAGTCCGGCAATTGCAGACCAGGGAGTTTACAATATTTTAGTACAGGTAGCAGATGGCAACCAGGGCACAAACACATTGGCTTTTACAGTTACGGTAAACGATAGTTATTTACCAGTAATAACTCCCCTAAGCGATACGGCTGTTGCCGAAGGAAGTAGTACGAACATTAATTTATCCGCTACAAAGCAGGGAGGCAACTCATCGCTTGCCTGGTCAATTACTTCAGCCCCGGCATTTGTTACTTTGGTTGATAATGGCAGCGGCCAGGCAAATTTAACAATTGCCCCAAACTATGCTAATGCAGGATTTTATCCAATAAAACTATTATGCAGCGATGGGGCTGGAGGAAATGTGTACAGTACATTTAAGCTTACTGTTGTGAATGTTGTACCGGTTAGCCCTGAAAAAGTGTACATCAGTACAAAATCCACCAGTACAAATGCTCCTGCTCCGTGGAATAATGTGTCTACTACCAGCACTTCTAATTTACTTAATGCTACTGGCAACCCTTCTGCTATTGGAATTGATTTTATTGCTACTCCATGGAATGGTGGTAATGCCGGCGCCGTAACCGGAAACAACTCTGGTGTTTACCCGGATGCGGTTATTCAAGATTACTTCTGGTTTGGTGCCTACGGTGCGCCACAAACTGTTAACGTAAACCTTCGGGGATTGTCTACAACAGCTAAATATAATGTAACCGTATTTGGTAGCAGTGCATGGACCGGGCTTGGAAATAACGGAACTACAAATTATACAATCAATGGAATTGTAAAACCATTGTATGTTGATAATAACCAACAAAATACGGTTACGTTCAGTTCGGTATCACCAGATACTACAGGCATAATCCAATTAAACCTTAGCAAGGGTACCGGTGCACCTTATGGAATGGTAAACGCCATTGTACTGGAAAAATTATTTGATGATGGCACCACTCCTGTACTGCCAGGCAACTTTGCTGCACAACCATTAAGCGATGGAACAGTTAAATTAAGCTGGCTGGATATAGCTTATAATGAAAACAGGTATTTAGTATACAGGGCAACTAATGCGGCAGGGCCTTTTACAGTATTAAACCCTAATGCCACCAATGCAAATGATACCACGTTTATTGATGGAGCAGTTTTAAGCGGCAACACTTATTACTATCAGATAGAAGCCACTAACTCGTACGGCTCTTCTGGCTTAACGGGTGTGGTTAACGCAGTAACAACAAACAAGGCACCTGTGCTTACTTCAATTGCAGACCTAGTTGTAAAAGCAGGGGCAACATCCAATGTTAATGTAGTATCAACTGACGGCCCTGGTGAGGCAATAACTGTTACAGTTACTGGTTTACCATCTTTTGCAAGTTTTGTAAGTACAGGAAACGGAACTGGTACCATCACTATTTCACCAGCGGCAACTACAGAGCAGGGTATTTTCAAAAACATAACTGTAAAAAGTACCGATGCTTTAGGCGCCACTTCTACGGTAACATTTAATATTACGGTTACTGAAGTCAACCTGCGCACTGTTTTTGTTAATTTTGGTGTACCAGGCGGAACTACCCAACCTGCGCCTTGGAATAACTTTAATTTCTATCCAAGTGCAAATTCAACACTTAGTTCCCTAAAAGATGATGCAAATACTAACGCTGGGTTCAGCATCACTTTGCAACAAGCATGGCAGTCGAACTGGATTGTTGGAATGATGACCGGCTTTAACACAGGCATTTTCCCTGACAATGTATTGCAGTCTAGTATTGTATCGCCATCCACTACTGCGCTTGGCCTACAAATTAGCGGCTTAAACCCTGGCAACAAGTATAATGTAGCATTTTTAAGCAGTATAAATGCAGGAAAATCACAGAAGGTTACATTTACAAGCGGCACACAATCTGTGGTACAAGAAGCAAGGTATAATACAAACGTGTCTGTACAGCTTAATGGCCTAACGCCATCTGCTTCGGGTACATTAGTGGTAACTGCTTTAAAAGATTCCTCTGCTGCTTACCTAAACCTAAACGCAATGGTTATACAGGAGTACATTCCTGGTACCCCTTTAATTAAGCCTTACTATTTGTTCGCAGAATCTATACTTGATAGCAATAAGGTAAAGCTTACCTGGTCAGACAGGTCGGATAATGAATCAGGCTTCCAAATATACCGGTCTGCATCACTGCAAGGCACTTATAGCCTAATAACAACTACTGCAGCTAATGTTACGAATTTTATTGATAGTGGGCTTACTTCAAATACCAGGTACTATTATCAGGTAAATGCAATTAATGCCAATGAAACAAGCGGATACTCTAATATTGCCTCTTTGGTTATGCCTTATAAGATAGTTTTCGTGGACTTAAATTCAAATGCTTCACAAATTAGCGGCCCACAGTGGAACAATACGCTTAACCAAATAACAGCAGGTTCATTATTTCCCAACCTTAAAGACAATACACTTACACCAAGCGGCATGGATATGACGATTACAAAAGATTTTAATGCGCCTGGGTATGCCGGCGTAACTACACAGGGTGTTTTTCCTGGCGTTGTAATGTCAAGCAATTATTGGACGGATGCAGGCATGGTATCTGAAGTTAAATTCAGCAACCTTGATATCAGGAAGAAATATAAGATCGGTTGCTTTGGCAGCGCCATCCATTCTTCGTTTTCAATAGGGGTTTATACCTGCAATGGCAAAGCAGTACAGCTAAACAGCTTGTACAACGATTCTAAAATTGCTTACCTGAAAGATTTAACTTCTGCAGATGGCGATTTAGTAGTAACCGTAACTACTTTGCTTGGCCAGCCATATTCGTTTACAAGTGCTTTTACTATTGAGTCTTACGATGACCCAACTCCTTATACATCTACCTTAATTAATAGTTTGCCCAACACTACTGCTGGAGCAAGGATTTACGTTAGCAATAATATGCTGCCGTTCTACGTTGATAAGCCGGCTGGGTTATTGAATTCATTACTGTCGCCGGAAGAAGTTGACAAACCAGGCGTGAGTGTTTATCCAAATCCATTTACTAATAAAATTGAGGTTTCGCTATCTAATAAAAAAGAAGCTGCGGTAACTGTTTTGTTGTACGACCTAAGTGCTAATTTGGTTTACAAAACTGCAGAATTTAAGCAGCCAGCTGGTAAATCTACAATTACGGTAAACATCCCTACGGCAGCAACACTTGCCCGTGGCGTTTATGTGGTAAACATTATTGTTGATGGAAAAATGACCAAATCGGTTAGATTAATAAAAGTGCAGTAAAAGATAATTAAACTATTAAAAAAAATCTGGTATCAAAATGATACCAGATTTTTTTTAATTTTCAAAACTTTGATAATAAATTACTATGGACCTCGTGTATTTTTTAAAAGTACTTTATAGAAAAAAATGGGTTATTGTGGCCCTTTCTTTATTAGCCGTTATTACAACATTTTTATTGCTGCTAAACAACAAATCACAGTTTTCATCTACAGCGCAATACTCCACAGGCTTTACATCTGAAAGGGTTAAATTGGCAGATGGCACTTCAACACTCGACCTGTACACTATCGACTTAAAGTTTGATAATGTAATTGAAACAATTAAATCGCCGGAAGTATTAAGCCACATTTCATATTCTTTGTTGATCCATGATCTTGCAAGCCCTTCGTTATCCTATAAAAAGCTTTCTGAAAAAGAAAGAAAAAAGAGCGTGCTTAAAGAAATAAACATAGATACTGTAAAAAATATCTTATCTCAAAAGCTAGCTTTAAATGAATTGCTTCGTCCGGGCGTTAAAAAAGAAGAACATGTGCTGGAGTATTTAAAGCTTTACGGATATGATTATACATCTATGCTGGAAAACCTTTTGGTAAACCGTGTTGCCCGTACCGATTACCTGGATATTTCATTTTCATCGAGGAACCCCAATTTATCAGCTTTTGTAGTTAATTCAATTGGCGTTGAATTTTTAAATTATTATAAGGGCCTCAGCCAGCGGCGCACGGATGAAAATGCCCTCAATATAAAAGACCTGCTGCGTAACCAACAAAATAAAGTGGATAGCCTTGGGCAATTAATGCTTGGTGAAAAAATAAGCCAGGGCACAATCGACCCGCTTAGCCGAACTACCAGCGCTATGGAAACGGTAACCGAATTAGAATCGAGGCTTGCCGATGAAAAGGGAAAATACAATGAGCATTTTAACCGGCACCAATACCTCAATACCAAATTAACATCTTTACAAGGCACCTTAGGCAATGGCGGCGGAAATAATAATACCGTTACTTTAATTAATAAACGAAACGACCTGGTAGAGCAGCTTAATAGAAAGGGCGGCAGTGACGCTGAGCTGGAAAAGCAGATTAGTGATTTGCGTTTAGAGATAAACAGCAAGACATCCGGAGGTGGTAACAAAGTTAAGATTAAGGAAGCCATTGATGAACTAACCACACAAGTGAATGAGGAAAATGCTTTGATCAACGCATCTAAATCAACCATTAAAGAATACGAAACGAGCATTGCCCGGTACATGGGCATGACCAATAGAAACCCAGGCAGTGAAATTAAAATTAAAGTAATACAGACGCAACTGGATATGGAGAATAAGCAATTGAGTAATTTGAAAGAGATATCTAATCAAATTGCCGGGCTTGCAAAAGATGACCCTACCTCTAACTTTATTCAAACCCGTATAGGGCAAGCCGCCATTGAGCCTAATTCTAAAAGGACACTGCTAAAAATGGCTTTATCTGGTTTTTCTATTTTGTTTCTCTCCTCAGTGTTTTTCTTATTTTTAGAAATATTCGATTCATCTGTTAAAACACCCGGCATATTTAATAAGCTTACCAAATTAAAAATTGCAACGATAATTAACAAGGTAAACCTTAATCGTAAAAACGCAGCCACTATAATTCAGGATGAAGGGACAGGACGAAAATTTATAAGAGAAAATATCTTTAAAAATAATATCCGCAAACTGAGGTTTGAATTACTTAATTCTGGCAACAAAGTTTTTCTGTTTACAAGTGCCCAAAACGGTACCGGAAAATCTACTATTATAGAAGCATTGGCAACAAGCCTTACACATAGTAATAAAAAGGTGTTGATAATGGATATGAATTTTTCCAATAATTCGCTTACCCGATTTTTTGAAACAAACGTGTATATCCAGGATGTAATGCCACAGGTTGGCCAACAATTAAATTTTGAGGAAAACGAATTAGCCGGTAAAACGCCTTATGCTAATATGTACATTATTGGATGCGTTGAAAGAAATACTACGCCTTTTGAAATGTTCAATAGCCATCAGCTAAATGCCTTTATAAGCCAGATAAAAGATAAATACGATTTTATATTATTAGAGGGGGCTTCGTTAAACAACTATGCAGATAGCAAGGAATTGGCTTTGAGCGTAGACGCGGTGTTTACAGTTTTTTCTGCTGATAATGCCGTAACGCAAATAGATAAAATATCTAACCAGTTCATTGCCGAATTGAAAGGCAAACATTACGGAGTAATCCTTAATAAAGTATTGACAGAAAACATCAACTTATGATTTTATAAATAAGCTATCAATGAAGCCTGTAAGAGAAACATGGATTGATTATGCAAGGGGCATTGCAATAATTTTAGTTTTATACCGCCATGTTTTTGAAGGCATAAAAAATGCGGGTATTGCTGTTGAGCGCTATTTATTTATCGAGCATTTTAATATTATGTTTTTTAGTTTCAGGATGCCCTTATTTTTTATAGTATCAGGTATTTTTGTTGAAAGCAGCCTTAAAAAAAGAGGGATTACAGGCTTTGTACCTACCAAAGTGAAAACAATATTATACCCGTTTTTTTTGTGGGGTATACTTCAAATTACTATACAGCTTATTTTTAGTAAATACGTAAATTCAAACAGGACTATCTACAGCTATTTAGACCTATTATACGCACCTCGTGCAATTGACCAGTTTTGGTATTTGTATGCGCTTTTTAATGTGTCTGTGCTATATGCAGTTGGGGTTGCTGCTTTTAAGCTAAAGCCAGTTGTAAATATTTTAATTGGCGCAGTGCTTTACTATATTTCTACAGCAGCGCATCAATCTAACATTGGGCTGGGATTTTTAGGAGATATTCTACATTACTATATTTTTTATTCGATTGGTGATTTCTTCAGCAACGCTATCCGAAAAAAGGAAAACAGGCAGTACTTTGAATCATGGAAATTATTGGGCTTACTTTTAGTTCCATTTTTTGCTACACAGTATTATTTTCTTAAGCAAAATTTGTTGCACCCTTATGCCGGTTACGAATATGTAGAATATTATCAACCAATATTATTTATTGCGATAGCCTTGCTGGGATGCATGTTTGTATTGGCATTAAGCTTCTTTTTGCAAAAACTTAAAGCAATACCCTGGCTGCATGTGTTAGGTAGCCATTCATTATATATTTACGTATCGCATGTAATTGTGCTTGCGGCAGTGCGGATATTTATAACGAAAGTGCTGGGCATTTATAACGTACCGCTATTGCTTATTTTGGGTATTGGCCTGGGGTTACTTATACCAGTTTTATTTTACAAAGCCACATGCCAATTTAATATGCGCTGGCTTTTTACCCTGGAACCTTATGGTAAAAAACATGCGGACCCAACAATTTTAGCAACGGAACAAAGCATAAGCCGCTAAACACATGAAAATAGAAAAGAAAAATAAAGGGCTGCTGCTTGCCGGGGTATTTAATGGGATGCAAAAGTTATCCATACCGATATTTGGTGTTATCAGTACAATGATATTGGCACATATCGGCTTAACTAAAATTGATATGGGCGTATGGTCTTTATTTCTTGTAATTACTTCTTTTGTAGAAATCATACGGCAGTCGCTTGTAAAAACATCCCTTATAAAATACCTGAACCACAGTGCTGGACAGGATCATAAATTAGTATTGTCCGCCGCTGTTTTTTTAAATATATTAGTGACAGCAGCGTTACTTTTTATATTCGTAGTTTTTGCTCCATATTTCTCAGTGCTGCTTAAAGCTCCGGCATTACGGCCAATGTTATATATCTTTTCGATTGGTATGGTATTGCTAGTACCTTTTTCACATTTCGAATGGATAATGTATAGCAAATCGCAATTTAAAGGCTTGTTTTGGACATTCTTTTTTAGGCAGGGCATTAGCCTTGTGCTGATGATTGTTTATCTTATTTTTAATGATAAGCTGTCGTTGAACCTGCTGGTAATTTTTTATTGCATAGGTATATTAACGGGCATCTTCATCGCATATAGGTTTGTAAAAGAACATCTTGAAAATACTTTTATACTATCTGCTGTATGGCTTAAGCAATTATGGCATTTTGGCAAATACGTTTTTGGTACTGGAGTAAGTTCATTAATTTTTTCAAATGCATCGCAAGTAATGCTCTCGCCCATTTTAGGGAGCACTGCATATACCGCATCGCAAAGCGTAGCTTCCAGGGTCATCAATCTTGCAGATATTCCCTCCCAGGTATTGGGCGACTTGCTTTTTCCTAAAAGCTCCCGTAAAGAAAACGCCGGGAACAAAGAAGTAATAAAATTTTTTTATGAAAAAGCCGTGGGCGCAACGCTCTGTTTCAATATACCGGTAATATTGGGTATCGTACTGTTTCCAAAAATCATTATTTTAATATTGGCTGGCCCTAAATATTATGATGCCATACCCTACCTTCAAATTATTAGTATCAGTGGCGTTTTTATGGCTTTCTTAAAACAGTTCGGCGTAATAATGGATTCTACAGGCCATCCAAAAATAAACTTCTTTACAATGTCAATAATTGCCGCTGTACACCTTTTTATTACTTATTATTTTATAAAATATTTTGGTTTTTTGGGCGCTGCATATGCATTGATACCATCACATATAATCGGGTTTATTATAAGCCAGTTAATTCTGTATAGGTATTTTGGCATCAAGTTCTTATCTTGTTTTAGACATGCATTTAGCTTTTATCCTGAACTTTTTAAAATGGTTTTAGACAAAGAACAATGGAAAACGGCTCAATAATAAATAGGGATGTAATAATGGTGGGCTTGCAGCCCTGGGACCTGGAAATTGGGGGCAACTTCAAAAATATGGCGTTTCAGATTGCCCGGCAAAACCGCGTGTTGTACGTAAATAAACCGTTAGATAGAAAAACCGCTTTAACCAGCAAGCTGGACCCTAAAACAATTACCAGGCTTAAAAGTATTAAAAAAGGCGTTGGTGTTTTAGAAAAAGTTACAACAAACCTTTGGGTATTTAACCCACAAACCATGCTTGAATCAATCAACTGGCTTCCGCCAGGCAGGCTGTATAAAATATTTAATAAGCTTAATAATCGCAGGTTTGCCAAACAAATAAAGCAGGCTTGCAATAAACTAGGGTTTAAGCGAAGCTTACTAATTGTAGACAATGATTTTTTCAATTCTTTATACCTCAAAGAATACCTTAAAATCGATTTTTCAGTTTATTATTTAAGAGATTACCTGCTCTCTCAGCCCTATTTTTATAAGCATGGCGTTTTATCGGAGCCAGAGCTGATGCAAAAAGTTGATATTGTCACTACCAATTCAGTATACCTTACTGAGTACGCACAAAAATACAATGCGAATTCGTTTTACATTGGGCAAGGCTGCGAGTTTGAGGTTTTTGAAAAAAAAACAGGCCATATACCTATGGATATTGGTGACATACCCAAACCCATCATTGGCTATTGCGGGGCACTGCTAAGTATACGCCTTGATATCGGCTTGTTGATATCAATTGCAAAGAATAAGCCCCAATGGAGCATAGTTTTAATTGGCCCAGAAGACGAAGGATTCAAAAAATCAGGATTGCATCATTTAAAAAACGTGTATTTTTTAGGGCATAAAGAGCCCTATTCACTTCCAGATTATGTACATAGCTTTGATGTTTGCCTTAACCCGCAATTGGTAAACGAAATGACCATTGGTAATTACCCACGCAAAATAGACGAGTACCTGGCTGCTGGCAAGCCCGTTGTTGCCACCGCAACAAAAGCAATGGAAGAGTTTGCAGCCTGCACTTATTTATGCAGCGATTTGAATGGCTACCTATTAGCTATTGAAAAAATATTAGCTAGCCAGGATGATGCAGGGCAAGTACATAGCCGCATTGAGGTGGCAAAATCCCATACATGGGAAAATAGTATTATTAAATTGTACACGGCTATTAATAGCCACCAAAATAAACAATAGATGCAACAAGGGCCATTTAACGACGAAGAAGAAAAAATCGACTATTTTACCGAGTTTATAACAATACTTTTTGTAACAACTGTATTAGCTTTTTTATTTATAAAAATCATGTTCTACTAATTGCTACTGTGCCTACTCAATCAATACATATTATTAGTAAACTTCATCATTGGTTAAAAAGTGAATTTATTCAAAAAAAATTCCTTGGCCCATGGGGAATTGTACCGTTAATTTTACTTGCGGTTGCCGGCGGAGTATTGGCAGCCAATAATCTTTTTTTGGTCCCTTTAGCGGCAGGTACGGCTTTGTTAGCAATCATTATTGTTTATTACTGCCTTTTTCACCCTTTAAAAGGTTTTTACATCGTAAGTTTTATAGGTTTTTTTGTCTTTTACCCAAACCATCTTTTAGGAAGAGATGTTTTGCCGCTAAATACCGGACTAGAGATACTTATTATTTTCGTATTTTTTGGGACAGGCATTTCAAAAAAATCAGAAATTAACCGGGAGCATGGGCTTTCAAAAACATTTATTTCAATTACCTTGTTTCTAATAACATTTTATATTGGGCTGCAGGCTTTAAACCCCAACGTATATGGTTTAAGTGGGTGGTTTACAGCATTTAAACGTTCTATAGTTTTTGTATTGATATATATAATCGCCTATCGCCTTATCGATACCGAAAAAAAGTTTATTTATTTTGTACGTTTTTGGATCATCATGTCTTTAGTGGCAGCTTTTTATGGCTGTTTGCAGCAATGGTTTGGCTATTTATCCCTGGAAATGAACTACATCAGGAATATACCAGGAGCATATGAAATTTTGAACCAGGGAGGGCAACTGCGTAAATTTTCTTTTTTGGCAGATGTTGTTTCTTTTGGTGTGTTAGCCGGGTGTATGGCCTTATTTACCCTTCTGCTTGCTATCAACGAAAAAAATACAAAAAGAAAAATTTGGTTATTTATATTTTCAATATTTATGGCTTTAGGCATGGCTTATTCAGGTACCAGGACTGTTACCATAATTATACCCACAGGCCTGGCACTTTATTGCTTATTAAGGATAAAGCATAAAACAACGTTAGTAACAATATTTTTAGCCATTTTAGGAGCCATAGCGGTGTTGTTTGCTCCTATTTATGACAATGCAACGCTCACCAGGATAAGGTCTACTTTTGATACCGAAGATCCATCGCTGGATGTTAGGAACATCAACCGGCATTACATTCAGCCCTACATGCAAAGCCACCCCCTTGGCGGAGGTATTGGAACTACAAATGGTGCAGGTTTGTACAACCACCCGGGGCACCCGTTGGCTGGTTTTGCAACAGATAGCGGTTTTTTAAAAGAAGGGCTGGAAATTGGATGGATAGGGCTTTTTTTAGTGATTTTATTTGATTTATCTATTCTATATCAAGGAATTAACTATTACTTTAAAATGAAGGATACGCAATTAAAACTTTATGTAGTCGTTATTTTATGCACGTTGTTTGCAAACATTGTAACACAGTATGCTCAGGAAACGGTGGGGCAGTTCCCCTTCGCCATATTCTTTTTTTCTTCCTTATCTTTAATGAAAAGGCTGCTTGAATTTGATAAAGAAAAAAGGAATACCAGCCCGGCACTGGATTTATAAACAAATAGTGCATTGTGCTTGAGTTAGCGATGTTTATGTTTGTAGTTACTTCACCCTATCCCTTTCAAAAAACTGAAGAAAGGGCTTAACTTATTGGCAGTAAATAATAATAGTATTTTTTCAATTTAAAAAAACACACAGATGAAGCATTTTATTTTAATGCTAATAATATTGCTAAGCTTAAGCACTGCTTCAATTTCTCAACACATCCCTTCTAAGGAAGGTAATACAAAAGAAAAAATTGCAGGCGATAAAGCTAACCCAAATAGCAAACCAAATAGTACCGTAAGAAAAAACATAAACCTTGATACAAGCAATACAAAAAAGAAATCGCTAGTAGCCCCTATAGCTTTAAGCCAACGTGCGCAAGATTTATTAAACCCTAAAAATGATTCTCTTATAAAAGCGAAACTGGTAAAGCTCGCCATGAATAATCCCCAGCTTAAAATAGCAGATGCAACTATCCAAATAGCAAAGTCGGATATTTCAAAAGCTAATAATAGTTGGCTTAGCTCTGTAAATGCCAGCGCCAACATTAATGAATTTGTTGTAAATGGCTCACCGGGTGCGCTCTACTATCCTAAGTACAATTTTGGCTTATCCATACCTTTTGATATTGCCTCCAAAACCAAAAACCTAAAGAAAACTGCCAAAGAAAATTTAATCATCAATAATGAATTAAAAAAAGATAAAGAAGAAGCTATAAAAGCCCAGGTGCTGATTGCTTATGAAAATTATAAAGAAGAAAGAGAACTGGTTCTAATTGAAAAAAGTTTTATAGAGTATAAGTTTGCGGCCGATGAAGGAGCGCAGCAATCTTTTACCGATGGCGAAATAACTATGGACGAAATGAATAAAATGCACCAGGCATATTTGCAGGAAAAAGAAAAACTTATAACCAGGCAAAAGGGCCTTAATATAGCCATCATTATGTTGGAACAAATTGTTGGAGTACCGCTGGCAGAAGCAATCAAGCTTTAAAATACATTATTTAGTATGAATCGCAGAAAGGCAATTTTCTCTATTTTTTTATTAGGCGGTGCAGGAGCAGTTAGTTACTCCGCGCTTACGTGGTACCAGCACGCCAAAACACCTGACTTTACATTTTTAAACAATAATGAAGCTTTAATTGCCGATTTAGCGGAAGTAATAATTCCTGCAACTTCTACGCCAGGTGCAAAAGATGTGATGGCGCAGAAAACAATTATCAGTCTTATAAAGCAATGCGAAGATAGAAAAAACCAAAACAATTTCATAAATGGGCTTAGAGATATAATAAAGTATGCTGATAAAAAATTTGGAAAACCTTTTACGAGTTTATCGCCGGCTGAACAAAAAACTATTGTCGCCCATTTTCAGGAAGAAGGTAGAAATTTTTCAGGTACATCAGGAAAAATAAAAAACAAATTATTGGGCAAATCATTTTTTGAAATTTTACGGTATTACACAACGGTTGCTTTTTGCACTTCGCAGGGTGGTGCCAATAATGCATTAGCTTACAGCCTTATTCCCGGTAAATATATTTCATGCATTAACCTCTCTCCAGGGCAAAGGGCCTGGGCTACTAAATAGAAAAAATGGGACAAAACCAGCAAACGAAGCTTATTAACGTTATCGGCAAAGCGGAAGTAGAAATTACTTATGATGCCATAGTGGTTGGAAGTGGCATTAGCGGGGGCTGGGCAGCAAAAGAACTATGCGAAAAAGGGCTGCGCACCTTATTGCTGGACAGGGGCCGAAATGTAGAACACATTAAGGACTACCCCACTGCCATGATGAACCCATGGGATTTTAATAACAGGCTGGAAACTGAAGCTGCATACAGGAGCGAAAACCCTGTGCAAAGCAGCGTTTCGAACGACACTAATAAGCACTTTTTTGTAAACGATAAAGAACATCCTTACATAGCGCAAAAGCCCTTTAACTGGGTTAGAGGTTACCAGGTAGGTGGGCGGTCCCTAACGTGGGGCAGGCAAACCTATAGGCTTAGCGACCTGGATTTTGAAGCAAATTTAAAGGATGGGCATGGAACGGATTGGCCGTTACGGTATAAAGACATTGCGCCCTGGTACGACTATGTAGAATCTTATGTAGGCATTACCGGGCAGGCTGAAGGCATCCCGCATTTACCGGATGGAGTTTTTTTACCCCCAATGGAAATGAATTGTATTGAAAAAAATTTTTCGGGAAAAATAAAAACACATTATAAAGATAGGCTTGTAATTAATGGAAGAGCAGCTAACCTAAGTAAAGGCTGGCTTGGCAGAGGGCCTTGCCAGTATAGGAACCTTTGCGACAGGGGCTGCCCTTTTGGTGGATATTTTAGCAGTAATTCAGCTACAATACCCTCTGCCGCTGCAACCGGCAACCTTTCGCTAAGGCCGCACTCTATAGTTTCGCAAGTTATTTACGATGAGCAAACAGGCAAAGCAAAAGGAGTAATTGTTGTAGATGAACTTACTAAAGAGACTTTTGAGTACCATGCAAAAGTTATATTCCTCAACGCTTCCACGGTAGCTACTGCTTCTATATTGCTTCAATCAGTCAGTAAAACTTTTCCTAACGGATTAGGCAATTCAAGTGGGCAGGTTGGCTTAAATTTGATGGACCACCACTCTGGGGCTGGTGCCAGCGGAGAACATGAGCAGTTTAAGGACACCTATTATTCTGGAAGGCGCCCTACAGGAATTTACGTGCCCCGGTTCAGGAACATAAACGGGCAAACAGGCAAACAAGAATTTGTACGTGGCTATGCATACCAGGCCCATGGCGAACGGAGGGAGTGGAAAGATACTTTAATGATTACTGGCGATGGGTTTGGCGAATCTTATAAAAACCTGCTTACAACGCCTGGCCCATGGACTATGTGGATGGGTTACTGGGGCGAATGCCTTCCCAATGCTGCTAATGCCGTTACCCTGGACCATACACAGAAAGACAACTGGGGAATGCCTATGGTTAAAATTGATTTTAGTTTCGGTAAAAATGAACAGCTGATGCGGCAGGATGCAATAGAAAGTGCTGCAGAAATGTTATCTGTGGGAGGCTTTAAAAATATAAAAACCTTTGATTATAATTTCCCAGGCGGCACTACCGTGCATGAAATGGGTACGGCAAGAATGGGGCTAGACCCTAAAACATCTGTATTGAATAAGTTTAACCAGATGCATGACGTAAAAAATGTGTTTATTACAGATGGAAGCTGTATGCCATCCGGAGGTTGCCAAAATCCATCCCTTACCTATATGGCGCTTACAGCAAGGGCCTGCGACTACGCTGTTACGGTACTAAAAAATAATAATCTTTAAAAAAGCTAATTGGTTTTTATACTAACCGTGTTCAATAATAAAAAATAAATTTATAGATTAAATCAAACTTTTAGATGCTGTGTTATACATCAAATATGATGAGAAAGAATTTCAAAAATGGAAACTTTTAGGAAATATTTTTTTAGCATTAATTAAGGCTTTGCTAATAGTACCTGTTCTGTAATAATAATATCCATTGGGTTGGTAATTTTTACGTTACCCTCCTCTCCTTCTATTAAATTTACTTTTAACCCAAATGCTTCAACTACGGTGGCTTCGTCGGTAAATTTATCTTTATAATCTATTTTATAAGCGGGCAGTAAAATTTTGCTATGGAATGTTTGTGGTGTTTGTACCATCTTTATCCGGGTACGTTCAATGGCTTCATTATCATCGCCTTTTATTAGCCGTACACTGTCTTTACAATCCACTACAGGTATGGCAGAACCAAAATCAATGGCTGCTTCGTAGCACCGTTTTATCAAATCTGTACTTACCAAACATCGTACGCCATCATGTACAAATACCATACTTTCTTCGGTAATTAATGCCAGCCCATTTTGCACGGAGTGAAACCTGGTGCGGCCACCTTCGGTTATTTGTATACGGGTATAATCAAAAAAAGCATCGATAATTTCTTGCCCGGCTGCTATATGCTCTTCGGGCAAAACCAATATTATGCTAAGGTCTGCATACGATTTTAAAAATGTATCGATAGTGTAATACAGCACTGGCTTGCCATTTAGCAACAAAAACTGCTTGGGCAAAGTACTGTTCATCCGGGTACCGGCTCCCCCGGCAACTATTACTGCAATTTTTTTCATTATTGCAAATTTATAAATATTAAGGTACAATAAAGATTTAGTAATTATTTTGCAGTCATGTTTTTTAAACGGAAAGGCTGTTATTTATTAGGGCTGCTTTTATTAGCAGGCTGCGGCAAAAAAGAACTGCCCATAGAAAAGGTATTAGCCTTGCAACAAATGAGCGGCCTGGCAACGGTAGAATATGTGGTGACCAAAATTATAAAGGCAAACGATAATGAAGCCTGGTATAAATTTGGCGATAGAAAGATATTGATGAGCTGTAAAGCTACGCTTACTGCAGGCATAGATTTATCTGCAGTTAAAGCCAATCAGGTAAATATAGATGGAAAGGCAATTAGCTTAACATTGCCGCACTCCAAATTATTAGCCATCAATATAAAGCCGGAAGATATTGTTGCAGAATATGAAGAAGTGGATGTGCTAAGGCAGCCGTTTACCAGCGAAGAGCGGAATGCGTTAGCGGTACAGGCAGAGAACCAGATAAAGGCTAGCATTGGTGAGCTGGGCATACTGCAAACCGCAGAAACCAACGCCTCCTTATTTGTAAACAATTTCCTGCATCATTTGGGGTACGAAACAATCAGCATCAACTTTGATAACCTAACCCTACCCAATAATTAATGCGCAAACGACTGACAAAATTTGTACTTATAATATTGCTGCTGCTGGCTGCAATATGGCTTTATAAACATCCCGACTGGTTATCTTCATTTAAAAATTTATTTAGCAGCAAACATCTTGAAATTGAAAACACAGCCATTATTGTAAAAGAAATAAATGCTTTGGCACAGTTAGTTACCATAACTTCTTACAACGAGGTAGTGATAGAAGAGATAATTAATGGAGCCCCTATTTTTAATAATCCAGCAATACCTACTATTTTAAGTGTGCCAAACCTTAGGTACGGGGATAGAAAATTAGTACTGATTGGAAAGGGCAGGGTGCTTGCTGGCATTGACCTTACAAAGCTTACCCACAAAGAGGTGTTTATTAAAGATGACTCAATTTCCGTCACTTTACCCAAAGCACAAATTTTGCAAACCATCATCAACCCATCTGACTACGACACGTTTGAAGAAACAGGCAACTGGAGCGATGAAGAAACAAGGGCTGTAAAAGTAAAGCTGCGGGATAAATTAATAAATACCGTTTTAAAAGAACATATTTTAGAAAAAGCCGAAGCAAAAGCGAAGCTGGTGATGGAAAGCTTTATTGGTACTGTTGGGTTTAAAAAAGTTACGGTTCTATCTGCCCCGTAACAACTTACAATTTGATTTCTAATCTATGATGTGTGATACCGGATTTTTAGCTTGTTATTATGCTGCAACCAACTCAATTGTTGTGTACCATTTTAATCCTAAAATTTTATAATCATAATTCAATGCCGTTAAGTTAAGACCTTTCCTCTCCTTTGGAGAGGGTTAGGGTGAGGTAAAGACAAACATATAGATCCTTAACTTAACGGCATTGAATCATAATTTCACAGGGTATTGCCCTGTGCTTAAATATTCCCTTTCAGGGCAAATTATATTTAATCCTTCTTAATTCAACGCTGTGTTCAGGACAACATAACAATCCTAAAAAACTTATAACTCCTAAATCCTAACTCATAACTTATAACTAGTCTTTGTATATGCTTACATAATTTGTACCATCACTGCTTCTTGCGCCGCGGTACATGCCGGCGCTATTAAATTGCAGGGACATATTGCCTGCTGTATCTACGCCAATCATACCACCTTCACCATCTATAGCCGGCAATTTTATATTTACCACCTCGTTCATCGCTTCTGCCAGGCTCAGGTTTTTATATTCCATCAGGCAGCTAACATCGTAGGCAGCAACGGCACGGATAAATGGTTCGCCGTGCCCCGTGCAACTGATGGCACAAGTTTTATCGTTGGCGTAAGTGCCTGCGCCTATGATTGGGCTATCTCCAATTCGGCCATATTTTTTATTGGTCATGCCGCCGGTGCTTGTTGCTGCTGCTATATTTCCGTTGCTATCGCAAGCTACGGCGCCTACGGTACCAAACTTTTTATCTTTCATCAACTCTTCCAATTGCTGGTGGGTATGGTCTAGCGAATAGTTGTCGCTGTCGCGTAATTGTTTCCATTGGTCGTACCGGAATTGGGAGAAGAAATATTCGTCCGGCTCTAATTTAATGCCTTGCTTGATAGCAAAATCGTTGGCACCTTTGCCGCTTAAAAAAACATGGTTGCTGTTGCGCATTACTTCCATGGCCAGCTCAATTGGGTTGCGCACGTTGCGTACGCCAGCTACGGCACCTGCTGCACGACCTTTGCCATCCATAATGGCGGCATCCATTTCCTGCACGCCTTTTTTGGTAAATACAGAACCACGCCCGGCGTTGAACAACATATTGTCTTCTAAAATAACTATAGCGGCCTTTACTGCATTGACAGATGTACCACCTTCTTCCAATACAGCGTAACCAGCACTGAGCGCATCTTCCAGCGCTTGCAGGTAGGCTTTTTCTAGTTCTGGCGTCATGTCTTCTTTTAAAATTGTACCTGCACCGCCATGTATAGCTAATGAAATTTTTTGCATTGTCCGTTGTTTTACTAGTGCCGAAATTAGATTATTTATGAGACAATTTTGATGAGGGTATTTTGTTTAAAGGGGAATGCTTTGATTGGTTTACCTGTTATTCGTAATTTTTAAAGCTTATGCCTTATCAATTTATAAAGCAATAAAACAGGCAGTAATTATTAGATAAGCATTAAGGTTAACCCATAAAAAATAATAACTGTGCAAGTAGCTAATACTATATGAATTGAAGCACCTAAATAGTTATGAGTTATAAGTTAGGGTTATGAGTTCATTAACTCGCTACTACTTTTTCTATAACCATTTGTGGGGTTATCATTTGCATGCAGGCATGATCGCCGCGGTAGCAGGGCTTGTTGCCAAATACAGAACAGGGGCGGCAATATAACTGCGCCTGCACTATATTTTTTTGTTGTTGTGCCCAGCCATTAAAACCTGCAAAGGGATGTGTGGCGCCCCAAATGCTTACTACCGGTACGCCAAATAAGGAGGCCAGGTGCATGTTTGCAGAATCCATGCTGACCATGGTTGTTAGGTTGCTGATGATAGCAAGCTCTTGTGCAAAAGAAAATTTGCCGGCCATGTTATGTACGTTCGGTATTTCTGCACACCATTGCTGCAATATTGCTGCTTCGTTTTTTGCACCGCCAAATAGTAGTACGAGATTATTTTCTGCAGCTAATTGTTGCACCACCACTTTTGTTTCTTTAAGCGGGTACATCTTTTCTTCGTACTGCGCAAATGGTGCTATGCCTATTATTTTTTTATACGAAGAAAAGATGTTTTTTATTTCTTCCGGGATAATTTGATTTTTTGGAAATGGCGCCTGGTTGTTTAAGATAATGTTGATGCCAAGCTTTTGGAAGACGTCCGCATACCTTTCATACATTGGTATTAGTGGATTAAATACTTTATGGTCTTTTCTTGTCAATGCCTTTTTTTCCGCCCTGCCTTTATTAATTGTTGCTGTTGGAACATTGCTGTATCTAAAAAATAATTTTAGGATGGAAGATCGTAAAACACTGTGCAGGTCTGCAATTGCATCGAATTTGCTTGTTGCCTTTAGTTCTTTATACAAACGGTACATGCCCGCTACGCCTTTATGCTGTTCTTTTAAACTGGCCCCGTAAAAGTGGCATCTATCTATGTTTTGAAACAGGGGCTTTAAAAATGAATTGGATACCACTGTTATTTGCAGCGCCGGGTTTTGCTGCAATACATTTTTAATTACAGGCACCGTCATGGCTACATCGCCCATGGCAGAGAAACGGATTGCTAAGATATGTTTAGGTTGCTGCACTATTTATTTTGCTGTTGGTACAATACTGGGTTAAGGCCTGGGTCGTTGTACATTTTCATTTGCTTGTAAACTTTCATGTATTTGTTGCCATGTGCAATGTCGGCTAGTAATTCATCAATAGCTGCTGAAAGGCCTTTGCGTTGTTCTATCAATACAACCAGCTTTTCGGAGCAGTCTATTACATGCTGCACACTTGCAGTATCACGTTGCACTTCCGCATTCATGTGGTATATTTTTAAGGCTAAAATAGATAAACGGTCAATTGCCCAGGCGGGGCTTTCTGTATTGATGGTGGCCGTTTTATTAGGGACGATGTTTTTATATTGAGCTAAAAAATAACTGTCGATATATTCCACCATATCTGTACGTACCTGGTTGGATGCATCGATCCTTCTTTTTAGGGCAAGCCCTTCAACAGGGTCAATTGTTGGGTTACGCACAATATCTTCCAAATGCCATTGTACGGTATCTATCCAATTTTTGCTATATAGCAAATGCTCAATGGCTTCTACAGGATAAGGGTTATTTAGTGGTGTGTCCACATCATCCAGCAGGTGGTAATCGTGGATGCTTTTTTCAAAAATATCATTGCATACTGCACTTATCATAATTGTGTTTCTATAGGTTTTTTGTTATGGAGTGCAATGTAATAAATTGGTATGCCAATCAATACAATAATTAAGCCTGGCCAGGTAAATGCGGGCTTAAAAATTATCAGTAAAATACAAAATGAAATGGCCATTAAAATATAGATGGCGGGTAGCACAGGGTAACCAAATGCTTTGTAAGGCCGGTCTGCATCGGGCATTTTTTTTCTTAAAATGAAGATGCCTGCAATAGTTAGTGCATAAAACATTACTACCACAAATGAAATCATATCTAACAAGTCGCCGTACTTGCCGCTTAGGCATAATAGCGCTGCTACCAGGCATTGTATCCATAAGGCAAAACCTGGTACCGCATTTTTATTTAGCTTTTCTGCTTGTTTAAAAAACAATCCGTCTTTTGCCATGGTGCTATATACTCTTGCGCCAGCTAGTATTAAACCGTTGTTACAGCCAAAGGTGGATATCATTATCATTACTGCAATTACATACGTGCCAATATTGCCGAAAATGGCGTTGCTGGCTGCAACTGCTACCCTATCTTTTTCAGCATGGACAATGGCATCCATTGGTAATACGGCTAAGTACACCAGGTTGGCGCATACATAAATTACGGTTACTATCAGCGTACCTAAAAATAAACTAAGCCCAATATTTTTTTTGGGATTTTTAATTTCACCGGCAATGAAGGTTACATTGTTCCATGCATCGCTGCTAAAAACGGAGCCTACCATGGCTGCTGCAATGCCGCCTAGTAATGCAGTACCTGTAATTCCCGCAACGGTAAAACCAGCGCTGCTGTTACAGGCATCTTTTAAAGATGTTTTAGTGGCTACCCAGGCGTTTGTCCAGTTAGCGTGCCATATCTCGGGCTTGAAAACTATAAAGCCGGCTATTATCAAACCAAATAACGAAAGCAATTTTGTGGAGGTAAATATATTCTGTATCCACTTGCCGCCTTTTACGCCTTTGGTATTGGTGTAGGTTAGTAAAATGATGAGGAGGATGGAAACTATTTGCGCTGCGCTAATGGAGAAAAAAGTAGGCGCATTACAGGCATCTAGCCCTGTCTGTATTTTAATGAGCTTGTTATCTTCGCTTAGGGCAGGTAAAAGATAAGCGGCAAACTTGGAGAATGCTACGCCTACTGCCGCAATGGTGCCTGTCTGTATAACTGCAAAAAGGCTCCAGCCGTATAAAAAACCAACCAACGGATTATAAGATTCTTTGAGGTAAACGTACTGCCCGCCTGCTTTTGGAAACATAGCACTTAACTCGCCATAACTTAATGCGGCGGTCAGCGTCATAAAACCTGTGATCAGCCAAACCGCAATCAGCCAGCCTGCGCTACCTACGTTCCTGGTGATATCGGCACTCACTATAAATATTCCGGATCCTATCATGGAACCAGCAACAATCATAGTAGCATCAAATAAACTTAGGGTAGGCTTAAAGGTGGTGAGCTTTTCTGTCATAATCAATAATTGGTTTACATATTATATCCTGGGCACAAAAAAATCCCGATAATTGATAACGGGATTGAAGATATATGATTTGAACGGATTATTGCTTTGCCGTTTCGTTCATTTGTTCGTTGAGGCCTTTAATTACATCGGGGGTAATGTTAAGCGCAGAATCTTTGTAGAATAAATAATCGAGTCCCGTGCCAGTTGCAAGGATGTAACTGTAATTTTTGCTTTTGTTGTACTCCTTCATAAAAGCCCTTACCTTACTTTGCATGTCTTCCATTATTTTGGCACCCTTTTCAGCCAGGCGTTGCCCCTTGGTTTGTTTGTCAGCCTCAATATCCTGTTGTTTTTGTCCGAGCTTAGATTGAAAAGCTTCTGCTTCCTGCTGTGTTATTGAATTGCCTTTTTTAAGGAATTCATCTTTTTCCGCAGAAAGCGAACGGTAGCGATTTTCATACTCTTGCGCTATATTTTTTTGCTCTACTTCCAATTCTTTTTTTCTTAATTTAATGAAGGTTACATTACTATATAAAGAATCTAATTCAACATAAGCAACAACGGATAGTTTATCGCCGCAACTATCTTTTTGTTTATATCCAGCTGCAGTACTCCCCTTAGGCAGTGATTTACCATGGGCAAAGTGCAGATAATATAATACCCCTACGGCTATTACTAACAAAATATTCAACACTAAGGAAAATTGCTTCATGCGCCCGTTTTTTATTTGTAGCAAGTTAGCCACAAACTGTGTTTTTTCAATAGTTAAGCAAGAAGTTTTAGGAAAGGGTTAACAGCGGATAGGTTTTAGGTTTAAAGCAAAATTTATATGTCTGATGTGGGATGTGGGATGTCTGATTTTTTCGGTTCGATGGCTTCTTAGATGGCTTTTGTGTTTTGAATTTTGAGTGTTTTTTATTTATTTTTATTGGAGGATATTTGTTTTATTGCTCTTTCAAAATCAGTTCCGGTTGCATCATTTGCCTTTATGCGTTTTTTATCGAATTGAACGTATCGTGCTTTTGCTTTTTGTAAAGCTAACTCGTGGCTTATTTTGCCTGCATACAGCAGTATCTCTTTGTCATTCAATGATAAAAACCGTGGAGTTTATCCCGTATTTCATGTTTAGGGGTGTATGCTTCACTGGCTGCCATCGGCAAATACTAAATATTGCTCTACCAAAAGGTCTTAACATAACGGCATTACAATATATTCCCATAACCGTTGCGTAGCCCATCTCCTAAAGCGGGTGGCAAAATGGTGTGTTTCTATGATCTCAATGCCTTTGGATAAATTTCTTTAAAAGATATGTCCCAACGGTAGCCTTTGGAGGTAAGAGAGGCTAAAAAAAGCCGCAACATTACTGCTGCGGCTCCCTTAAACTTACTTTATAAAATTTACTTCACTTCTTCAAACTCTGCGTCGGTAACGTTTTCTGCGTTAGCACCACCTTCACTGTTTGGTTGATGCGCACCAGCATCGCCTTGTGGCTGTTGGGCGCCTGCGCCATCTTGTGTGGCCTTATACATTTCTTCGCTTGCTACTGTCCATGCTGCATTCATTTCAGCTACGGCAGTGTCAATTTGTGCTAAATCCTGTGTTTTGTGGGCTTCTTTCAATTTCGCCAAAGCAGTTTCAATTGGTGTTTTTTTATCAGCACTAATTTTATCGCCGTATTCCTTCAGTTGCTTTTCTGTCTGGAATATTAAGCTATCTGCCTGGTTAATTTTTTCTATCTTTTCTTTTTCCGCTTTATCAGAAGTTTCGTTAGCCTTTGCTTCGTTCTTCATCTTTTCAATTTCTTCCTTACTTAAGCCGCTACCTGCTTCAATGCGTATGTTATGGCTTTTGCCTGTGCCTTTATCTTTAGCAGTTACGTGAAGTATGCCATTGGCATCAATATCAAAAGTAACTTCTACCTGCGGTACGCCACGTGGAGCTGGCGGTATATCGGTAAGGTTAAATTTACCTAAGCTTTTGTTTTGGTTAGCTAAAGGCCTTTCTCCCTGTAAAACATGAATTTCTACGCCTGGCTGGTTATCACTGGCAGTACTGAAGGTTTCAGATTTTTTAGTTGGGATAGTGGTGTTGCTTTCAATAAGCCTTGTCATAACGCCGCCCATTGTTTCAATACCTAAGCTCAATGGAGTAACATCCAACAACAATACATCTTTAATATCACCACTTAAAACGCCGCCCTGGATAGATGCGCCGATGGCAACAACTTCATCCGGGTTAACGCTTCTGTTAACTTTTTTGCCAAAAAACTTTTCAACTATTTCCTGCACTTTTGGTATACGGGTACTACCACCTACTAAAATTACTTCATTAATATCTGATATTGATAAACCTGCATCTTTCAAAGCAAGTTCACAAGGTTTCAGGCATCTTTCAAATAAAGTATCTGCTAATTTTTCAAAATGTGCACGGGTAAACTTTTTAACTAAATGCTTTGGCACGCCATCAACAGCAGTTACATAAGGCAAATTAATTTCAGTTTCTGAAGAAGAAGATAATTCAACTTTTGCTTTTTCAGCCGCTTCTTTCAAGCGTTGCCAAGCCATTGGGTCTTTACGTAAATCGATGGCTTCATCTTTTTTAAATTCTTCAGCGAGCCAATCCATTATCACTTTATCAAAGTCATCGCCACCTAAATGAGTATCGCCATTGGTACTTTTTACTTCAAAAACACCTTCGCCTAATTCCAATATGCTAATATCGAATGTACCACCACCTAAATCGAACACCGCAATTTTTTGGTCCTGATTTTTTTTATCTAAGCCATACGCCAATGCTGCTGCGGTAGGTTCGTTAATAATCCTGCGAACGTTTAAGCCTGCAATTTCACCGGCTTCTTTAGTGGCCTGGCGTTGTGCATCATTAAAGTATGCTGGTACGGTAATAACCGCTTCTGTAACTTCAGACCCCAGGTAATCTTCGGCTGTCTTCTTCATTTTTTGAAGGATCATTGCACTAATTTCCTGTGGTGTGTATAACCTGCCATCTATGTCTATGCGGACTGTATCATTGTCACCTTTTACAACTTTATAGCTGCTATGGCTTACATCGCCTGTTACTTCGTTCCATTTATGGCCCATAAAGCGCTTAACACTCATGATAGTGTTTTGCGGATTGGTAATAGCCTGGCGTTTTGCAGGGTCTCCTACTTTACGTTCGCCATTTTTAAGAAAAGCCACTATAGAGGGAGTGGTGCGACGGCCTTCGTCGTTTGCAATAACTACTGGTTCATTGCCTTCCATAACAGATACGCAACTATTGGTAGTGCCTAAATCTATTCCTATAATTTTACCCATGATTAATTGTTTTTTTGTTCATAAAATTTATTCAATGATTGTGCCATAAGGATTTTAGTGAAAAAATGGCAGGCTTCTTTTAATTAGCTGATGTGCTAATTAGCAAACTTGCTAGTGAAACAGCAAGCGTCCACTAAATTAGATAGTTATTAAGATTTGAAAAAATTAGCTAGTTATCGAATTAGCAGATCAGCACATTAAATTAGTTGCCCCGGCCAAACATAGCTATGTGGGGCTTCATAAGCCCGTCCGAATGGCAGCCGGGGGACGTCGCACTCTTGTACTTTAGTTTTTCAGGGAACTTTAATTATGCATTATTGGGCTTTTTCGGATGCAAGGCCGTTACAAAACGTGCGCATCCGGTGTTTTTTTTACCTTGAAAGTAAAATAATTTTGGGTAACATAACTAGCGCAAATAACAATGATAGTGGTAATTATTTGTGACAAAATTGCATCCAGCTGAAAAGTTTCTACAAAAATTTTCAGCAACACATAATTAATGCACAGGTTAATTATTAAAGAAAGAAAATACCTGAAAAGCTGTATATGCCCCTTAAGATTAGAGGTGGTAAATACAATATACTTATTCAATATAAAACCGTAAACAAAAGTGATACAAAAAGAAACGAACAATGCGGCATTATGGCTTTTAAAAGCATAAAAACCAATGCTAAACTCCGGTTGCTTAAATATATATTTGTAGCAAAACACAAAAACTACAAAACCTAATGTAGCAGTGCTTGATCCACAAGCCCCATACCTAAAAGTTTGCAAAGGCATAACTTTCTTAAACGGTGGGTAAAAAAAATCTATAAATGCCAATACGCTCTTTTTCATAAAGTATGCAGTAGAGTAATTAATCCAATACTAACAATAAAGTTCTGCCTTTACAGTACAGAACCTTGTTAATGTTATTGTAACTGCCTATTTAAGCAGGTTGCTTGTTAGCTATACATTTCTTCTTTCAATGCCTTTATCCGGTCATCTGCCAAATATTCATCGTAAGTCATTAAACGGTCAATCATTCCCTTGGGTGTAATTTCAATAATCCTGTTGGCAACCGTGCCCATAAACTGGTGATCATGCGTGGTCATCAGTACAATGCCCGGAAAATTTAGCATCCCATCATTAAAAGCGGTAATACTTTCCAAATCGAGGTGATTGGTTGGTTCATCCAAAACAACCAGGTTGGGGTTTTGCAGCATCATCTTGCTTACCATACAACGTACTTTTTCTCCACCGCTCAAAACATTTATCTGCTTTAAAATTTCATCTCCGCTAAATAACATCTTGCCTAAAAACCCACGGATAAAATCTTCATCCACATCTTTTGTGTTAGGCGGCACAAACTGGCGCAACCAATCGATCAGGTTTTCTTTTCCGTGAAAAAATTCGGTATTGTCATTGGGCAAATAAGCCGGGGTAATCGTTGTACCCCACTCGTACTTGCCATAATCCGCCTGCATTTTGCCGTTGATTATTTCAAAAAAGGCGGTCAGCGCCACATGGTCACGACTTAAAAATGCAATTTTTTGCCCTTTATTAATATCAAAAGTAATATTGCTGAACAATACCCTTCCATCCACAGATTTAGATAATTTTTCAACGTTTAGGATCTGGTTGCCTACTTCTCTTTCGGGCTTAAATATAATGCCGGGGTATTTTCTGCTGCTTGGAGTAATATCTTCAAAAACCAATTTATCCAAAGCTTTTTTACGGCTGGTAGCTTGCTTGCTTTTAGAAGCATTTGCACTAAAGCGGGCAATAAATTCCAACAGGTCTTTCTTCTTTTCTTCTTGCTTTTTATTTTTATCAGATGCCTGGCGAGACGCCAATTGAGAACTTTCGTACCAAAAAGAATAGTTGCCCGTATAAATCTTAATTTTTTGCTTATCTACATCCGCCACATGCGTACAAACCGCATCTAAAAAGTGACGGTCATGGCTCACAACCAGTACAATATTCTGGTAATCCGCTAAAAAGTTTTCCAGCCAGGCGATGGTTTCAACATCCAGGTTATTGGTAGGCTCATCCAGTAATAATATATCCGGGTTGCCAAAAAGTGCTTGCGCCAGCAATACCCTTACTTTAATATTACCACCAATATCCTTCATAAGCATTTGGTGCATATCGTCTTTTACACCTAGCTCAGTCAAAAATTGTGCGGCATCGCTTTCTGCAGTATAGCCGCCCATTTCGCCAAACTCATGTTCCAGTTCGCCTGCCTTCATCCCATCGGCTTCGGTAAAATCTTCTTTCATGTAGATAGCATCCTTTTCGTTCATCAGGTCCCACATTTTTTTGTGGCCCATCATTACGGTATGCAGCACGGTGGCTTCATCAAAGCCAAAATGATCTTGCCTTAGCACAGCCATACGTTCGCCCGGAGAAATACTAACTGTACCCTTATTAGGTTCAATTTCACCACTTAGTATTTTTATAAAGGTAGATTTACCAGCACCATTGGCACCGATTACACCATAGCAGTTTCCTTTTACAAAAGAAATATTTACCTCATCGAACAATACCCTTTTGCCATAAGCCAGGGTAACATTATTTACACTTATCATAATTTTGAAATGGCGGCAAAGGTATATAATAATGGATAATTGATAATGAATAAGTGGATAATTGATTGGAGTTTTTTGGATGGGCATCAATTATCAAAGAGGTCCTTATCAAATACTAGCTTGCAATATTCAAAAATTGACTGATAATTTTAAATGAGCCCCAAATCCTTTGCTTATTATACGCATGAGGGTAGAAAGCCTGATGTCGCTGGCATTATTTTCTATTCGTGAAATATAGTTTTTTGTTGTGCCACACTTTTCTGCCAATTGCTCTTGCGTCATGTTTTTCTGCAGGCGCATTTCCTGCAACATTACCCCTAATTTGAATGCTTCATATCCTTCTTCAAAGTTCTCCCTGGTTTTTGTTCCAGTTTTGCCATACTGATTGTCTATAAAAGTTTCCAAATCAACCAAACTATTTTTTTTTGTCTTCATAATATTGCGTCTTTAATTTTTTAGCCCTTTCTATTTGCTGTATGGGAGTTTTTTGCGTCTTTTTTTGAAAGGCATTTAAAAGTATTACTAATTAACCTTCATCAAAAAAACAAAAAATCCTAAAAATATTACTGCCTGAACTTACTCTAATCTCATAAATGTCCTCATCAATATGCTTCAAATATTTTTCTGATACAAATGCTATATCCCTGATAACACGTATTGTCCATAGGATACGGTCCTGAACTTTTTTAGTCTGCTCATTATAAAATTCCCAAAAGTCATTACCATATACTTTTAAACTTCGTATTTGTCCTTTGAAATCTTCCACAGAGCAAAGTTACCTAATTAGGTACTATTGGCAAATTTTTTATGTTTTGAATATTTGACTAGCACAACAAATTGCAGCACCTCTTTCAATTTCATTACCATCTTGTGCTTTTTACCTATCTATTTGTATATCTATCATTATTTTTGTAGCATGTCGATAGTAACTACCATTCAAAAAAATGCCGCCGCTGCATTATCCATTTTATACAACCATTCGTTTACCGAAAAAGATTTTCAAATTAACCTTACCAAGCCTGAGTTTGAGGGCGATTATACTATTGTGATGTTTTCGCTGGTTAAGTCGCTCCGATTATCGCCGGAAGTTATCGGCGATGCATTGGGGGGGTATCTTACCGGCAACCATCCTGAATTATTTTCTTCTTTCAATATAATTAAAGGATTTTTGAACCTCTCCATTACGGAAAGCTTTTGGACGGATTTGTTGCAATCAAATTACAGCAATGCTGATTTTGGCAAACAACAAAACAATGGAAAAAAGGTGATGGTAGAATATTCTTCGCCCAACACTAATAAGCCGTTGCATTTGGGGCATTTAAGAAATAATTTTTTGGGATGGTCCATTGCTGAAATTTATAAAGCAAATGGATATGAGGTGATAAAAAGTTGCATTGTAAACGACCGTGGCATACACATCTGCAAAAGCATGATTGCCTGGCAGAAATATGCCAACGGTGCCACGCCACAAAGTACCGGCATAAAGGGCGACCATTTGGTAGGCGAATATTATGTGCGCTTTGAAGATGACCTGAAAGCCGAAAGCCAAATCCTGATCAATAAAATTAAGTTGGCCGACCTATCTGATTTTAGCGGTGCTGAATTAGAAAAGCTTGATAAAATATTGATTGCCTTAACAAAGCAGGATGAAATAAAAGATGCGGAAAAAATTACTAAGCTGCACGAGGAGATAAAAGAAATTGCCAGGAATAATACCGCGGTTATTAAAGAAGCCAAGCAAATGCTGCTGGATTGGGAAAAAGGAAAACCGGAAGTAATTGAACTTTGGAAAAAGATGAACGGCTGGGTGTACGAAGGCTTTGATATTACGTACAAGCGCATTGGCAGCGACTTTGATAAGGCTTATTATGAAAGCAACACGTATTTATTGGGGAAAGATATTGTGCAGCAAGGGCTGGATAAAAACGTATTTTTTAAAAAAGAAGATGGAAGCATTTGGATAGACTTAACTGCTGATGGGCTGGATGAAAAATTGGTACAACGCAAAGATGGGACTTCCGTGTACATAACGCAGGATATTGGCCTGGCACTACAGAAATACGAAGAATATAAAATTGACAGCAGCCTGTACGTTATTGGCAACGAGCAGAATTACCACATGAAAGTGCTTCAGTTAATATGTAAAAAACTGGGTATGCCCAATGCAGATAATATTTTGCATTTAAGTTATGGCATGGTTGAATTAACCACCGGCAAAATGAAAAGCCGCGAAGGCACCGTGGTTGATGCTGATGATTTGGTAGATGAAATGATAGCTACTTCGCAAAAGCATACGGAAGAATTGGGCAAGGTAAAAGATTTTACGCCGGCCGAATTGACGGATTTGTATGACACGATTGGACTAGGTGCAATGAAGTTTTACCTGTTACGTGTAGACCCTAAAAAAACAATGGTTTTTAATCCGGAGGAGAGCATTGATTTTCATGGGTTTACGGGGCCGTTTGTGCAATATACGTATGCACGTATAAAAAGTATTTTACGTAAAGAACCATTGGTAGAAATTACCACTTTAGCGGATGCCGATTTGCTGAAATTAGAAAAAGAAGTGATTGTTATGCTGGAGCAATATCCGGTAGCTTTAGAGACGGCTTGTACAGAGCACAACCCATCTGTAATTGCTATGTTTGTTTTTAACCTTGCTAAAACTTTTAATTCTTTTTATACAGAACATTCTATCGCCAATGCAGAAACGCCGGCTAAAAAACAACTGCGTTTACAGCTTGCGGTTATGACCGCAAATACTTTAAAAAGTGGCATGGAAATATTGGGCATCCGGGTGCCGGAAAGGATGTAGTTTTTTTGTTTCTCGCAAAGATGCAAGGAAGCAAAGACGCAAAGGAAATGCAACTTTACGGTGAAGACTGGGTGCAGCATAAGCCCCATAATTAGTGGTAAAAGTTCCCTAAAAAACTGATGTAAAAGACAGCCTCCCTGCCCTCCGAAGGAGGGTCCTAGCGTAGGCAATTTGAAGAGCTTTTATAATTCGTAGAGTCTGAAACCCTCCTTTAGAGGGCAGAGAGGCTATAGCTGCTGTATTAGCCGGGACAACAATTGTATTGGCTACCACACTTTTTACGGCAGCATCTTTTTTAAGCCTTCTTCAAAACTTATTGGGGCAAAACCTAATACTTTTTTTGCTTTATCAATTATAAAGCCAGTAGTAGCTGGCCTTTTAGCTGGTTGCGTAAATACGGAAGCATCTACTTTTTCTATTAGCGATGCATCAAGCTTCAAATATGCTGCCGTTGTTATAGCCATTTGATAAGGGCTTAAAAAAGTTTCGCCGGAAATATGATAGAGGCCTTGCGCTTTTTTTTGTGCTATCGATACAATTGCTTTTGCCAAGTCTTCTACATACGTTGGTGTACGCCATTGATCGCTTACTACTTTTATCTTTTTGCCCTGCTCCAGGTTTTCTTTTACCCAGGTGATGATGTTGCTTCTTGTGCCAAATAAAATATTGCCGTATAGCAGGCAGGTACGTACTATAGCATGTGGAAGGCCGCTTTCTTCTACCGCTTTTTCGGCGGCTACTTTTGTGCTTCCATAATAACTTACGGGGCCAACAGTATCTTCTTCTTTGTAAGGGCCATTCATGCCATCAAACACAAAATCTGTTGATAGAAAGATGAAGAAGGCATTTATTTTTTTAGCCGAATCTACTAAAAAACGAGTGGCGGTCACATTAATTTCCCAGGCCTTTATCGGGTTCTCTTCGCATTCATCTACCTGCGTTAAGGCCGCACAATGGATGACAGTATCTGGCTGCAATTTTTCCAACAGCAGGTTTACGGCCATGCCATCGGTTATATCCAGCGAGTGATAATGCAGGCGGCTATCCTGCAGTACAGAACGAGGTTCTCTTTTACTAGTGGCAATTATTTCATGCTCGGTTTCATTTAGTAAAGTGTTTACCAAATACTGGCCCAGCAGGCCGTTTGAGCCGGTTATTAATATTTTCATTATAAGGTTGGGTTTACGCCCATGTTATAAAAAATGAAAGAATAAATATCTGCTATCGTCTCGATATTTTTTTTGGTATTGCTTGCGCCATGGCCGCTGTTAGTATCAATGCGTATTAAAACCGGGTTGTTGCCTTTGTATTTTTCCTGCAGCGTGGCAATGTACTTAAAAGAATGTGCGGGCACTACCCTATCATCATGGTCTGCCGTGGTTACCAAAACAGCCGGATAACTGATGCCTTCTTTTATATTATGCAAGGGAGAAAACGCATAGAGGTTTTTAAAATTGGCGACATCTTTTTCGCTGCTGCCATAATCTGCAATCCAGTTCCACCCGATGGTGAATTTATGGAAACGCAGCATATCCATTACACCAACTTGTGCTATGGCTACTTTAAAAAGATCGGGGCGCTGGTTGATTACGGCACCGACTAATAAGCCGCCATTGCTGCCTCCGCGGATGGCCAGTTTTTGTTTACTGGTATATTTTTGAGCAATCAAATATTCGCCTGCGGCAATGAAATCGTCAAATACATTTTGCTTGTTCAGCAGCATGCCTGCATGGTGCCATTTTTCGCCATACTCGCCACCGCCGCGAAGGTTAGCCTGTGCATAAATACCGCCGGCGTTTAAAAACGGCAGCAAGGTTGCGCTAAAACCAGCCTCAAGGTTTATGTTGAAACCGCCGTAGCCATATAATAAAGTAACATTACTTCCATCTAGCTTAATGCCTTTTTTGCTGATGATAAACATGGGTATTTTAGTACCATCTTTTGATGTATAGAACACTTGTTTGGTTTCGTAATCTGCAGGGGCGAAGCTTACTTCCGGCTTGCGGAAGATGCTGCTGTTGCCTGTTGCAATATCATACTTGTAAATTGTTGGCGGTACGGTAAAAGAAGTAAAAATATAAAACACAAACTTATCATCTTTATTGCCTCCTAAGCGTCCGCCATTGCCCAATCCCGGATACTTTACTTCTTGCAATAATCTGCCTTTCATATCGTACACATAGGTACGGGTGGTTACATCTTTTAAATAATCTACAAATAATTTTCTTCCTGCGGTGCTGGCGCTTTGCATTGGCTCCGGCATTTCTGAAATGATGGTGACGGCTTTTGATAAATCGGGATTAATTATGCTGACCGCAATTACTTTTGCATTGGGCGCACCTGCATTGGTCTTTAATAAAAAATGTGTTTCTGTGTTATCTATCACGCTGTAATTATCATTGGTTATATTTTTTACCAATGGCTTAAAAGCGGTATCGTTGCTGGTTGTTAGGTCTTTAAAATAAATGGCGTTGCCGTCAAAGCCTTTGCCCCTATCGCTAACATCCAAATATAAATAACGTTCATCTTCGCTGGTTTCTACGGTGTTAAAACGTTGAGGATTTTCTTTGTTTTCATACACTAGCTTATCTTCGCTTTGCGGCGTATTTATTATATGATAATACACCTGGTGGTTTTCATTCTTGGCGCTTAAATCGCTGGCACCAATTTCTGGAGATGGGTAACGGCTGTAATAAAAGCCATTACTTTTCCATGCGGCGCCGCTTATTTTTACCCATTTCAATTCATCTGCAAGGTTTTTGCCGGTTGCCATGTCCTTTACATAATAGGTTTGCCAATCGCTTCCGCCTTTGCTTAGGCCTACTGCAGCGTATTTGCCATCTTTGCTTAAAGAAAATAGTTGCAGGCGTGTGGTACCATCGGGGCTTAATTTATTAGGGTCAATCACAACTTCAACCGCACCATCCAACCCTTGTTGGCGGTATAGAACGCTTTGGTTTTGCAAGCCATCATTCTTATAAAAATAAAACCATTCGCCTTTTCTGAAAGGAGCAGAATATTTGGGGTAGTTGAATACTTTTTCTATGGCTTCTTGAAAGTTTTTACGATAAGGTATTTTATCAAGATAGGCATGCGTGACTACATTTTGAGCCGTTACCCAATCTTTGGTTTCCGCACTTTTATCATCTTCCAGCCAGCGGTACGGGTCAGCTACTTTTGTGCCGAAATAAGTGTCGGTGGTGTCTACCTTTTTTGTAACAGGGTATTGCAACTGGGCACCTGCCTCATTTATTGCAGCTAAAGAACTTGCCAACATAATTATAAACGTTTTTTTACCTATTGCCATACAAGCGTATTTGACTGTATTATAATAATGTTCCAAATTAAACATTTTATAGCACATAGGCAGTACATAAATGAGTTAAGCAGGGTTAAATTATTCAGTAGATATAACCGATGGATTAATTACACAAGTTAATTTGGTGTAGGTTTAGGAGGGTTAATTTAATTGTAAGCGGGCAAAGAATAAGGCGAATAATTAAGGGTTTAATTGTATAGAAAGTACAAAAAGTATACGTTCATCAGTAAGGGCTTCATCGGCACTTATTTTTGTGGTTATCAAAAATTTATTGTCACTGCAATTCATGCACCCTAGTGTAACTTTTTCTTTAACAAAATTAATATTGCCGGTATTATCAGCTAATACTACGCCCGGGTTTGCAGACCGCCCTCCATAAAATTCAAAATCGGCATTATTCAGCCTTCTGAGTTCTGCCAACGTCATGCCGGCGCGGATGCCGCTTTTTAGCTGCCATTTGTTTTCTGCAACAAAGGCATCATTATCCTTAAGGCTTTCCAGGCTTTGCTGGCCACCAAAAAGCAAGTGGCGGATGGTGCAGTTGTTTTCCTGGTCTTGCCAAATAAAAACTACCTGCCTTTCGGTATTATAAAATAATACGGAACATTTAGCCAATTCTTTATCGGGGAAATAATAGGTATCTTCTTTTACATTTTCTTTGCCAAAATAAAACGCCAGGTATTCCTGCGAAGTAAAAGAAAGTAGGTCATCGGCATACCGTAGCTTTTTTGAATCTACCGACTGCTGTTTTTGTACCTGTATACAATACATTTTAAAAATATCTTCATTTTTAGGATAGGCAATAACCCTCATATCTCCCTGTTGAAAAATCAGGGGAGTTTTTACTAAAGAATCAATGCTTTTGTGGCTAGTAAAACCTGCTGTTTTAAATTGATTTGCCAATTGCGTAAACTCTGCCAGGGAAGATGTTTGGTAAGTGATGCAAGCAGCTCCGTTTATATCTGACCTATAAAAAAAATGGGTGGATGAATCGGGATGCGGCTGCGGCGATTTATCCTTTTTACTGTAGGATAGCTTGAATTCGTAAGTACTTAAAACAGTGTCGCCAAACTGGTCTTTTTTGGTTATGCCGTAACCATTTTTTAACAGATAGCCATCAATTTTTGATTTTGATGAAGCAGCGGCAGCTAGCAGGTTATCTGCAGTTAAGCGCTGCCCTTTGGAAGCCACAGTCAGTAACTCTAAAAAACAAATAAAAAGTAATGTGTGCTTCATTTCTAACGTTTAACTATCTAACAAATACAAACGAAATAAGGCCTTAGATATTTTACATTTTATAAATTTTATGTGTGCATAATAAATGCTACATTACCGGCATCAATATGGTAAAGCTGCTGCCATTATCGGGCTCGCTTTCTATCTGCAAAACAGCATTTATTTTGTGTAATAATTCCATCACTAAAAATAATCCTAGCCCGCTGCCTTTTTCGCCTTTCGTGCCTTTTGTGGAATTGTTTTGTTTGCTTAAAATTGCTGCTATCTGTTGTTCGCTAAGGCCTATCCCTTCATCTTTTACTGTTATGGCTACTTTACCATTGGTATTAGTTGAAGTAATAAATATTGCCTTGTTGGCCGCACTAAATTTTATGGCATTGGTGAGCAGGTTACGCAGCGCAATAGATAAGATATCATAATCACTTATTGCCATAGCCACGTTTATTTGTTGATGGATATGCAATTGCTTTTGTACCGCCTGGGCCTGTACATGGCTCACCGCATCGTGCACACAATCGGTTATGCTTACTGGTGTAATAGTTGCCTGCGTATTTTTTATCTGCACGTTTGCCCATGCCAGTAAATTATCCAGCATATCGCTAGTGTTTATTACAGCCATCATGGTCTGCACCTTAAAAAACTGCTTTTTTTCTACTGATATCGTTTCGTTATCAGCCAATTTTAAAAAAGAGTGCAGGGTATTGAGCGGGTTGCGCAAATCGTGGCTGATAATGCTGAACAGCCTGTCTTTTACCTGGTTGAGCGTTTGCAATTCATTTTTTTGCAGGCTGATTAGCTCGTTTTTATCCTGCAGGAGGGTATTGCTTTTTTTAATTTTTAAATATAAAAAAGCCACTGCCCCCAATAACAAAACCGTTGCCAGGGCAATGATGATGGAAATATTCCGCTGGCTTTTTTGCCTGCTTACTTCTGCATCTTTTTTTACGATTTCTATATTTTTTTTATCTAGTTGATAGTCGCCTTCCAGCTCAGTAAGCTGGTTTTTATTGTCGTTGGTAAAAAGGCTGTCTTTTATATCGTAATACTTTTTTTGATAACTAGCCTGCTGCTGAAAACTTTTCATTTGTCCGTACATATCTGCCATGTTGCGGTAGTTTTCCATTTCGATATAAGGGTTATTGCTTTGGCGGCAATAATCAATACTGGTAACAAATGCAGCAGCTGCTTTTTCATAATTGCCAGCCTGGGCCTGCGTTGCGGCAATATTATTATACAGTGCCCCCATAACATCTGCGGGCGCTTTTTCCTTTTGCAGCAATGCCAGCGATGTATCAAAATAATTCATCGCCTTTGCTGTTTTTAATTGGTGCTTGTAGGTAAGGCCTATATTAGACAAGCCCTGGGCAATAGCATCTTTATTGTGTAAGGCCAATGCTATAATATAAGATTTTTGTAAAAAATACATAGCCGTATCATATCGCTTTTGGGCATCGTTAATAGTGCCTCTTGAGTTAAAAAGCGACATCAGCTGCAAGCTATCTTTTAAAGTGGTTATCAGTACTTCTGCCTGGTTGTAATAATCATCCGACTTTTTATAATCTTTTGTTTCGCTATACACTACACCAATAGACATTAAGGCATTGGTAAGCCGGTGGCTATCTTTTAACTGCTCGTAAATTTTGGCAGACTGCTGGTAATTGGCTAACGATTTTTTATAATCAGATTTTAAACGGTAGCAAAATGCGATATCATAAAAATCGTTGGCGACTGTTAAAGGACGATTAAGTGTTTTCGCTATCTCTTGTGCTTTTTCAAAATATTCAACTGCTTTGCCAGGGTTATTATCCATATAATAATTGCCTATTTTATGGTATAGCTTTAACCGGCTGGTATCGGCAGTTTCTTTGTCAATTGCAGTAAGCAGGCTATCAACCTGTTGCCGGCTTTGGCTTGTAGCACTTATAGCCATGGCCATACAGTAACTAAAAAAAAATAATTTATACATTATGTACTTAAAATTTAGAGGAACCTTTTAACCGCCGTATTGCCGATTACGGCTTGTAAAACTACTTCTGCATACATTTTACCAATTATTAATTGGATTTTATCCAGTTGCAGCATGTTGGTTTCAATGGCAGTAATTTTATCTTTATTAACCATGTGCGTGCGGGAAATGCGTATAAAATAAGTGGGAGGCAGTTGCTGTTGCAGGTTTTTCATGCTTACCAAGGCTATCTTTTTTTCTCCATCTTTTAAAAAAATATTTACAAAATCACCTAGCGATTCTATGTACAGCACATCACTATAGTTAATTTTTATAAAAGCATTTTTATCTTTTATAAAAAAAGAAAGATCGTTGGATATTCTAAAGCCTTCGTGTTGTTTTGTAGAATTCTTCATTTCATGCAGCGCCCTCGCTTTTTCCACGGCCCTTATCAGGCGTTCGGGCATTACTGGTTTTATAAGATAATCTATTGCATCTACCTCAAACGCATCAGCAGCATAATGGCTATGCGATGTTATAAATATAATTAAAGGCAGCCTTGTAAGGCTTTTTGCCAACTGCAGCCCGCTTAAGCCAGGCATTTCTATATCCAGTATTAATAAGTCGGGCAAAAATTCTTGTAGCTGTTTACTAGCTTCTATAACGGTATCGCAAGATGCCAGGCAAGTGAGGTCGGGTATCATTTGAAGGTACTGCAATGTAAGTTCCATATAAACAGGATCATCATCTACAATTATATAAGTAAGCGGATAAGCCATAATAAGCCATAAAAATACTTCATTTTACATAATTAAACGGCTTACAGCTAATAAATAATGTTTTGTCTACTGCATCCTACCTTTCATCGACTAGGTTGCAACCAGTAAAAAAAGATGGTTAGGTTTGTCTCGGTTTTTCATAGGATATTGGATTTAAAGCGGGGCAGAATTTCTATTCAGCCCCTATTTTTTTATACCATGCCACATTATTATATTTATTTACAAGGTGCCAACAAATTGAACTGGCTGGCTGGCTTACAAAATAATTCGTTTTATAATAACTTCCAATCAATAATTTACTGCTGCGTCAAATTTCCTTGTATCACAAAATTTTTGTTGTTATTTACAATAATTTTTGCTCCCGCAGATAAAGTATAGGCAATATTCAATACGCAATTTCCGCCATCCAAAGGGTCGATTAATATTTGGCTATTGCCAGTTAATATAGCGGGAGGTATTTTATTGCTGCTCCAGTTGGCGGGGTTATCCCAGTTGCCATTGCCTGTAAAAATGTAAGTGGTTATTAAGTTGCTTACATAATTGCTTATATTAAAACCATGCAATTTTTGGTTTACAGTAACCATAGTGCCAAAAACGTTACGCACAACTTTTTCGTTGCTGATATACCCATCGGTACTATTTTTAAAAGCAAGCCCTTCTGCCTGCCCCATTTCCAGCGCATTGGGCAAATCGATCCTTCGTTTATTGCCACCAAAATAGTTTTCGCCTCTATAGTCAGAAAGCAAATACATAAAATGATTTCCAAAGCCAGTAGCCTGGTATCCTAATAATGCAATAACGTCCTGCCCGGGAGATTTATCAGCGGCAGTTACTAAAAAACCAGTTGCCAATGTATCTACAGGCGTGGCGGTATAATTGCCTGCGGCAAGGCTATTAATAACATAGTGGGTACTTGTTAGCGCTATCCAGTTTTTTGTAAATAAATGAATTTTTCCATTGTTAACTATCATTGCCTCGCAATCGTATTTTGTATTGTTATTGCTTGTGGCCACGGGTATGCCCTGGTCGCTGTAAATAAAATTAATAACGTTTATTTGCCCTGCGGGGATGGTTACCACCGGGTTTGCGTTATAATCAGCTGGTATGGAGCTTAATAAAAATTTATATATTTTAAGGTCAGTACGGGCACCGTTAGCATTATTGCCAAAATCGCCTACGTAAAAATAAGTGCCGTCAAAAGCGATATCTTCCCAATCTACATTGGTAGCTCCTTGCAGATAAACTCTTTGCTGCAAGGTATTTGTAAGCGTATCAATGCGGTAAATAGCTACCGATCCTCCACCATCGTTAAAGCTCCATAGCGCATTGCCAGCCCATTGCAACCCGCTGCTTTCTACCAAAGTATCGCTTATGGGGTCCACTTTTATTGGCGGCGTATAAGTGGTTGCGCTATAAGTGCAGCTGCCGTTATTTACCGTAGCTGAGGCATTGTAATTGCTTGCCGCAGCATCTGTACAACCCGGCACCTGGCTATAGACAGGCGGCCTGGTTATGCCGGTTGTAAAAGTGATAATTACTAAAAATGTAAGCTTCATATAAAAAATTAGTGTTAGCCAACAAGATAACAAGTTTTAAATATATGCCATATCGCCACTTACTGGCATAATGGTTATTTTTTTGCCCTGACCCAATAAAAAATGCTAGAAACTTTAAACGTTGACAGTTAAGAAATCAATATTTTTCTATCCTCAGCCAACTGCAAAGCAGTTAAACTTTAATTTTAATACTTAATACATTAATTTACCAGCTCCACTTCTACAGAAATTGTATGCTTTACCGGCTGGCTTAGCTTGTACATCTCATCTATCAAAACTGCCATTTCCTTTTCCCATCCTTTACGCACCTCCTTCTTCCGTGCGTCCTGATAATTTTCTTTTTTGAAATTTACGGCCCAGTCTTTTGCCGCAGCAGTAGTTACTGAATCCATAGCTGCCTGTGTATCCAAATACATCATGCCTTTCTTTTTAAAATAATTAAATTGCAGCCAGTAGTAAGAACGCAGCTTCTGTTCAAGGTCGCGGTATTTTAATAGTAAGCCTGCAACTTTTTGAGCCTGTTGATATTGCGGTGTGTTGGTAACCACTGCAAGGTTTATCCCTTTGGCAAACTGTCCGCCCTGCCAGCCACGTATCCTTTCGCCATCAATAGTTAGCACATAAGGTGCGCTGCTTTTTAAGCCTTTGATAGTTAACAACTCCTTATTAAACTCCTCTGTAAATGGTATTACCGCTAATGCATCAGATTGCCTTTGTGTGTTGCCCCAGCACCGTGGCACCGTGTCTGTTGGAAAAGGCAAAGAGCTGACCGTGTAATCAAAAGAAACTTTACCGCCCTTTGTTACAATATTTTTTATGGAACTGTTGACTGCCTTTTGCAGTTTACCTGTTGCCGCATCGATAACTACATCAGCCACCACACTGCCTGTTAGCCCTTGCGATTTTAAAAAGAAATACGCCATTACAAAATGGCCAGCGTTGCCCGGATGTATCCTGTCTGTACCGGTAAGTGTATAATTGGTATCAAGCTTTTGCTCCCGCTCATTGATCGCCGTCATGGGGCGCATCAAATCTACAAAGCCCCATATATTCTTTTTAGCAGCCGCTTCCTGAAAGTTGGCTATCTCAATCATGGTAGCATATTTGCCATGGAAATTATTTTTAGGGCCAGTCATCGTTTCATCATAAGGCGAGGAAGCCATCATAATTTTTTGTATGCCTGGTAGCGCCAATAATTTTTTTTCTATCTGTTGATAACTGCTGAAAGAAGTTGCTACAGCCTCTTTCCTAACCTCCGCTTCGGGCTTGTTGAAGTATTCGAAATACCTGCTATCGTTCATCCCAAAAATAAGCACTACCACGCTAGGCTTTTTTTGTAAGATGTCGGCATCCAGCCTATCCAATATTTGCCCTGCAACATCGCCGCCAATACCGCCATTTAAAACCTGTATCTTTCTTTGTGGAAAATGAAGCATGTAATATTGCCAGACATACATTTCGTAAAATCCTGCTTCCGTGATGCTATTGCCAACAAATGCTACCTTATCCCCTACTTTAAACGGAGATAGTTTTTTAATTTGCGCCGTCAATGATGCGCTTGCAAAAAGCCCGATGGCGATTAATAATTTTTTCATGTTTGTGTCTTTAATTATTCTTATCAGAAGGGTTAAAAACAGCTACTGCTACCCTTGAATCGGCGCAGCCATAATATAAAAACCACTTATTGTTAAAAGATACGAGCCCCTCTACAAAGACCGTCCCCGCAGGGTATTGACCGCTTTTTTCAAATGATTCCGTGGGTATAAAAAAGGGCTTGTCTAATCGTTGAATAAATATAGTAGGGTCGCTTACATTGAATAAAGCCTGCCCTGCGCAGTAACTATTGGCGGTGTAATTTTTATCCCCGTTTTCGTTGTCAAGGTTCTTGCCATTGTACAGTAACACAATGCCTTTATCCGTCATTATTGCAGGCGGGCCACATTCTGTAAGCTGGCTATCAAAATATCCTTTTCTTGGCGACATCAATATTTTTAAGCTGCCATCTGCATTTACCAACGGTGTCCAATTGACGAGGTCCGTTGAGGTTGCCGCGTACACATGTGCTTCACCCCAATACATAAAATACTGTCCGTTTATTTTGGCAATCACCTGTTTGCCATTGAAAATTTTTGTAACTATAGAAGCAGACTTTGTAGCATCATTAAAAAACTTTCCGTTAAAGGCTTTCCTAAAAACGGCACCATATTTTTTCCAGTTGATTAGGTCTTTAGAGGTGGCCACTGCAAGTCTCGGCACCTTTTTATTCCACTGGGTGTACAGCATCATGTAGGTGCCATCTTCGGTAACCGCAACCCTTGGGTCTTCGCAACCGCCCGTCCATTCAAATTCTTTTTGGTTATCTTTTGCGGGAAAAAGAACTGGTATTTTTTTTCGCTGCATCACAATGCCATCAATGCTTTCAGCCAATCCAATACGGGAGGTACGTCCACCAATGCCGGTGCCGGATTTATCTTCGGCACGGTACAGCACCATTATCTTTCCATCTTTAACCGTAGCTGCCGGGTTGAATACATCGTTGGCTTCCCACTTTAATTTTTCGCCTCTCATTGGGCAATTGAAAACAGAATTAGTATCGGGAGCAAGCACCGGGTTTACATTTTGCGGACGGATGAATGGGCCGAATGCCCAATCTGGAAGAATAGTTTTTGCAGCAGCCACATCATAACTTGGAAGTATGCTATCAATGCCCCAAGCAGTATTTATTTTATCAGATAAACTAAAAGACATTTCGCCTCCATTGTCAATCCTATCAAGCGGTAACCAGGTGCTGTTCCATGGCTGGTTATTTAATTGCAATGAGTTGATATACGGTTTGTTTTCATCGCCACCGGTAATATGCAAAGTGCCATTTTTAAGATGGATCTTTATATCTTGAAAAGATGGGCTGTTGATAGAAAAGCCACCTACGCCGGGTACCATCGGAAACAACCCGATGTTTGCAAATACGTACCAGGCACCCATTGCGCCAAGGTCGTCGTTGCCCGGCAAACCACTTGGGCTGTTGCTGTATTGCTCTTTAATGATGCGCTTAATAAGCTGTTGTGTTTTATAAGGCTTGCCTATCCAATTATAAATCCAGGGCACCTGAAAATCCGGTTCGTTGCCTGCTGCAAACCACTCCTGGTTATACGATGCATTAATCTTTGTAAAAAAACTATCCAATCTTTTTTCTGCTGCTTTATTACCGCCCATTGTATTGATAAGCCCGGTTAAATTATGCGGCACCATCCAAAAATAATTTTTATAAGATGCCTCCCTCCAGTCTTCGTCATACTTCTTCCAATTGCCATTTTCATCTTTGGAACGCAACCAGTTGGTTGATGGGTCGTACAGGTTTTTCCATGATTGGGAACGATGTAGGTACGTATCATACAAAGCATTATTGTTGGTTGATTGTTTTGCAAACTGTGCAATGGCAAAATCGGCAGAAGCATACTCAAGGCTCATAGAAGCATTGACATACCCTTTATCCAAGTATTGCTGTAAATAAGGGCGGGTAAGCATTTGCTGCGATGTAGCACCGGGTACTTCCGCACCTTTGCGCATTACTTCAAGCGCAGCGCTGGTATTAAAATTTGTTGCGCCAAATGCATAAGCATTGGCAACTAAAATTGTTGTGGGGTCGCCCTGCATAATGCCTGTTTCTGTATTAGCCAATACCCATCTTGGAAAACTGCCGCCAGATTTTTGTGCAAACGTAACGATGGAATTCATCATATCGCTTGTCTCTTCCGGTGCTAGCAGGCTTATCAGTTGCACCTGCGTACGGTAAGTATCCCAACTGCTGAAGGCGGTGTAATAGTTGCCTTTTGCTACGGTATCAATTTTATTATCTGCACCAACATACTGCCCATTTACATCGTTGCAAATATTAGGGTGCGTAAAGCAATGGTAAAGGTGCGTATAAAATTGTATGGTATGATCCTCAGTTCCGCCGGCTACTGCTATCTTACCTAAATAATTGTTCCAGGTATCGATGGCCTTATTTTTAACCGCTTCAAAATCCCATCCATTATTCTCCGCTTTTAAATTTTCTTTGGCGTTTTGTAACGATACATACGAGATGCCAAACTTATAGCGCACCTGCTTATTTTTAGCCACATTAAAAGTGAACCATGCACCAGAGAAAGCACCGGTGGCAGTATACGTACCGTTGCGTAATCCCTTATCTTTCCATGTGCCTTTACTAACTGCAGGCACATCAAATTCAGCCACAAAATAAACCGTATAATTGGCTGCAGAACCACAGAACGAACCGCCATCTGCATAACCTTCACAGGTTGTATTGGTGGTAATTTTTATGGAAGCATTGGTCATGGTAGTACCGTTTAAACCACTACCAATAATGATTGTACCAATTTTAGAATTTGATGGATACTTATAAGCCGCCATGCCCGTACGAGGCGTTACCGTAAGGCCGCAATTGATATCGCCAGCCTTGACGCCAAAGTATCCTGCGGTAGATTTTTGAATGATAAAACCTGGGTTCAGCCCCATCATGTCGTAAGGCGAGGCATTCAATTTTCCCTCCAATGGCATGGTAGGAAAATTGCCCATGTGCTCGCAACCGGCACCACTCATCTGGTTTACCACAAAACCTTTGTTGGGATGAAAAAATGTTGGCGTAAACTGCACCATGCCCATGGGGTAAGTGGCGCCGGGAAAAGTATAACCAGCCTCCAGGTAAGCTTCTTCTTTACCGGCACCTTTGCCCTTGTTGCCAATTTGCGTATTTACTTTGGCGGCGTAATTAATCTGCGCCTGTACATTTACATGCAACAAAACCATCGCTACAAATAAACCCTTTATAAAAAATAATTTCTTCATTTTAACCTTAATTTTTTAATAATGAAAAAGGTTTGTCCTCTCTTTGCAAACCTATTGATTTGTTTGGCCCGCTGCCCATTTCAAAATGTAATATGCCGCCATTTTTAATATCAGCATACTTTATCCAGTTGTGCGTATAGGGCTTGCCATTTAAGGCAGCGCTTTGTATGTACACATTTTGCTTGCTGTTGTTACTGGCTTCTATCACAAACTTTTTTCCATCCTCCATAGTGATGGTAACCTTATTAAAAACCGGACTGCCAATTACATATTCATCAGTGCCAGGACACACGCTGTAGATACCCATGGCACTCAACACATACCAGGATGACATGCCGTCCTGGTCTTCATCGCCAGGGAAACCATTCTCTGTAGCGTTGTATAATTTACCCATCACTTCCCGTATATGGGCTTGCGCTTTCCATGGTTCGCCAGCATAATTATATAGGTAGATGAGGTGCTGTATGGGCTGGTTGCCCTGCGCATATTGCCCGAGGTTTGCGTTCACCATTTCCATCATTTCGTGGGTGGTTTGGCCGTATGCACCCACATGCACGGTGTTAGGCTGCGAGAAGAGAGAGTCTATTTTTGAAACGAATTTTTTATCGCCGCCGGTAAGGTTTATCAGCCCTTGTATATCATGAAAAACAGACCAGTTGTAGTGCCACGCATTGCCTTCAGTATATGGGTCGCCCCACGCCAGCGAGTCAAAATTGAGCGTCCAATCTCCATTGGCCTGCCTTCCACGCATGAAGCTTGTAGCGGTATCAAAAACATTTTTATAGTTGTACATCTGCCTGGCGAATATGCCTTCGTAAAAAGTATTGCCGGTGGCTTTTGCTAACGTGTAAGCACAAAAATCATCGTACGCATATTCCAGTGTTTGCGTGGTAGAGCTTTCAGATAAAAGGTAAGGCACAAAGCTCATCTGAAAATATTCTTTCCATCCCTGCCGCCCGTTAGCACCACCCCACGGGCCTTTGTTAGTAGCTTCGTGGCAGTAAGCTTTTAATGCTGGATCAGGGCTGAAAGTATGGATGCCTTTTGCCCATGCATCTGCTAATAAAGATATCGCATGGTTGCCCAACATACCACCAGTTTCGCTCGGCGCACTCCATGCAGGCAGCCAGCCACACTGTTGCTGCGCCGCTAATAATGCTTGCATATAATGCCCTTGCATGGTAGGGTGCAAAATATTTGTTAGCGGAAATTGGGAACGGAAAGTATCCCAAAAACCATTGTCGGTGTACATGTAGCCTTCATGCAATTTACTATCATACGGACTGTAATAAACAGGCTTCCCTTCTGCATTATACTCAAAAAATTGATGAGAAAATAAGCTTGCCCTAAATACGCAGGAGTAAAAAGTAGCCTTCTCTTCTTCAGTGCCGCCTTCCACCAAAACCCTTGCCAGCAAATCGTTCCACACTTTCGCCGCAACGTTTTGTGTTTGGGTAAAGGATGAATATTTACCTAATTCTCTTTGCAAGGTAATTTGTGCCTGCGCAGGGCTTATGTAAAAAGAAGCTATTTTTGCCTGCACCGTGGCGCCATCTGCAAACTGTATAAATGCACTAATGCCGGCCCCTTCCGCAGTGCTGTTATTTTTTGAAATAGTATGCTGTTTATTTTCCCAGGCACCAAAACTTTTAAAGGGTTTATCAAAGCTGATAACAAAATAATTTTTAAAGCCGTTGGGCACAAACGCACCATTGGTAACATAACCGCTGATTTCATTTTTACTTGGGCCGATGCTGACCATGCTCATTTTTGTATAGCCATCCAACACTAAATTTGCCGCCTTGCCTTTGGGGAATGAAAACCTGAAATGGCTGCCTCTTTCGGTAGGTGCAATCTCTGTAATAATGCCGTTATCAAATTGCACTTTATAGTGGTTAGGTTTTGCTATTTCATTTTTATGCTTAAAAGATAAAGCCCTTGCATTTTCATCTACCACCAAAGCACCTGTAACAGGCATTAAAGTAAACACACCGTAGTCTCCAACCCATGGGCTGCACTGGTGCGTTTCACCAAAGCCGCGGATGCTGCTGTCGGTATATGTATATTTCCATCCATCACTATTTTTGCCAGTCTGTGGGCTCCAGGGGTTCATGCAAAATGGCAGTGCAGTTGTGGGGTAAGTGTTGCCGTAGGATAATCCGTAGTTAGAGTTGGTGTCTTGTAAAGTATTTACGTAGCGCACTAAGCCTGCATCTTGTGCTGCTGCATTGCTTGCAGCAGGAAGAACGAGCCAGGCTATACAATAATTTTTTATTAGTTTATTCATCAATTAATTGTCAATATTTTTATTAATATAGTTAAGTTAAGCGTTGCTTTTTACCTCACCCCCAAAACCCCTCTCCAAGGGGGAGGGGAGCTTAGCCCCTTCGGTGCAAAAACAATTAACTTAATTCCATTGGATAATCATTTTGTTTTTCCCCAACCTTTATTTGGTGCATTGCCCATCTGTAATTTTAATACACCCCCTTTTACAATATCTGTATGGCTTATAAAGCAGTATGGGTACGGCGTTCCGTTAAGCGTGGCGCTTTGTATGTAAATGTTTTGGGCTGAATTATTTGCGGCTATAATGGTGAAGGTTTTGCCGGTAGCATATTTCGCATCCAACCGGATGGTTACTTTACTAAACACCGGGCTTGTTAGTTCGTAGCGTAAATTACCCGCAGCTATGGGATGGAAACCGCTTGCCGCCAGCACATACCAGGCGCTCATTTGCCCTACGTCTTCATTACCTACTAAGCCTTCTACCGCATTGTGGTAAGCGCGGCTGCAGATGGCTCTCGTCCACTTTTGGGTAAGCCATGGTGCGCCTACCCTATTGAATAAAAAGGGCACATGGTGCACAGGTTCGTTCGCATGGTTGTAGTAGCCGTTCCACATCATATTTTGTGGTGTTTTTTCAAACAGGCTGGTAAGGTCTGCAACTACTTTTTCTTTGCCACCCATCAATTGCACCATACCATCTACATCGTGCGGAACAAACCATCCCTGTTGGTAGGGGTTAGATTCTATCGTACCATAATCATCTTTCATCCTTCCTTCCGCAGGCATCGGTTCCCAATTGCCCTCTTTATTTTTTGGGCGAAACCAGCCGGTGCTGCTATCGAAAATATTGCGATAGCTCTGTGCCCGTTTGCGGTACTTTATTTCGTCATCATTTTTACCTAAGGCTTTAGACAAGTCAGCAAGGCAGCTTTCAGCAAACGCATATTCCAACGTGCTGGAAATACTTATATCGGAACTAAAACCCTTATCGCCATTGCCAAATTTTTCTGTTGTATTCACTGCATATCCGTAAGCTTTAGGCACATCAAAATCACGGATGCCTTTTGCATAAGCATCGGCTATCACTGGTATGGCGGGGTTGCCTATCATACAGCCGGTGTACGCATTTAATAACTCCCACCTTTCTAAATAATGCTTTCCGCTTTCGTCCGCCATCGTAACAAGCGAGTTTACCATATCAGTCACTACCGTTGGGTTAATGATTGCCTGCAACGGCATCTGGCTCCTAAACACATCCCAGCCACTAAAAATAGTACGTTTGGTAAAGCTGCTGCTTTGGTGAATTTTATTATCTGCCCCAATATATTTACCGGTAACATCCTGCATAGAGCGTGGGTCTATCATGGTATGGTACAACGCAGTGTAGAATACTTTTTTCTCTTCGTCCGTACCGCCTTCTATGTTAATTTTGCCCAAGGCTTTATCCCACAATGCTATAGCTTTTTTATGCACGCCATCAAAATCCCAACCGGCAATTTCTGCAGTGAGGTTTGCTTTTGCACCTGCTATATCCGTAAAAGAAATACCAGTTTTTATAAGTACCGGTTCATTTTTAGCGGTAGTAAATTCTGTATAAAAACCCAAATGCCTGCCTTCTTTTTGTTTAGTATTTTTAGATATAATTGCTGCGACTATGCGTTGCTGGTAGTAACTGCTTTCTACCGCTTCCCTATGCCTGTTGGCGGTATCGGGAATGTCCACACTCCACACGCCATAAATTTTTAACGGCTTGCTAAACTTTGCATAAAAGTAAACTGTATAGTTTGCCTTGCCAGCCCCATCGCCCCAGCCGCCGCCATCGGGCGTACATTTCATCCAGCCTTCAATAGTATGCTCATCTATCACTTTTACGCTTTGTAAAGAGGAGGTGCCGCCTACCCTTCTCGCTAAATCTATCTGTATGCGTGACTGCTTATTTGCCGGAAAAGTAAACCGCATGATGCCACTATGTGGTGCAGCAGTCATTTCTGCCTTTATACTTTTATCGGTTAATTGAACGGAATAATATCCTGCTGAAGCTTGCTCGCTTTTTTTATTATAGTTGGAACGATAACCTTGCCCGCTTGTACCGAGTGTACCCGCACTTGTTTTTAATTGGCCGGTTGTTGGCATCACTAAAAAATTACCAAGGTCGCCGTACCAGCCTACACCACTCATTTGCGTGAAGGCAAAACCTTCTATACTGGTATGTTCATAGCTATAGCCAGAACCATTATCGCCGCCGGTTATAGTATTAGGACTAAGCTGTACCAAACCAAAAGGCGTTGCCGCACCCGGAAAAGTTTTGCCCAACCCATGGTAAATGCCAGCATCGCCAACACTGGTGCTGGCGCCGATAAACGGGTTTACATAGTGTGCATTATTTTGAGCCTGTGCTGCCATTGCCACTAAAGAAGCCAGCAATAACGATATCATTCTTTTTATCATTTTCATCTTGTAAAGATAAAACTTTAAAATTTTTAAGCCATATGGTGCGTACCCCAAATTTTGGAGTAGTAAAGTTTATCCTCATTTTTTTTGATTGATTCTTTATCGGCACTAAATGCTGTTTTGTGGTGCCGTTTAATGCTATTAAATCGACGCTTACAGCAGTACCATCAAAAGTTATTTGCTGGTTGGCCGAAGTATTTTGTGGGTTAAACAACCTTACTATTAAATCATTGCTTTCCATCAGGCTTGGCTTAAATACTAAGCCTTGTTTTTTTGAGCTCCTTTTAGTAATTACACCACTGTTCTTTTTTATTGGCCCATTGCTATTGTACCCATGTAAGCAAGTCCCTAATTTTAAATGTGTACTTCAATAGCTTTCCGGTATTGATACTGTCAACAATTTTCCATGTTGTTTTGCCGGAAATAAATGAAGGTATGGCCAGGCCTGATTTTTTTGATGCGGCTGTATAGAAGGCTTTTTTTGTTGGATGGCTGGGAGCAACGGCATTGATGAGTTCAATTTCAATATCGGATGAAATAATACTTTCCGTAATGCCGATACAATCATCCAAATGAATAAGGTTAACTGGTGCATCGCCGTTGGGGATATTTGATTTTCCGGCAAAGAAATTACCTGGGTCTCGGCCGGGGCCAATTAGTCCGCCGAAGCGGATGATAGTTGTTGAAAATGTAAGCTGTGCTTGCAACAATTTTTCTGCCTGTAATAATAATTTGCCCGAAACCGTTACTGGGGTTGGCTTTGTATCTTCATCTACGGGTGCGCATGGTTCGCCGTATGCACTGATTGAACTTATAAAAATCACTTTCTTTATTTTGAACTGTTTTATTAAACCTATAGTCGTGCCTATTTGTGCTAGGTATTTTTGGCCATCATTTATCCTGACGTTGTTTGCAATAACAAGGATGTTGCACGTAAAAAACAACGGGTCGATAACGCTGGTTTCTGGAGACGAAATATCAATAAGATAAGCAGGGATATTACCTGATTTTAGCACCGGCAATTTTATTGGTGAAGTCGTTGAGCCTTTTACTTCAAAGCCTTTGCTAAGGAGAGATTTTGCGAGAGGCTGCCCAAACCAGCCGCAGCCTAATATGCTTACTACCATAAATACCAGAAGATTTTTGAAGTACAAAATTGACTAAAGATCCTGACAATATATTGTTGTATTTTATTTAGGCGAATATTTAAATACGTTTAGGTATAGCAGGATGGCTTATTGGGCCAACCAGGAAATAAGCACGGATTAATATGGAACCTGCTCCTGCTGGTACACTTTTTTTACTGAATTGTTTTATAAAATAACTGATATTCTAAGGCGCTGCAACTGTGGGGCAGTTATTGCTGAGCCAACACAAAAACCACATTGAAAACAAATGTACAATACTTTGTTTGGTACTTAAAGTTTGCTGTATGTATCAGGCTACCAGCTGTTTCCGTTAAGCAAATTTCTTAATAGCTTCAGGGCTTACTGGTGTGAAGAAGTTGATTAAATTACCATCCGGGTCACGAAATAACAATGAACGGTTTCCCCATGGCATTGTTGTCGGCTTCTGCACAATCTTACTGGCCAAATCTTTAATCCGCTCATAATCGTCATCCACATTTTCAAAAAGGAATTCTATGATAACGCTTTTGTTTGCGGCTGGCTGAGCAACCCCTTCCCCAAAAAAAGCTACTGTCTGGGTGCTTCCAATGGCGAGGGTGAAAGAACTGGTAACTATCTCTGCGAAGTCGTCTGTGGCCTACTTTGCAATTATACCAGTTGCTTTTTCAAAAAAACTGACTAAAGTTTTGATGTCGGCTGTAATAATCCTTAATGATACTAATTTCATTTTTCTTTTGTTTTAATTGTTGATGAATTAATGGATAAGGCAAAAGTAAACTGGCACTATGACAAACGTATGTCAGGGGTTATAAAAAAAATTTCTTTACTATCAAGGTATTCTTTTAGGGTTAGTTTATGCGGTGTGAAGCTTACATCAGGAGAATCAATTTTCAATATCCTATCCAAACGGAACATCCTGTAATCCTTCCGTAGCCTGCAGTAGGCAATAACGGCCCAACTCTTTTGCAGGCTGTAATACAAAGCAAATGGCTCTATGCTCCGTTTTGTTTTTTCTTTTTTGCCTTCTGACTGATAAAAGATATACAGGACCTTAAAAGTTGTCTATGCGGTTTGAATCAAGGACAAAGAATTACTCGTGTTTGTATTTGGCAGGGCAGGGCTAACAGCAATCCTTTTGGAATGTAAATCTGCTTTTTCATTTGTTGAATATAATAGCACGGCCTTTATTTTATTTACCGCTTCGGTATATTCTTTTATGAGAGAACTATCTCTATTTTTGAGCACTAATTGTTCAACAGTGATTAAAGCATTTGCCTCGTTTTCAGTAAACATAACTGGAGAAATCCTGTATCCATCCATTAATAAATAGCCTTTACCGTCTTTTATTAATACAGGCACCCCCGCCTTCTCCAATGCTTTAATATCCCTATAAATCGTCCTGATACTTACCCCGAATTTTTTAGCAAGCGTTGTAGAAGTTAATATCCTTTTCGTTTGCAGCTGGGTTAAAATTGCAGTAAGGCGTGAGAGGCGTTTTGTATTGTTTTCGTTCATTATTTTGCCTGGATTTTATGTAGGATAGCTGGGGCTATAACCTTGCCATCATTTTTAAAGCCTTTACAATGGAAGCAGTAGAGAATTAGTGCATCGACAAGAATACCTTTTTGAAAACCAAGTATACATTTTATGTTTTTACAAACAGGTTACCCCCTGGGATAAAATACACTATCTTATTTTGCTTCAAAGAGATTATCTCGCTGGGGAAAAATACAAATTCAACATATAGTTAACAAGCGGCCTATGGGGTTAAACAAAACGAAAATTTGAACTCTACATTCTTAGGTGAGCCTTTGTACAAAACAGCAGGCACCTACAAAATAAATATTCCGAAGGGCTAGCCTTGATATGCGCCGTAGGCGCTACCTGTTTGTAACAATAAAATACAAAATTGGCAAATATTGCATAGCAGTTACCCTTTGTTAGTGGCGTACCTACACACTTTTATTACCCTGCATTTTCGGCTACAAACAGGGTAAGCCCGAGGGGCATAAAACTAAACGAAAATTTGAAATGCAATCTAAATAACCTAATCATAATTTGCGGCTAATAAACAAGCCCCTTCTTCCCTTCAACCATTTTGCTTTTACAACAACCAATACTGCCCGGTACGAAGCGTAAGGGATAGTAGCGAAAATCCTTTTTTTGTCGGGCCGCCCGCAAAAAAAGATTGTAGCGAATAGCCCGGCCCCATTGCCGCAGCGGCTTTGGGGTACGCACTAATTGCTATGCTAAAAATATTTTGAATTTGTTTACTTCCAAGTAAATTATCAGGCTAATGATTGTAATATTTAAGAGCTTATATTTTGCCGCCGTTAAGGTATGCTTGTAAGCAAACCTATATGCCGGAGCCTTGTACGTTTCATTGCTGCATAGGCTTAAAAGCTATTAATTTTTCTTTACCAGAAAAAGTATATACGCCTGCGGGAAGCTCGAAAAGCTGATAGCCATTTTGATAGCCCGCCTTTGTGGCCCATGCAGAAGAAACTTTTATTTGAGTACTATCATCAGCTGGAAAATAAACAGTTGCTGCGGTATTTGGTGGAACCGTTATGTCAAGATAAAGATTGCCTGCCTTTTTTTGCCAGCCAGATTTTATTAAGCCGGAAGGCGAATTAAAAGTTGCTTTGCTCCAGGTAACTGTACTGTTGGCGAAGCTTGGCGGGCGTACAATAAAACTGCGGAAACCTATGGTACCAGGCTTTTTTCTTATACCTGAAAACCCATCAATGTACCAGGCACCGGGATATAAATAAGAGCTGTGCAAAAGCGAGTGGCCGGGCAAATCTTTTTCCCACATTTCCCAGATGCTGGTGGCACCGCTGGCTTTCATGTATCCCCAGCCGGGGTAGTCTGTTTGCATCGTCATCGAGTACAGCAGGTCGTCCCTTCCCTCGTTCCTTAACAATTTAAACAGCATTGCACCACCGGTTATGCCAACATGGATATGGCCATTGCGCACTACCAAAATTTCTTTTTCAAGCCGTTGCATAACAGCAGCCCTTTCTGAAGCTGGAGGGATATCAGCCAGCAATGCGGCTGCAAGGTTGCCCATTGAACTATCGGAGTAACTATGGTCGTTGGGATTGTAATATTTTTGTTGGATGGCGGTTGCAGATTCATTGGCTTGCTGCGCCCATAATTTTGCCTCCGCATCTTTTCCGATTACCCTTGCAATTTTTGCGGCCGTCCTTAAATTGTATACGCGGTAACAATTATTGAAACAGCTATTTTGCGGCTTGCCGTTGTTCATGCCTTCTGCGTTGGCGTTGGGCCAAAGCCAGTCTCCTAAAAAATCCCAGGTACCTCCGAAGCGTACCAGCAGGTTATTTTTTACATGAGAACTTAAGAATGCCAGCCAGCCTTTTATCAAATTAAAATTGGTTTCCAGTATCCTTGTATCGCCCTCTTGCTGGTACATGGACCAGGGAAGCGTTACGCAGATGCCACCCCAGCCCGGGCCACCACCGCCCTGCAATGTAGGGGCTGTGTGCGGCAAAATACCATCATCGGCATTGCCGCCATAATTTAAAGAATCCATTGCTTTTGTCCCCTGCACATCGCGCCAGTCTTCCATCCACTTTGTATAAAAAGCACCAAGCTTATAATTGAACATGCCCGTTTCTGAAGTAGCATGCGCATCGCCGCCATAACCCAGGCGTTCCCGCTGCGGACAATCGACCACATAACCACCAAGCGATAAGTTTTCAAAATTCCATTTTACTTTATCGTATATCCAGTTTTGTAAAGTATCGGAGCAGGTAAAAGTAGCAGCGTCTTCATAAGCGGTACGGGCAACCCAACCATGTATATCAGCCAGGGCAGGCTTTTTCTTTAGGCCCTTGATTGTGATCCATCTACCAGAACTATAATTGAAACGGTTTTTAAAAACACCTGTTCCTGTACGCCCAATAATAAAGGCGCTGTGTATGTCAAAAGTCATGTCTTCTTTTTCCCTTTCAGAAAACAGCAGCTCAATGCGTTGGCCAGGCATGCCTTTTAGTTTAATGGCTGTGCAACCTGCAAAGTTTACGCCCATGTCCACCCTGAAGGATCCATCTGGCCTGGATTGTATACTTGCCGCATTTATTTTATGGTACAATTTATTTGGCTCTACCATTTGAGCAGAAAGGATCAATGATGGATGATATGCCGTAGCATTTTTCCAATTTTTATCATCAAGGCTAAGTAAGTCCCATCCGGCAATTTCCTGCGTAGCATCCCATAATTCTCCCCCCATATGGCCAAACGACCAGGAGCCCAAAAGCTTGTTGGGGCTTGGGTGCGTTTTCCAGCTATCATCGCTTTGTATGCGCAAGGATGGTGTTGCTAAACTGGCATCATAAACATCTGCCTGCGCAATAAAAATTGGTGAGCGTGGCTTATCATCGCTTGCATAAGATTGGTAGATAGACCAGGATGTACCTAGCCATACACCGATTATATTTTTGCCTGGCTTTAATGCTGTGCTGATATTGTAAGTAATATACCGTGCCCTTTTTAAATGGTTGCTTACGCAAGGCGATAGCACATTTTCCGTAATTTTTTTGCCATTTACATACAACTCATGAAAGCCTATAGAGGCTAAAAACAGCATTGCTTTTACAGGTTGCTTTTTACAATAAAAACTTTTGCGGAACCAGGGGCCTGCCATGCTGCAATCGATTTGCTTAGGGTTTTGTACGTCACCGCTTCCTATCCATTTGGCCGACCAGTTTGCAGCTTCTAAAAGCCCGGTGCTCCAATGCGCCGTTTTGCTCCATGCCGATGTTTTTCCCGCTTCGTCTTTTGTACAAACTTTCCAGTAATAAGTTTTATCGGATACAATGGGCTTGCCTTTGTAAACAATTTGTTGCATGGCATCGGCGGCCACCCAGCCAGTGTTCCAGCAATCGCCCTTATCCGCATTTACATTTTTTATAGAGGTGCTTACCAGTATTTTATACGCTTTTTGCAATTGCCCGTATTGATGCAGGTTTTTTGCAGCCAATGCCCAGCTTAGCCTTGGCGCCACTTCATCAATACCTTCCGGATCAGCAAGGTATTCGCACCGCAAATTTTGAGGATGGATGCTGCTTTGCGCACGTAAGGAAGAAGGCTGCCACAAAGAAAGAAGCAGTATAATTTTTTTCATTTGGCTGATTTTATTTAAAGCTGTTTATTTTAATAAGCCTGTGTCTGTTGAGTGGCAACCAGTAAGTTACAAACTGCCTTGTGCCTGCCACAGGTTTAGAAATAAAAGATACAGTATTAATTGAGGAGGAACTTAAACTTACCCAAACAAATCCATTGCTGCTTTGCCAAGCCCATCCGGTGTTGTATAGAATGGCCGTTTTTCCACTACATAATGCGCATCTTCCGGAATGCCAAGCGCATGATAAATTGTTTGGTGCACCTGGTCTATTACTATTGGTTTTTCAATCGTCTTGCAAGGCCGTTCATCTGCCGTTTTGCCGTATACCTGCCCTTTTTTTATGCCGCCGCCAAACAGCAGCATGCTGCCTCCATCTGTAAAATGCCGGTGCATGCCATAGTTCTTCATGTCGCTAATAATATCGGGTTGTTCTACCTGCTCCTGCACCTTTGCATCAGGCCTGCCTTCTACCATCATATCCCTGCTAAATTCGCTGGCAACAATAATCAGGGTCCTTTCTAAGCGGCCCGTACGTTCCAAATCTTTAACAAGTTGCGCAATTGGGGCATCAATCTGCTGCTTCATATCCTTAATGCGGGTGTTGCCATTTTCGTGCGTATCCCAGCCTTTAAAGGGCTCGTATTCTGTTGTTACGCTTATAAACCGGGCGCCTTGTTCTGTAAGCCGGCGGGCCATCAGGCAGCCCAGGCCAAACTTGCCAGTGTTATAAATATCGTAGCTTGCTTTAGGCTCTTTGCTTAAATCAAATGCCTGCGATTCTGGCGATTTCAACAACATATATGCTTGCTCCATCGACTTTTTTAAAGATTCCTTCTGGTAGTCGCTGCCAAATTCTCCGGTAGGGCTTTGCTTTATCAGTTCATCATATAACTGGTTCCTTTTTTCGAACCTGGTATTTGACATGCCTGCCGGTGGGCGCACGCCATCCAACCCCGCTGATGGGTTTGGAATAACAAACGGGCCAAACTCATTTCCTAAAAAACCAGCACTATGGAAAGCTTTTAATTCTTCTCCTTCACCTAAAGTAAAGCGTTGCCCAATATCAATAAAAGCAGGTATTACAGGGTTTACCGGCCCCAGGTGCTTAGCGATCCAGGCACCTAAATGTGGTGCTAACACTGATTGTGGCGGGCGGTAGCAGGAATGCCAATGGTATTGATGACGGGAATGTAAAATGAAGCCCATATCGGCTGCCGTGTAAGAACGTACAAGGGTGCCTTTATCCATTACTTTACCGATTGCTGCCAACCCATCAGAAAAATAAATCCCATCTAAGGCTGTAGGTACCTGAGGAAAGGTACTCAGGACGCTGTTGGCGGCCATGCCCTTTGAAAAAGGCGTAAATTTTTTGGGGTCAAAGGTATCTGTATGCGACATGCCGCCAGCCATCCAAAGCAATATAACCGTATCAGCTTTGGATGTTATTTTATTACTGTTGCACGAAGATAAAAAGCTGGTAACCGGCGCGCCCGCCGCCAGTGCGGCCAATGTAGCAGCACTGGCATTTTTGAGGAACTGCCTTCTGTTAAGCTCATTCATTGTTTCAGTTTAGCTGTTTTTAAAACGGTTTAATAAATAATTTGAAACTCTGGCAGCAACACAACTGCCCAAAATAAATCCTGTATGGCACCTATATCCGGGTTATCGCCGATGGCTTTTTTTGCTACCTCAAATTCTTTTTGTGTGGGCATACGTCCCAGCCCGCGATTGTATAATTGCTTAATGATAACATCGCCATTTTTATATTTCTTTTTCCAATTTTCTGCCCCTTTTTTTAAAGCGCCATTAAGCTTATCGCCTTTGGTAAGTTCCAGTGCTTGCAGTAGATTAGCCTGCGATTCCCTGCCGGTGGAGACTGTTTCCCTGCTTGGCCTGCCTAATGCAATTAATAATGGATTATTGACTACCAGCGATGCTCTTGTAAATAATGGTTTTTCTACGGGCTTTAATTTTTTATAATAGTTATAGCCAAGCGACGAATCTCCAAACACCGGCTCTATAACATAGCTAACAGCATCGGCAAATTGTTCGGCAGATAATCTCTTTCGAAGCATGCCTGTAAACACAAAATCGGGTGCGCCAATTTTATTAGGGTTTTTAAACCCAACAGACGGCAGTTGATATGTATTGGAGGTAGCGATAAGATAAATGAGCTCTTTAATGTCGCATTTATTTTCTACAAAGTTATAAGCCATCCAATCCAGCAAGTCCTGGCTCCAAGGCTCGTTGTCCATTACATCAACCGGCTCTACCAACCCGCGGCCCAAAAGCTGGTTCCATACCCGGTTTACGATGGTGCGGTACAAACGGCCGTTTTCCGGCTTAGTTATATTTTCCGAAAGCTGTTTTCTTTTTACAATCGTTTTAGCAGCGCTATCGATGGTGCCTAATTGTTTCCAGAGCATTGCCGGGCCAGTATATCTTCCGGTGGGTTTATCGCAGCGGTTTATTTCGAGGGAGCTGTCTGAAAAGATGTTGGCAAAAGCATAGGCATCGCTTAGCTTCCAGTTGCTTACAAAACTGTTATGGCAAGAAGCGCATTTTAAATTAAGGCCTAAAAAAACCTGGGATACATTTTGCGCCGCCTGCATTTCTGTACGCTGGCTGGCATTAACAACACCCCGCCATTGAATGCCTTCTATAAAGCCTTTTGATTCATCTGTAGGGCTTATTAGTTCTTGAACAAACTGATTGTAGGGCTTATTGTTTTTTAAAGACGCATATAGCCAGTCAGTGATGTTGTAACGCCCTCCGGTAATGTAGCCGGTGCCTGTATAATCGTTGCGCAAGGCATCGTTCCAAAAGCTTATCCAATGGGCTGCATAGTCATCCTTTTGGTTTAATAATTGCCTTACCTCTGCACCTCTTTTACCTATATTTTTATTGGCTATAAAAGCGGCTTCCTTTTCTGGCGAAGGCAGCAAGCCAATAATATCCAGGTAAATCCTTCGCAGGTATGTCCTGTCATCAACGGGTTGGGGCCAGGCTATTTTATTCTTTTTAAAATAGTCATTTACAAACAGGTCTACAGGGTTTGTAAACGTAGCGGTTGCTGGTGGCAATGGCGGGTTACGAGGCGCTAATACTGCTACCCGAAACAATATATCTTTGGCGGAATTAACTGGCCATGGTGCGCCTTTTTGTATCCAGAATTTTATAGTGCTTATCTCCTCTGCAGATAGCCTTTTATCTTTTGAAGGCATTGCTTTTTTATCATTTCCCTGCAATGTTATGCGCTTTACTATTTCGCTTTCCATAGGGTTGCCGGCTATAAGCACGGCGCCGTGTTCGCCGCCTTTAAATATCATGTCCTTCATATCAAGCCGAAGGTCGCCTTTAACTTTATCTGCCCCATGGCACTTGTAGCAATTGTGGGCCAGTATTGCCCTTACCTGCACATTCAATTCGGCTTCCTGTTTGGGGGTTAGCTTGCTGGTATCATTTTTAAACGTAGCAAAATCAATACTTTTTTTTTCAACAGGCTTATAACCTTCGCTCCATGGGATTGTTTCTGCAAGATAATCGCTGCCATGCGTTAATGAACCACCAAAATGCCCGGCTGCTGTTACACCAACGGCAGTAAAAAACATTAAGCCTCTATAAGCTTTTATAAGCCATGGCTGGCTGCTTTTTTGGTTGCGCAACAATAAAAATAAAGCTAGTACGCCAAGGCTGGCGGTGGCAATGCCAATCCATTGATGAAGCGCTAAAATAGTTTTGCTGTAATCGCCATTACGTGCCAGCAGCAACCCTAAAATGGCGGAAATAACAGCAGACAAAACACCGGCAATAACCAATAAATTAATACCCGGGCGAAGTGTAGAATTAAAGTCCTTTATCGTAAAAAGTTCCAGTATAGCAGCAAATAAAATAAGCCCTACCGGGAAATGTACGGCTATTGGATGCAAGCGCCCGAGGAAGTTCCATAACCAAAAAGCACCATCTTTGGCAGGAGCTTCTATTAAAGGGGCAGCTTGTATATGGAACAAAAAAAACGGGGCTGTAACGCAGATAAAAAAAATAATCAACCCAATGATATACTTCTTTTTAAAATGGAGGATACTATTGGTTTTGGTATTGGCCATTATAATAATTTTAAAAATACCTGCATGTACTATAAAAAGTAGCTATTGGCAAGCAATGGTAATTAGCAGATAAATATAAAGCAACCATTATCTTTATCTGTCCTGTCCTGACCTGACCTGATTTTTACAAGGTTTAACTGGTTTTTCAGCATTAGGCTTTAATTTCTGCTAAAAAAAATCAACCTAAAAAATATAGTGCAAAGCACACTTATGGGGGATAGAATAATTGGCGCCTATTTAATGTAAAACTGTATGTATCTGAATGCCGCTTTACGAGAAACCTGTCATTTTTTATTTAAATATATTTATCGGATTAAGGATGTTAATAAAATGATTTCGGGATTGTATACTGTTTACCGTACGATGGATTAAACCAATATACTTAGTTTTTTAACAACTTTATATAAAAATTTATTAAATGCTATGTGAGGGGATTTTAACAGTAATATTAAAGGGTAAAACGGATTTTTAATCATCCGTTAACTTTTAATTTTTTGCTTTATAAACCGTGATGGAATTTTGGACAGGCATACCATTGCAACAATGCACCGTATCCTGCAATCAACAGCCTGTCATTACGCCGAAAGAAAATCAGGCAGCACAAATGTGGCAGCACTAATTACTTACTGCAGCTATGGCATCCTCCTTATCTATTGCCAGTTGGCTTTTCAATGCTTCCAGCCCATTAAATTTTATTTCGCTGCGCAGGTATTTTTTTAGGGTGATGATAAGTTTTTCGCCATAAATATCTTTATCAAAATCAAAAATATTTACTTCAATCACCCTGTTGGTACCCTCAATAGTGGGGCGGATACCTATGTTCATCATACCGGATGCATCTTTAATGCCGGCTTTTTCGCTGTTGATTGTTACTGCATATACGCCGTTGCCAGGTATTAATTTATAGTCATCGTCTATTTGCAAATTGGCTGTGGCATAGCCGATGGTGCGGCCTAGTTTGTTACCGGTAACAACAGTGCCGGTAAAAAAATAATCGTAGCCTAAAAAGTTTTTTGCCGTCTCAATATCGCCGTGCAATAACGCTTCCCTAATTTTAGTGCTGCTGATGGTTACATGCTCTAACATGTGCACGGGTATTTCTTTTACCACATAATTATACTGCGCCTGTTTATCTTCCAGCAGTGTATAATCTCCGCTGCGGCCTTTGCCAAAACGATGGTCGTAACCAATGATGATGGTATGCGGATGAAAAGTATTTGCCAAAAAGTTTGCAATGTATTGTTCTGCTGATTGGTTGGCGAAGGCTTCGTTAAAAGATACCACAACTAAATGATTGATGTGTACGTCTTTTAAAAGGCTGATTTTTTCTGCTAATGTATTTATTAAAAAAAGGGGTGCTTTTTCTTTGGCTACCACCTGCCTTGGATGTGGGTCGAAAGTAATTATAACCGTTTCGCCATTTACTTTGGCGGCCTCGCTTTGCATTAGCTCAATTATTTTTCGGTGCCCATTATGCAGCCCATCGAACGTGCCGATAGTGATGACTGCATTATGGAATATCGGTAGCTGTTGTATGTTATAGTGAACTTTCATTTTTGGTGATGCAAAACTACCTGAAAATTATTAATGGTTAATTGGTAATTGAAATTTAGTTTTGCGATTCAAAATATTTTTATGAGCCTTTACGATAAAAGAGGGGTAAGTGCCCAAAAAGAAGAAGTGCATGCTGCTACCAAGCACCTTGACCAAGGGCTGTTCCCGAATGCATTTTGCAAAATTTACCCTGATTATTTAGGCGGCGATGACGATTATGTGAGCGTGATGCATGCCGATGGCGCCGGTACTAAAAGTATTTTGGCTTATTTGTATTGGAAAGAAACCGGCGACAGCAGCGTATGGCAGGGCATTGCGCAAGATGCAATAGTGATGAACCTGGATGATTTGCTTTGTGTGGGCGTGTACGATAATATTGTTTTTAACTCTACCATCGACAGGAACAAGACCATAATTCCCGGTGAAGTAATATCGGAGGTTATAAACGGCTCACAGGCGTTTTTTGACCAGTTAAAAACTTTTGGCGTAAACATACATTACCTCGGCGGCGAAACCGCTGATGTGGGCGATGTGGTACGCACAATTGCAGTTAACGGCACCATGACCTGCCGTTACCCTAAAAGCAAAGTAATAAGCAACGATAAAATTAAAGCAGGCGATGTTATTGTGGGCTTTGCCAGTTACGGGCAGGCTACTTACGAAACGGACTATAACAGCGGCATTGGCAGCAACGGATTAACCTCTGCAAGGCACGATGTGCTGAGTAAGTTTTACGCAGATAATTACAAAGAAAGCTACAACACCAGCCTACCGGAAGAAGTGGTATATATTGGCGAACATAAAATTGCCGACAGCATTACTTTTACTGTTGAAGGCAAACCTTTTACAACAACTATCGGCAAGCTTATCCTTTCGCCTACCCGTACGTATGCCCCGGTGCTAAAGGTTTTATTGGCTAACCAATTTGATAAGGTACATGGGCTGATACATTGCAGTGGCGGCGGACAAACAAAGTGCATGAAATATTTGCCGGATACTTTCAGGATTGTAAAAGATAATTTATTTACGCCACCCGAAATTTTTAATATCATACAAAAAAGCAGTAACAGCCTTAATAAAGAAATGTACGAAGTGTTTAACATGGGCTGCCGCCTGGAAGTTTATTGCGCTGCGGAAGATGCGGAAATGATGATATCAACCGCGAAGACTTTTAATATTGATGCGCAGGTAATTGGCAGGGTTGAGGCTAGTGATAAAAAGGAGTTGGTGATAAAGGTGAAGGATGAAACCATTGTTTATTAAACATAAAAATCCCAAAGTTTACACTTTTTGCAAAGGTGTAAACTTTGGGATTCACTTTCCGGTTTTGATGAAGCTTATTGTTCTTGAATTACAAATGTTACTGGCTGTTTTCTGTAAGCAGTTACTAATCTACCATTTTGTGTAGCAGGCACCCATCTAGGCCCTTTTCTAATTAGATTGATACATTGCTCAGCCATTTTAGACCCTTTGTAATTATCTGTTGTAACATTTGCAATACTGCCATCATTTTTTACAATAAAAGTTACTATTACTTTATATTCTCCTTGTGGGCGGCCTTCTTTAACCGGTACCGTTGGGTCAATATTTTTCTCAAGGTATTTTTTCCATGCGCTATCGCCTCCGGGGAAGCTTGCTTCATTTTCTACTTTGGTAAAAATTTTATTGCCCACCTCTTGCGCTTGCACAATTTTAGTTTTGCCGCCGACATTTTTATCAGCCATTGGCTCAGGTTGTATTTTGTTTTTTGGTGCAGGTGCAGGTTTTAGAGTAGGTGTTGGCAAGGTATCTATAGCAGTTGTTGCATTGAAAGGTTGATGTTGTGCGCCCGCATACATCTCAATGGCCGTCAATACATTTTTAGCAATGGTTGTTCTACCTTCTTCGCTTTGCACATAAGCTACATCTTTTTTATTGGTTATAAAACCTGCCTCGATCAATACTGCAGGGCATTCTTCTTCTTGCAAAACCCAAATTCCCTTTGTCCGCTGTAAAAGCCCGTCAATTACTGGCAACCTATAATCATTAACAAATTTATTTATAATGGCAGATGCAAAAAGCTTGCTTTTATCGGCGTTTGCATATTGGTTTGAAGCTACCCATACACTCATGCCTGACCTTTCTAAATTATTTTTTTCATTATCAACGTGCACACTGATAAACAAATCAGGGTGTTGCGCTTTGCTAAAGCCTGCTTTTTCAATTGGGCTTTGATACACATCATTATCCCTTGTTAAAATAATATTTACATCAGCATCAGCGTTTAGTGCCATTATCTTTTTAGCAATTGAAAGCGTGAGGTCTTTTTCTGCAATTTTACCGTCAGGGCTGGTGGCGCCAAAGTCTTTGCCGCCGTGCCCTGCGTCAATAACCACCGTAATTTTTTTACTAGCATGATGTGGCGGAGCAGTGCTTTTAAACGTTTTAGTCTTTAATGTAAATGCGGCAAACAGTACTACTGCCAGCGGCAATACCAGTATACGTGCAATGTAACCGGCTTTTAGGTTTTTGTTTTTTGTCAACATGGCCAATCTTCGTTTTATGGGTGAATAAAAAAATGAATTAGTTAAGGGGAAGCGGTATTGCGGGTAAGTGGCTTGCAATATCATGGCGGCAAATGCTTCGGTGTTGCTATCTTCTACCGCTATTTTATCCGCCATAAATTCGTGTATCATGTTCAGCTCTTTTCTTATCAGCCAAAAGAAAGGGTTGCACCAGCAAAAGATAAGTATGGCGTTTATGGACAGCTTATCGTAACTATGTTTTTGCTGCACATGCGCCAGTTCGTGCTTAAATACCTGGTTGCCGGTTGTAGTGGTAATATCAATATTATTGTTCCAGAAAATATATTTTAAAAAAGAAAAGGGAGTGCCTTTTGCGGTAGTGCCTACAAGGTATACATTACCTATAACCCTTTGCTGGTGCTGCTTTAACAGGTTACGGATTTTTATTAATACCAGGATAAATAGGGTTGCAAAAATAAAACAGGTTAAAAAATAAGCCAGCCCTATAAACTGTTCTGCAGTGAAGCGGTTTCGCTTTGCAATTAATACAATTTCATCCATGTATTCGTTGCTGCTGGTTACAACCGCTAGTAATTTTATGCTTTGCGGCGTTGTATTTTGGCTTTGCCAGATATTAATCTGTATTAATGGCAATACTAAAGAAAGCACCACCGTTGCCAGCAGGTAAAAACGGTTATAGCCATGAAAGATTTTATTGCGCAGCAGCAACCAGTAATAGCCGAATAAAACACCAGAACAGATGATTACTTTTAGCAGGTAACAAGCGTATGGTAGCATTGCCTTTGTTTTTAGTTTTTTGTTGATAGTTTTTTGTTGCCTGAGCGGTTGTTATAGCTAGCGGCATTAGCACATTAGCTGATTACCCTTTCTTCTTCAACTGTTTTAGCAGCAGCTCCAGGTCATCAATACTTAGGTTATTTTCCTTTACCATAAAAGAAACTGCACTACTAAAGTTGCCCTCAAAATAGCTTTTCACAAGGCTTTTCATACTGCTTTTGCTGTAAGCATCTTTACTTACCAGCGGATAATACTGGTGCGTGCGCCCAAATACTTTTAAGCCTACAAATTCTTTTTCGGTTAAAATTTTTATGATGGTGGCAACCGTGTTGCTGTGCGGCTTTGGAAGCGGCAGTTCATCAATTATCTCTTTTAAAAAAGCTTTATCCAGCTTCCAGATTACCTGCATAATCTGCTCTTCTGCCTTGGTTAATATTTTCATGATAATTTATTTTTACTTGCTCAGTCAAATGTATAACTATATATTTAGTTTTACAACTATTTATTTAGTTATAGATATATTTAACATTTGCGCATAAAAATTAATTTTTATAACAGGTATGCATTTGGTTAAATTTGCGCTCAAGCAATTATTTGTTTAAGCAAAATTGAAAAGAGGCGCAGCGAAACAACAAACACAAAAAAAAACACAACCATGTCTCAGGCAATTGTAGAATTAAAGGCTGTAAGTATTTATCAGGGCAGCAACCTAATTTTGAGCGATGTAAATATTAGTGTAGATAAAGGTGAATTTGTTTACCTGGTGGGCAAAACCGGTACTGGTAAAAGCAGCTTGCTAAAAACATTGTATGGCGACCTTGAACTTACTGAAGGCGAAGGATGGGTAGTAGGCTATAAATTACGGGAGCTCGACTGGAAAAAAGTACCTTTTTTACGCCGTAACCTTGGTGTAGTATTTCAGGATTTTCAATTGCTTACAGACAGGAATGTTATAAATAATTTAAAGTTTGTGTTAAAAGCCACCGGCTGGAAAGATGAAAAATTAATGGATGAAAAAATAAATGATGTGCTGGATAAAGTTGGGCTGGTAACAAAAGGCTTTAAAATGCCGTTTGAGCTAAGTGGCGGCGAACAGCAGCGTGTAGATGTAGCAAGGGCGTTGTTAAACTCACCCAAATTAATTTTAGCAGATGAACCTACGGGCAACCTTGACCCAGAAACAAGCGATGAAATAATGCAGCTGCTTTTTAACATCAGCAAAGATTACGGCACTGCTATCGTTATGGCTACGCACGATTATCGTGTTATCAATAAATTTCCTTCAAGGACCATCAAAACAGAAAGAGGGAAAGTTTGGGATAATGCGACAATAACAATGTAGTTATAAATATAGTTATAAGTTAGGAGTTATGAGTTCTTTAGAATTTAGTACCCAGCTGCAATTTGTGTAACTTATTGCTTCCTTTTTTCAACTAATCGTTTCTGTGATTTGTTTAGTTGATTTAATGAATTGAAAAATAAAAAATTTGTAGAGCCACTCCTTATAAACTTATCACTCATAACTCATCACTCATAACTTCTTTCCCCAAAAAAAATCAATCAGCTTATCCGCATTTTTTTGGTTATCGTATAAGGTTAATATTTGTTGCCGCTTTTCATTTTCTTCAACTGTATAAGGCGTTGCATACAAATATTTTATGGCAGTCTTAAAGTCATCGGCAGCTTCGGCAATGGTACAAGCCTTATCTAACCCAGACCCAGCTACGCCTGCCTTATTTACAAGGCAATGCCTTCCATTGTATAACGCATTCAGCAGCTTTAATTTTACGCCCGTATTATTAAAAGATGGCAGGATATTTATTTGCGCCTTCGCTATCATATCATGCAATTCTTTGTCGGATGGATTTGCGACTACGCAAGCATGTGGATTACTTTGTACCAAAAACTCTAATTTTTGAGAGGGGTCTTTTCCGGCAATTACAAAAGGCAGTTTTAAATTGTTAAATACATGCTGTAGCAGCCATATAGCGGCTTCTTCATTTTCATTAATAGATAAGTTAGCGTGATAAAGGCAAAAGCAACCATTGCCTGCTTTGCCTATTGGCATGATATAGGGCAAAAAAACAGGTAGCTGTTTAATGTTGACGGCTTTAAAAAGTTGCCGGTACATAATTACATCCTCTTGGCTTAATGCTATGATGGGGATTTTTTTTGCTATCTTATTTTCATATTTTTTTAATAGCCAGCTTTCATGCTGGTAATACATTTTTTTAAAGAGATTTTTTTCATGCATCGCAAGGTGATGGTAATACTCAAACTCAACATTGAAAAGCCTTAGCGCTATTAACCTATCCGCTAAATGCCCTGCATATAAGTGATAGGAGCAATGGATACCTTCAATTAAGATAGGGTAAGAATCTTTTTGCAAATTTTCAAGCAGCTTATTACACTTTCGTGTACTAACTATAAATGGTAAACGAAAAGAAAAACGGCTCATTTTTTTTTCCCGTCCGTAATAGTACACAGCCTCGCAATACTTTTCCAGCTCTATTTGTGGCAAACGCTTGTCAACAAAACAATGCAGGTAAATTTTTACGCCGTTTTGGTGCAGGGTTTTTATCTTATAAAAAATATCAATTACGCCCCCGAAATCTGCAGGCCACGGAACATCATGGGTAATTATATGTAAATGCCTTTCTGCCATTATTAATTTGCAAGCAATTTTTTATAAAATTGGACGAGTACCTTTTCTTCTGCCTGCCAGTTGATTATTTTTCTTGCTTTCAGGCAATTGTGCCGAAGCTCGGAATATAGAACCTCATTATACAGTAAATTGTTCAATTGAGCGGCCACATTTTTTGGGCTTATATCATTTATAAGTACGGCAATGGGCTGCTGTTGGTTTATTTCTTTATACACAGGATAATCTACACAGAGTTGCGGTATGCCAGCATGTAAATAATCAAAAAACCGGTTAGCCAGCGAATAGTAATTACTCAGTCCTTTGGCTTCAAATAAAGTAATGCCAATATAAGCTTGTTGAGTGATGGCCCTTAGTTCATCAGGAGCAACTTTGCCCTTAAAAATAACTTTATTTTCAAGTTTGTTTTGTTTAACTAATTGTTGTGCTTGCTGCATAAAATTTCCATCACCGCAAATAAGTAATGTACAATCCACTTCTTTCATAGCAGGGATAAGGGTTTCAAAACTCCGCCCTTCATTTACTGCGCCCTGATATAAAATAAATTTCTCTTTTTTGGGTATGCCAAGCAATGGGCGTAATAAAGCAATATTTCTTATCACCTCATAATTTACGCCGTACATCTTTTTAAATTCGTCCGCTATGGGGCAATTTACCGTATAGCCAACAGGAAATTTAGGCACCGCAAATTTTTCTATCTTTTTCCACATTCTATAAATCGCAGGGCGGGTAACAATTTCTTTCATTTCGCAGAACAATTCATGGGCATCGTACACTCTTTTTATCTTTTTTATCCTGGCAATAAAATAACAAGGTAAAATAGTGTCCAGGTCAATTGCACCAATGCAATCCATTTTTTTAAACAGTAAAAAAAAGAAAAGGCGGATGTTATATTCGGCATAAAAAAGCTTGCCCGTTTCAAAAAAAACGGGGATACGTTGTTGCCGGAATGGCTGCTTTATTAATGGGATGGAATTTTTTAATTTTCTGCCAACTAAGGTTACTGCATAACCTGCCACTGCAAGCGAGGTGCAAATGCGTATCATGCGCTGGTCGTACGTAAGGTCGGTTGTTACTGTAAAAGTAATATGTTTACCCCCATCGCTTAAAGGCTGGGATGAATGAAGGCGCTGATGCTCTAAAGATGATTCTGATACTGTATTATTTGAAGTAATGTTATTCATTTAAATATTGAACAATAAATTGGCAAGATGGCGCTTATAATCCTATTTCAATCCTATTAATTTAATAAACAAGCAGGCCTGCAGTTTTTAAACTTCCGCAGCATATATCTGCTCAATTATAGCTACTGTTTTTAAGCCTTCTTCGGCATTGGCAAAAATATGGTTATCATTATCAAGTGCAAGTAATAAATTTTCATACACTTTATCGTGGTTGCTCATGCTGCCCTGGTAAAAGCCGTACCCATTGGCAATATTGCCTTTTGATAAAATTGGCTGTTCCATGCCCTCCACATTAAAATACTCCAGTTCGTTAAGGTATTGCCCACCAATTTTAATGGTGCCTTTTTCGGCAAAAATGGTAAAGGAGCCTTCCATATTTTTAGCAAAGCTATTTACTGTATAGTTTAGCGAGCCTATTGCGCCATTAGCCATATCAAATACCACAACGCCAGTATCTTCAAATTCAATTGTGGGATGGGCAAAATTCCTGGTAATTTTTTTCACTTCTTTCACATCACCCAATAGCCAATAAAGTAAATCGATGAAATGACTGAATTGTGTAAATAAAGTACCCCCGTCAAGCCGTTTGGTGCCCTTCCAGCCAGCATAATATTCGGCTGGCCTGTTCCAAAAGCAATTTACCTGAAAGCTAAATATCTTACCTAATTTATTTTCTGTAAGTAATTGTTTTAAAAAAACTACCGGAGGGTTATAGCGGTTTTGCTTTACAACAAATAGCTTTTTACCTGCATTGTTAGCTGCCTTAATCATCCTGCTGCCATCCTTGCTATTAATGCATAAAGGCTTCTCGCACAGTACATTTATACCTGCCTGCAAAGCTTGTATACTATGTGCCGCATGTAGCCCGTTTGGGGTACAAATACTTGCTACAGCTATACCAGTTTCTACTTCCAAAAGGCTTTCAACAGAGTAATAAGCAGTGGCATTATAAGCTTTAGCCAATTCATTTGCCTTAGCCGGTACAATATCGCATACTGCTTTTACGTTTGCCACCTTAGCCATCTGTTCTGCATGGCGCCAGGCAATTCTTCCACACCCTATAATAACAAAATCTTTCTGCATAATTATTCCAGCAAATTATGGCAGATTATTAAATAATTTTAAAGAAATTGTTGTACAAATTAATCAGAATATCAAAAAAATTAACTAACCTTAACAATTAAACGACTGACCATGCCTCAAGAATTTCAGACCGCTGAACAAACGCACACTTACAGGCCTTTGTTTTTATCTATATTATGTGTACTCGGTTTTATTGGCAGTATTGCCAGCATAGTACAAAATTCAGTAGGTATTTTTAAAGCAGATGATGAAGTAGTGCAAATACAATCCGGCAGCTCCAAAACACAGTTAAAAAATATTTTTGGTAGCAAGGCAGCTGTAAGCCAGCCTACTACAATCAGCAACCTTACGCCTGACAATTACCAGAAATTTTCTATTGGTGGCATTGTATCCGCATTGCTATGCCTGGTGGGCGTTATAATGATGTGGCTGCTAAAAAAATCCGGCTTTTACTCGTTTACATTGGGTACCTTTTTTAACCTTATTACCCATTTTTTACTGTTTGGAGAAAACATCGGTGCCATGGGGTTATCGCTTGTGGCAGCATTAGTTGGGCTGGTGTTTGTAATTTTCTATAGCAGGTTCCTTAATTATATGGACTAACTTATTTTGAAAGCTTACTCATTTAAAAATCACGTTACCATTGCAATCAGTAGCTTACCTATTATTTAGGAACAAGCTGCATTTTATTCTTCTTGAAGAATTAAGATAGAATCTTTATCACTTCAATTTGGGCTATATTAAGTACTCGATGGCCTATATTTAAGCAGGGCACTTATAATTCAATAAAAGTTATTAATAGTAGCTTAATAACTTTTGCTGTATAATTTAAATTCAAATACGGATAAAATATCTATTTACAAATATTTTTCATACTTTTGCATCCGAATAAAAAAAGAGATTAATTAACAAAGACGTTATTAAACAAAAAAAAATGCCGTATTTAACAATCGAGAAAAAAGCAAAAATTTTTACAGACTTTGGTGGTAGCACTGCCAATACAGGATCAATTGAAGGTCAGGTTGCCTTGTTGACAGAGCGTATTAACCATATTTCTAATCATCTTAAGATAAACAGGAAAGATTTCTCTTCTCAACGTGGCTTGATGATGATGGTAGGTAAACGCAAGCGTTTATTAACTTACCTTAGCAAGCACGATTTGGCTGGTTACAGAGGTTTGATCGAAAAGTTAGGCCTGCGTAAATAAATCACACATGTTTAAATAATTTAATTCCCAACTATATTTTTACAGTTGGGAATTCTTGTTATTTATAACCTGATTTTAATGCATGATTGCATGTCCATTTACTAATATTTTAACAAATTACAAATGAGTTTATTAACTAAATCAGTAACTTTTGATATAGGCGAAGGCCGTATGGTTACCATCGAAACAGGCAAGATGGCCCGCCAGGCCGATGGAGCCGTTACTGTGCGCCAAGGAGATTGTATTTTATTGGCTACTGTAGTGGCCAATAAAGATCCAAGGGAAGGACAGAGTTTTTTCCCTTTATCGGTTGATTACCAGGAAAAGTTTTCATCTGCAGGCCGTGTACCAGGCTCTTTCTTTAAAAGAGAAGCCCGGTTGAACGATTACGAAATTTTGACTAGCCGCCTTATTGATAGGGCATTGCGCCCATTGTTTCCAGAAGATTATTTATGCGATGTACAGGTTTTGATTAGCCTTGTATCGAGCGATGCAAATGTTTTGCCAGATGCGCTAGCCTGTTTGGCTGCATCAGCTGCGCTTGCAGTATCCGATATCCCCATCCAAGAAGTTATATCTGAAGTACGTATCGGCAGAAAAAACGGTGTATTTATAGTTAACCCAAGCCGTACCGAATTAGCAGAATGTGACCTTGAATTTATAATTGCCGCTACTGAGAATAATATTATGATGGTAGAAGGCGAAGCGAACGAATGCCAGGAAGAAGACCTGATTAAAGCAATTGAATTAGGCCATGAAGCTATAAAAGTTCAGATTAAAGCCCAGAAAGATTTACGCGACCAGGTTGGAAGTTCAGTTAAAAGAGAATATGCCAAGCCTTACCGCAATGAAGAATTAAACGAAAAGATTACTGCGTACGCTAAAGATAAAGTGTACGCAATTGCTAAAGCAGCCTCTGCAAAGCATGTACGCAGCGATGCTTTTGCCGCATTAAAGACAGAAGTAAAAGAATTTTTAGGCGAAGAATTATCATCAGAAGATAAAGGATTGATTGGCCATTATTATGGCGAATTACAGTATTATGTTGTAAGAGACATGATTTTAAATGATAGGGTTCGTTTAGATGGCAGGGGAACTGAAGAAGTACGTAACCTTGATATGGAAACAAGTATTTTACCAACACCGCATGGTTCTTCTTTATTTACAAGAGGCGAAACACAATCGCTTACTACCGTTACTTTCGGTACTCCTTTAGACGAATTGCTGGTAGAAAGCGCATTTAAGTCTGATTACACAAAATTCATTCTACACTATAATTTCCCACCATTTTCAACTGGCGAAGTAAAGATGATGAGAGGCGTTGGCCGCAGGGAAGTTGGCCATGGCAACCTTGCAATGCGTTCCTTGAAAAAAATGATGCCAGGTAAAGAATATCCTTATACAGTAAGGGTTGTAAGCGATATCCTTGAATCAAACGGTTCTTCTTCAATGGCTACAGTTTGCGCAGGTTCACTGGCTTTGATGGATGCAGGCGTGCCTGTTAAAAAGCATGTTAGTGGTGTTGCAATGGGCTTAATTAAAAAAGATGACCAGTTTGCTGTATTGACTGATATCCTTGGCGATGAAGATCATTTAGGCGATATGGATTTTAAAGTTACCGGTACACGTGATGGTATTTGCGGCGTGCAGATGGATATTAAAGTGGATGGCTTAAGCATGGATATTATGCGCCAAGCGTTATCGCAGGCCCGCAACGGCCGTTTGCATATATTAGATGCAATGTATGATTGCATGCCAGCACACAGGGAAGATGTTAAGCCACATGCTCCACGGATGGTTAAGTTAACTATTGATAAAGAATATATCGGCGCTGTAATAGGGCCCGGCGGTAAAGTTATTCAGGAAATGCAGCGTGAAACTGGCGCTACTATCAACATTGAAGAAGTTAATAATGTTGGTGAAGTAAGTGTGTTCTCTGCATCTAAAGAAAGTTTAGACAAGGCGGTAAACTGGATCAAGGGATTAGTTGCAGTACCGGTTGTAGGCGACACCTACGAAGGCACTATTAAAAGCATTAAAGAATTTGGTGCGTTTGTAGAATTTTTACCAAAAAAAGAGGGCTTGTTGCACATTAGCGAAATAAGCTGGAAACGCCTGGAAACTATGGAAGGCATTTTTAAAGAAGGCGACCGTGTAAAAGTGAAGTTGCTGGAAATTGACCAACGCACCGGCAAATTTAAATTAAGCCGCAAAGCATTGATGCCTAAGCCAGAAGGACAGCCAAAAAACTAGTTTCAATTTTAGTTGAAAATATTATTACTCCGGAAAAAGTTTTCCGGAGTTTTTTATGCGCCTTAAAAAAGTCATTCATTCACTTCCTCTTTTTATTGTACGTTTTAACGTATAATCGTAAAATTACCCCCCTTTAGGGGATGGGGGCAACTCTTCCAATGAATTATATAGCGTTTGATTTTGAAATAAAAAATATAGAGCAATCTGAACAATTAGTTGCCTTGCTCAGCGAGCAAAATTTTAACGGGTTTGAAGAAAGCGACAACCATTTAAAAGCATTTATAGCAGAAGAAATATTTAATGAAGATGATTGGACGGTTGTGCTGCAACTTTTTCCATCATTGCCCTACACAAAAACAATTGTAGAAAATATAAACTGGAACCAGCAATGGGAAAATAGCTTTGAACCGGTGCTGGTAAACGATTTCGTGGGTATACGTGCAGGTTTTCATCAACCAATTACCACAGTACAACATGAAATAATCATCACCCCAAAAATGAGTTTTGGCACAGGCCACCATGCAACCACGCACATGATGGTGCAGCAAATGCAAGGCATTAATCTTGTGGCAAAGAACGTACTGGACTTTGGTACCGGCACAGGAATATTGGCGATATTAGCAGAAAAGCTAGGTGCCACAAAAGTGTTTGCCATCGATAATGATGAGTGGAGCATTACAAATACTAAAGAAAACATCCAGCTAAATAATTGCACTAAAATTATTATTGAGCAGCATGATGCAATCCCTCAAAAGGACAAATATGATGTTATACTTGCCAACATTAATTTAAATGTTATTACCGCCAACTTAGCCGCCATCAAATTAGTGGCAAATCCTGATGCAAAAATTTTGTTAAGTGGCTTTTTAAAAGAAAATGAAACTGAATTATTAAAAAATATAGCTCTAAATGGCTTTTACTATATTTCCACAATACAAAAAGGGCCATGGATTGCAATTCAAATAATTACTAAATAATAAATGATTTTTGGCGCATTTTTTACGCTATTTAATAATTAAATAAAGATTTTTTCTATACATTTGTAATCAACTCACTTAATAAACAGATGAAGGAATTACTATTAATAGTTATTGCCTATTTTATCGGCTCTATACCTACGGCTTTAATTGTAAGCAAAACTTTTTTTGGTGTGGATATCCGGGACTATGGCAGTGGTAATATGGGTGCAACAAATACATTCCGCATTTTAGGTTCAAAGTATGGTAGTATTGTAATGATATGTGATATTTTGAAAGGTATGATTGCAGTTACTTTATTTAATTTTATACCTTCTCATCAGCATAACGAAACTGCTGCAACTAATTTAATGGTCGGCTTGGGCCTTTCCGCAGTCTTGGGGCATGTTTTTCCCATTTTTGCACAATTTAGAGGTGGTAAGGGCGTGGCTACATTATTTGGAATGATGCTTGGCCTTCAACCAGTTATAGCTGCTAGTTGCATTGGGGTATTTTTACTGGTATTGTTTTTTACTAGGTATGTCTCCTTAAGTTCAATATTAGCTGGCTTATCTTTACCTATTTGCGTATTATGGATATGGAATGATGATGTAATAATTTATAGGATTTTTGCCGTTTTGGTTGCTGCTATGATATTACTTACCCACCAAAAAAATATTAAGAAAATTTTGAATGGCAATGAAAGCCGGGTCCCTATTTTTAAGTACCGCGACAGACGCCGTGCCCGCCGTAATAATCAATCCGCCATCTAATAATTTTTCTGTGCCATTACTGCAGCATGTAACTATAAAGGTTATACTAAAAATTGGTACGCCAATTGTTTAGCTGTAATCAAAATATGAAACAATGAAAAAAGTAGTCTTCCTTCTTTTTGCTATCCCTGCGTTTGCTGCCTGCACCCGTAATGCTGTAACTGGCCGTAACCAATTAAGCCTGGTACCTGAAAGTGAGGTACAATCCCTTGCTGTTACTCAGTATGCAACTTTTCTTTCCCAAAACAAAGTAGTAAGTGCGTCATCTAGCAAAGATGCTGAAATGGTAAGGCGTGTTGGAAGCCGCATTGCCACTGCTATTACAAATTATTATAACAAACAAGGCAAGCCCGAAGTTTTAAGCGGTTATAAATGGGAATTTAATTTAGTAAATAATAAAGAAGTTAATGCCTGGTGCATGCCGGGTGGCAAGGTAGTTGTGTATACGGGCCTATTGCCAGTAACGCAAAATGAAGCAGCATTGGCAGTAGTATTAGGTCATGAAATTACGCATGCTGTTGCTAGGCATGGCAGCGAAAGCATGAGCCAGCAAATGCTTACGCAAGGTTTGGGTGCCCTTGTTAATATCGGTACTGCAAACGACCCCAAAGTAAATAGTATTTTTAATACAATATATGGACCAGGTAGCGAAATTGGTTATACATTACCAAACTCCCGCAACCATGAGTATGAAGCTGATCATTACGGATTAATATTTTGCGCCATGGCAGGCTATAACCCAAGAGAAGCGGTTACTTTTTGGGAAAGGATGGCAGCAGCAAGTGGAAACTCTCACCCTCCTGAAATATTAAGTACCCACCCTGCAGACGCTAACAGGATTGAAAAAATAAAAGGCTACATGGATGAAGCACTTACCTATTACAAGCCATTAAATAAATAATCTTTTATATATAATTTAAAAGCACGACTCCCACAGTCGTGCTTTTTTGTTTTATGATTAAAAATAATGGTAACTTTGCACACATTCTCCAATATTACTTGTAATTCTTATTCATCCCTTAAAAAAATCTATTCGTTAAAGCATGTGTATTTAGATATTATTTTTGTCATCTATTTAAACCTTTTTTAATTATGGAAGTATTAGTCCCATCACAATCAATATTAGAAAAATTACAATTAAAAGATGAAAGGAATCTTTTAATACAAGGCTTACCTTCTACAATTGAAAAACAATTCGTAAAATTATCCTTTGCAAAAAACATCACCCCTCTTTTAAAAATAAAAAAAATAGATTTTGCTTTAGTCTTTGCAATCAGTAAAAGCCAGTTGAATGATATTTTAAAAGATGTGCTGCCCTCCATGAATGAAAATGCCAAACTTTGGATAGCTTACCCTAAAGTAACTTCTAAAATTGTAAGCGACCTTTCAAGGGATTGTAATTGGGAATGTGTTGCACATTTGGGCTTAGAGGGCGTACGTATGATTTCTTTAGACCCGGTTTGGTGTGCTATGAGGTTTAAAAAAGCTGAACAGGTAAAACACCTTGTAGAAGATGGTAAACTGCAACAATACATAGATGCAGATACAAGGAACATTTCGGCACCCCCAGAATTAAAAAAACTATTTAGTAAACATGTTGAAGCAAAAGAATTTTTTGATGCCCTTTCTTTTAGCAACAAAAAAGAATATGTTGTGTGGATAACTGGCGCAAAAAAAGAAGAAACAAAAATGGCCCGTTTAGAAGCTACAATTGAAAAATTAAATAATGGAAGGAAAAACCCTTCGGACAGATAACTGCTATACATTTTTACTGGTTGGCTGCTTAATGCGTTTCGCCAGCCAGCTATTGCTTACAGGAATGAGCCAGCTTTTTAGCAGCTCATTTTTTGTTTCTACTATATTGTTGAAATAAATTGTTCCAACATCAACAAAATTATTTTCTACGGCATAATTTAATTGAGATAAGGGCAATAACTGCACCTTGTCTTTTATGATAAATGCCAGCGTTTGCCTATCGAACATATTTACTTTAAACAGCTTTTCAACCTCTTTAATTACATGTACTGAACTATCGGTGCTACAGCCACTTACGCCCGCCATACTTTCATCTGCCATTAAAACTATAAACTGGCCAAAAAATAAATTAGCATAACCTTTTACTGGCGTACCATGGCTTTTCCAGTTGGTTACAAATTGCTCAAGTATTTCTTCTATCTGTAAAGCTTCGCTTAAAAAAAATAACCGGCTGCTCTGGTAAATCCAAACCCTTGAATCGCCTGAAAAACTAGCTGGTATCTGTTCTATAAAATCTATGTTCATACAGTAAAATTATTGTAAAGATGCGGCAATCAGTTCAGCAATATCCAAAACTTGTACATCATCTTCTTTGTTACTATTTTTTACGCCATCCGTCATCATGGTATTGCAAAATGGGCAAGCAGCGGCAATTATACTTGCACCCGTGCCCAATGCTTCATTCGCTCTTTCCAGGTTAATGCGGAGGGTGCCTTTTTCTTCTTCCTTAAACATTTGTGCGCCACCTGCGCCACAACATAAACCTTTACTGCCACAACGTTTCATCTCTACCAGCTCCGCATCCAGCGCTTCCAGTACTTTTCGTGGCGCTTCGTATATATTGTTTGCACGGCCTAAATAACAACTATCATGGTAAGTGATTTTTTTTCCCTTAAAACTCCCTCCCTCTTGTAATTTTATTTTTCCATCATCAATTAATTGCTGTAAAAAAACGGAGTGGTGTATCACTTCATAAGTACCGCCTAACTCCGGGTATTCGTTCTTTAAAATATTGAAGCAATGCGGGCAGGCGGTTACTATTTTTTTTATGCCATAACCATTCAAAACCTGTATGTTTTGGTACGCCATCATCTGAAACATAAATTCGTTGCCGGCTCGCCTTGCCGGGTCGCCGGTACATAATTCCTCCTTGCCTAGTATGGCATATTTAGTACCTACTTTATCTAAAATGGCAACAAAAGCTTTAGTTATTTTTTGTGCCCGCTGGTCGTAACTTCCCGCACAGCCCACCCAAAATAATACATCAGGGCTATCACCATTTGCCATCATTTCCGCCATTGTAGGTATATGCATATCGTTACTACTTTAAGTATAGCAAATGTAATTAATTACCCGCTGTTTTAGGTTGCATGTTTATTGGGTTTTAGATGGTAATTTTGTCCCTTAACCTTTTGATTGAAAAATATATTTGAACGCATTACAAATTGGGAGGCCTGGCCATTCAAATTATTATATACGCCAATGGCTATATTTTGGGTATGGTATATGATTAAATCCAGGGCGGTATGGTTTTTTACACCGAGCAACCCTAAGCTTACTTTCGGCGGTATGGAAGGCGAGCCTAAAAAAGAAATGTACGCCCTACTGCCAAAAGAACTGTACCCGCCTACTTTTACAGTTTTGCCAAAAGAAAATTTGAAGCATATACAGCAAAAACTTTCGCTTCATCAAATCAAGTATCCCTTTATTGTAAAACCAGAAGTTGGGGGACAAGGGATATTGCTGCGAAAAATAAATAACGATTACGAACTTCAGCAATACCACGCCAACATGCCCTGGGAATACATTGTGCAGCAACTGGTGGCTTACCCTATGGAAGTGAGTGTATTTTACATTCGCCATCCTAAAGACAAGAAAGGCAACATCACTGGCTTTTTACACAAGATACCTTTACAGGTAATTGGCAATGGCGTGGATACCTTAGAGGCATTGATACAAAAACATCCCAAGGGAGATAAATTTACTGCTGCCCTTTTTGATAAACATAAAGAGAGATGGGCGGAAGTGATACCTGCAAGCGAAAAATATATGCTTAGTTATGCTGCTAACCATAATAGAGGCGCTCAATTTATTGACCTTAAAAATGAGATAGACAACAACTTAGTGTCGGTGTTTGATGAAATAAGCAGCTGTGGCAATGATTTTTATTACGGCCGGTATGACATTATGTGTACCAATATACAAGACCTTAAAGCCAGAAAAAATTTCACCATTTTAGAATACAACGGCTGCGGCGCAGAACCTAATCATTTTTATGATACTGGTTATACGCTGATAGGTGCCTACAAAGAAATTTTAAAACATTGGAAAGCGCTATATCAAATAAGCAACTATAATAAAAAATTGGGCATCAAACCCTGGGCATTTACAACGGGTAAAAGCTTTTTAATTAATTCCAGAAGGCTTACCACGGCGATGAAAGCAGTAGATGTAGAAATGGCATAAAAGGTTTTTACCACCTTATAACAGGGTAATTTTAAAATGGCTGCCCATAAGTTTGCTTGATTATTGGCGTAGCGAAAAAAGGTAATTTTTTCATGATGCTGATAAAAATATTTGTTACCCATATCCTGCCAAATAATCGCTGCATTATCCTGCCGGCCCGCAATCTTTTTTCAAAAACTAGTTTCCAATCGGTAGTATACCTTGCCTCCATCCCTTCCCTGGTAATTTTATTTTGAAGAAAATCGTTGATGGTCATTGCTGCTAATTTACTGCTATGCAAAGCAATGCTCATACCATTGCCGCAAAGCGGCGTTATCATGCCGGCTGCATCGCCGCATAGCAATACATGGTTTTGCACCTGTGTTTTTTCTGTAAAAGATATTTGTGAAATAGTTACCGGCGCCTTAAATAACATGGTAGAGGTTTCAAAAATATTTTTTAAGAATTTATTTTTAAACAATATATTTTTTTCCATCTCAGCAATAGAATTATTATTCTTTTTAAGGTTAGCTGCGGTGGTAAGGTAACAAAGGCAATAAGTATTATTTTCTATTTTAGATATACCACAGTAACCATTACTAAAATTATGAAGCGCAATTGTATCGTCCGCAAAATTGGCTTTAATGTGGTATTTAACGCCTACGTAGTTATTGAGCTTATTATACCGGTTACCCAAAAAATTACGTTTCCATTTTATATCCAGGTTACTACGCTTTCCAAAGCTTCCTGCGCACACTTTACTGGTAAAATCTCCTTTGGGGGTATGCAGCTTAAACTCGTTTGCAGCATAAATAACATCCTCAACCTTACAGTTTTCGTAGATGGCTACGCCAATAGATGCTGCTAGCTTTTTTAATTCATTATCTATTAAATAACGGCTTATGCCAAACCCGCCTAAAGGTAGGTTATGTAAAAATTCGTTGCCGTTGGGTGATGTTACTATAAGCTTTTTAATGATGGGCAAATCCATTTTTGATAATGGCAAACCAAGCCCTTCAATAAATCCCCAGCTCTCAAGGCTAATATACTCACCGCATACTTTATGGAAAGGGTATTGTTCTTTTTCAAAAAGGGCAACCGCATAACCCTTATTAGCTAGCTGTATAGAAAGTGAAAGCCCTGCTAGCCCGCCACCAATAACTGTTGCATCGTATTGTAGTTGGTCACTCATTGGTATGTACAATTAAATGGCGGAAAGCCCATTTCCAGGTGATTGAATAATTTTTTATTTCAGCAGTGGTTATAATCTTTTGCCATTCAGCGTGTATAAAACCTCTTGCTACTGAAAGCGGGGCATCGTTTTTTACAAGATAAGAATGCGAGAAAAATCGGGTGATGAACCTGATAGAATAATAAGCAATCCAATGACGGTGAAGGTCGTTTATAAAAAAACCTTTCGATGCATTGTGCTCCATCCATTTAAGCATTGTAACAAGTTGTTGCTCATTAAAATGGTGGCAAAAAAGTGATGAAAAAATAATTGCAGGCTGTTCATCTGTTAAAAAAGAAATCTCTTTATAATCGGATAAAAGCCATTGGCAATTAAGCAAGGGGTATTGCTGCCGCGCAAAATCAATGCATTCATTTTTTATATCGATGCCAATAAATGTTGCCTTGATATTATTTTTACCGCACCACTGGCTGATAGCCTGTAAATTATCTCCACCTCCACAGCCAATTTCACAAATAGTTATTGGGGCTTTTGCAGTACATTGGCCAAGTATTTTTTTTACGCCTGCAATAGTGATTGCATGCCCTCCAAGGTGCGTATTGATGGTATTAAGCTCCCGCATATTTTGCCTTATATCCGCAAACGGAATATCGCTGCCATCTAACATTTCTTGTTTGTAAGATCGTTCTACAAGATCAATCATAAGTAGCAATAAAAGTTTCCATTGTTAAGCCTGGCCCAAACGCCGCCCCAAAAATAGTAGCTTTTTCCGAATCGTTGCTTTTCAATTCCTGTAAAATTTTATACAATACAAACAACACAGTTGGCGAGCTCATATTGCCGTAATCCCTCAAAACATCGTACGAATATTGAAGGTTGCCTGCTGATAAGCCGGTGCTTTGCTGTATGGCTTCCAATATTTTTTTACCGCCAGGGTGTATGCACCAATGGCTGATGGATTCTTTTGCTATCCCGGCATCTTTCAAGGCTTTGTTCACTAAAATATCAAAATCTTCTTTTACTAAATCGGGCACATAACCGGTAAGCGTCATCAAAAAACCTTTTGAAGATAATTGCCAGCTCATATCCTTTTTGCCTTTAAAAGCAACATCACTAAAAAAGTTATTGAGGCGCAATCCTTTTTCAGCTACACTATCTTGTTGTAACAATACCGCGGCACAGCCATCAGCAAACAATAAAGTAGAGGTTATATTATCTATTGAAATTTCTTTTTGAAAATGTAGGGTACATAATTCCACACAAACAATAACAACATTTACATGTTGTTTACTATTGCAAAGGGCGTCTGCCAGTTTAAGCGCATGTATGGCAGCATAACATCCCATAAAATTTATAGAAGTACGAAAAATATTTGCGGGCAAGCCCATCGTTTCCACTATTTCCAAATCAATGCCAGGGGCGCTCATGCCGGTACAGCTTACGGTAATAAGGTGGGTAATTTCATGGCTGCTTATCTTTCCTTTAATACAATCTTGTATTGTGCTTACACATAATAAGCCCGCATTAGTAGCAAACCATTCCATTCTTTTTTCCAGGTCAGGAAAAGGCTCTAAATTTTTTGAGGTAGCATAAAATTGCCTGTCTTCCGCGGCAGAACTATAATCTGGCAGCACGCTGTAACGGGTATCAATGCCGCTATGGCTATACAAATACCTAAGTTTGCGGCTATCTGTTTCATCCTTACTGTAGATAGTATCAGCAAAGGAAAAAATGCTGCCTTGCTGGTGTTTGTATGCGGGTACGCCAGTTGCTATGGAAGTAATTTTGCTCAATTTTTTTCAATTATAAATAATGTAATAAAAGCAGCGTTTGTACAAACCGATGCTAATAACGTCATTCTCATGGTGTTAACAAAATTTGCAGCAGTATGTTGCAGCCAAACTTTTTTAAACCACCAAAAAAAATATACGAGCACCGGCACAAAAAAGATCTGAATAATAAAGAAACTATTTTGTTGTAGGGTGGATATCAATTGGTAAGCCAATGTTGCAACTGCAAAAAAATAAATGATGCCGGTAAAAATAAAGGTGCCTTTATAACCAAGTAATAAGCTGAGTGTGTTAACGCCATCTGCCTTGTCTTGCACATGCTGGTAAATTTGTGTAAGCGGGTAAAAACCGCCAATCATCAACGATGCGGCAATCATTGCAAACGTTGGTACAGCAAGGGTTTTATCATTACTG
>JANXVN010000033.1 GCA_025351645.1 Ferruginibacter sp.
TCAAGTGTATGCGGCAAAAAATAAGACAAAAATCAAGTCCCTGTAAAGCACTTTTATCCAAATGTGGACAACTATTGGAATATTAAAAATCAACACAAAAATTAATACCTACTTTTAGAATGAATAGTTACGTTTTTTAAGAAATTAAATAATTTGATTTGTTTCATCATCCACGCAAAATATTAATTGTAACCGGACTTTGTTTGATGGTATTTATTTTTAATAAATGTATTCAGCAGCAAAAAATATTGCCTGATCTGCGGGGTGCTGCTTATGCAGGCAGCGAAAAATGCGCCAATTGCCACAAAGCTATTTATGATTCCTATTTAAAAACAGCACATAACCATACCAGCGAGCCGGCAACGGCCCAAACCATAAAAGGCAATTTTGCAAAAAATAATAATACTTTATTTTATCGGGATGCATTAAAAGTGGTTATGGAGCAAACCGATAGTGGCTTTTACCAGGCTGCCTATGTAGATGATACATTAAAACAATCGGCTCGCTTTGATATTGTTATGGGAAGCGGGCGCAAAGGGCAATCCTATTTATACTGGTTCAACGACAATGTTTTTCAACTTCCCGTATCATACTACGTGCCTGAAAAAAGCTGGGTTAACAGCCCGGGGTTTCCGCCACAAAATGTGGTATTTAACCGCGGCATACCTATCGGTTGTTTTGAGTGCCATAGCTCCTACATAAAAAAAACGGGCAGCAAGCCAATGGGCGATTACTTATTTGATTTTTTTGATAAAAGTAAGATTATCTATGGTATCGATTGCGAGCGCTGCCATGGAGCTGCTGCACAACATGTTAGTTTTCATGAGCACGATCCGGCACAAAAAAAACCTATGTTCATAGCAAATATCGCTACGTTAAAAAGACAGCAAAAGTTGGATATGTGTGCCATGTGCCACTCGGGTACAAGGGAAACCTTTTTGCCACCGTTTAATTATAAGCCTGGTGATAATATGCGGGAATATTTGCAGGATGATACTGCAGCGCTGAGTACCAGCAATATAGACGTTCATGGTAAGCAATACCAGCTTTTAATTGCGAGCAAATGTTATTTAGACAATAATTACTTAACCTGCAATACCTGCCATAACACCCATGTAGAAGAACGCAATGGACTAAGAGATTTTTCAGCAAAATGCATTAGTTGCCATAACCATCCTAACCATGATAATGTAGAAACTAATGTCGAAATCCGGGCCGCATTTTCAAACAATTGTATCGATTGCCACATGCCTGCCCGGCCTTCTGCCGTTATTACCATGAAAGCACAAACGCACCTTAACCCCATTCCTGCATTGGTGAGGACACATTTTATTTCTATTTACCCGAATGCAACAAAACAGTACCTGGAAAAAAAGAAATAAAACGCTATTTTATTTTTTATTGTTGAACATATTTTGACATTAAGAGTAAATGTGACAATTAATGGTAAATTATGATTGGTTTATGTTAATTTCTGTTTACTTTCTCAACGTATTAAAAAATAACTTCGGATATAAATCGTTTCTCACACATTAACTACGCTTGTTTATGACTAAATTATTTACATGGATGGTCCTCGCCATGGGCTGTTTATTTTCCATTTCAGTATTTGCAAAAGCATCTCCAAATTCGCCTATAGACAAAATAATTACCGGCAAAATCACCGATGCTCAAAATGATGCTCCCTTATTTGGTGTGTCTATTGTACTGAAAGGAAAACAAAACGGTACATCAACCGATGAACAGGGCAACTACAGCCTTTCCGTTCCTGATGCCGGAGGTACACTAGTAATTTCTTACACCGGTTTTGGCGTACAGGAAGTAAAGATAGGTTCGCAAACAAACATTTCTTTAAAATTAGAACGTGCAACCGCAGGCTTGGAAGATGTAGTGGTTATTGGTTATGGTACACAAAAAAAGCGGGAAGTGACCGCTTCGATATCTTCTGTGAAATCTGAAAACTTTGTGAAGGGTGCGGTAAATGATGCTGGCCAGTTATTACAAGGTAAGGTTGCGGGCTTATCCATCTCCAACCAGGGCGGCGACCCAACGGTGAATTCTCAAATAATCCTTCGCGGTATTAATACTATCAATGCAAGTTCTTCGCCATTGATTTTAATTGATGGTATACCGGGCGACTTGCGTACGGTTGTGCCAGAAGACATTGAATCGATGGATGTGTTGAAAGACGGTGCAGCAGCAGCGATATATGGCACAAGAGGTACTAACGGCGTAATTTTAATTACAACCCGTAAATCTAACGGGCGCACACAATCTGTTGATTATAGCGGTTATGCGAGTACACAAAAAATAGTGCGCAGGCCAGAAATGCTGGATGCTGCAGGCTACAGGGCAAAGATTGCTGAAGGTGTTACTTTTCAAGACCGCGGTGCAAGTACCGATTGGTTAAAAGAAATTACCCAAACTCCTTTTACTCAGGTTCATAATATTGCTTTTCGTGGCGGAACTCCACAAACCAATTATGCAGTGAATGTTAACTATCGTGCATTTGAAGGTGTCATGCGCAAATCCGATAATAAAGCGCTGAATGCCCGTTTCGATATTAACCACCTTATGTTTAATGGTTTGCTAAAAGCCAATTTAAACATGATTAATACCAATCAAAGTTATACCACCACACAAGATGGTTACTCCTTTAACGGCTATACTTACAGGCAGGCTTTAATACGAAACCCCACAAGCCCCATAAAAAATACTGATGGAACCTGGAATGAGGAAACCGGAATTTATTTATACGAAAACCCCCTTGCACGTTTGTACGAAAGCGATGGTAAAAATAGCAATCAAAATACACGGGTTGCTGGCAGCTTAACATTAACGCCAATTACAGGGTTAACATTAACAGCATTAGGCGCCCATACAAAATTTGATGAGCAAAGAGGATATGCAGAAACTAAAAGGCATATTTCAACAATACGTGATTCCCGTAATGGATATGCAGCTAAAGGATCAACACAAATGTCGGAAAACCTGTTAGAATTAACAGCAAACTATAACAAGAAGATCGGCGATCACTCTTTTTCAGTTTTAGGTGGTTATTCTTATCAGGATAATACCAGCGAAGACTCTTATATGAACAACTGGAATTTTCCAACCGATCTGTTTAGTTACAATAATATAGGGCTTGGCGATGCTATTAAAAATGGCCTTACAACCATAGCATCCAGCAAATATAAAAGAAACTTGATAGGCTTTTTTGGCCGCGCTACTTACAATTATAAAGATAAATATTTGCTGATGGCTAGTGTTCGCCGTGAGGCAACCTCTGCATTGGTTGGCGCTAATAAGCCATGGGGTACGTTTCCCGCCGTTTCAGTTGGTTGGCGCATTAGTAAAGAAGGTTTTATGCAGGGACTTACCTTTGTTAATGACTTAAAATTACGTGTAGGCTATGGCGTAACGGGCACCCCGCCACAAGATTTGTTTTTAGGAACTTCCCGTTTAGGTTACAGCGGTTATACCTTATTCAATGGGCAGTGGGTACAACAATTAGTTCCGGTAGGCAACCCAAATCCTAACCTTCGTTGGGAAGAAAAAGCAGAGACTAATTTCGGCCTCGATTATTCATTATTTAAAGGAAGGGTTAGTGGTTCAATTGATGTGTACCACAGAAGGGTAAATGGCTTATTGTACGATTTTCCTGTACCAACACCGCCGAATCTGTTTGGTACCACAACTGCAAACGTTGGTGTCATGAAAAATCAGGGTGTAGAAGTTTTGGTGAATGTTATCCCTATTACCAAAAAAGATTTTGAATGGTCATCCAGCGTAAATTTTTCAACCAATACCAACAAACTAGTATCCCTTTCAAACGAAGATTATAAAACAACTAACGATTTTTTTACTACAGGTTACACGGGTGAGCCAATTCAAACTTACACGCATAGAGTGCAGGTTGGCAGGTCCATCGGTGAGTTCTATGGCTTTAAAGTAACTGGTGTTGATAAAACCGGCAAGTGGATATACCAGGGAACAGATGGAAAGCCTATCAGTTACAACGATTTTTTAGCAAGGGATGAAGACAAGCAGGTGCTTGGCAATGGATTGCCTAAATATTATGCCGGCTGGAATAATAACCTGAGGTACAAAAAAATTGATCTGTCTATCACCATGAGGGGTGCCTTCGATTATCAAATACTTAACTTTCAGCGCATGTATTACGAAAATCCAGGCCGTACGCAATACAACCAATTAAAATCTGCTTACGATAAAATATCTGGCACGGCAGTGCTTGATAAAAACGTGCCACTGCAATACAACAGTTACTATATTGAAAATGGCGATTTTTGGAAAATAGATAACATCACGCTGGGCTATAACCTGGGAAAAGTGAAAAACATTTTAAAGAATGCCAGAATTTATGCCTCTGTATTAAATGCATTTGTAATTACCGGCTATAAAGGTATTGATCCCGAAGTAAACCGGCTTGGCCTTGCACCCGGCGATGATGACCGCGATAAGTATCCAAGTGTGCGGACTTTCACTTTAGGAGTAAATGTAACTTTTTAATTTTTTAACAATCAGAAACATGCTTAACTATAAAAAAATAAACCGAAAAGTAACCATAATATTTTCAGTTGCCATCGTAATGTGTTCCTGCACAAAACTGGATGATAAAAATTACACACAAATAAATAGCGAACAGTTTACACCAGTATCAAGCGATCTTGTTTCGCTTATAGGCCCCGCTTATGGCGCATGGCGAAATGTATTGGGCTATAACGGATCTAGCGGCTTTTTTAGGACAGAAGAAGCAACTGCAGACGAAGTTGTTATACCTGCTCGCCCCACAGGCTGGGTAGATGATGGAAGCTACCGCCGCCTGCACGAACATAAGTGGACCAATACCGACGGAACCGGTGAAAACTGGTCGAACGCCTATGTTGGTGTCACCAATTGCAACCGCGTAATATTCCAAATAGAATCCGGTAAAATACCTATCGCCTCTGGCAAGGAAAATATACTGGCAGAATTGCGGGCCTTGCGCGCATCGTTCTATTATGTGCTTTGCGACTTGTACGGCAATGTGCCCATAGTTACTAAATTCGACGTAGCGGCAGGTTTTCTTGCAGAACAAAACACCCGTCAGCAAGTGTATGATTTTATCATAAAAGAATTAACAGATGCATTGCCTTTATTAAGCGATGATGCCAGCCAATTGTATTACGGCCGCTTTAATAAATGGGCTGCACAAGCTGTATTGGCAAAAATGTATTTAAATGCCGGCGTTTATACCGGTACAGCGCAATGGGCAAAATGTATACAAGCCTGTAATACTATAATTGACTCTAAAAAATATACATTAAGCCCAACACAAAGATCAATATTTGCTACAGATAATTCAGGCAATGCTGAAATTATTTTTGCAGTTCCCTACGATGCGATATATGCCCCGGGCTTTAATTTGCATATGGAGACTTTGAACCCCGAAAATCAAAAAACTTATAACCTTCAATCCTCTGCATGGGGCGGTATTGCTGCAGTTCCGCAATACATAAACACCTACGATCCGGAAGATCTGCGCTTAAAAGAAAACTGGATCCAGGGCCAGCAATATACATCTTCAGGCGAATTGTTAATTGGCAGCTTTGGCCCTAACAATGGCAAACCTTTAGTGTACATAAATGTTATACCCGGTGTTGACTCTACCGAAGAAAACCATGGGTACCGCCTTGGCAAATTCGAATATAAATTAGGTGCCACAAATAACCTGAGCAACGATGTACCTTTATTTCGCCTTACAGATGTTATGATGATGAAAGCCGAAAGCTTGTTGCGCACCAATATGGGTGACGACGCAGCTGTGCTGGTATCTGCAATAAGGTTAAGAAGCTTTCCAACCAATGCAGCCAAAGCCACCGTAACAGCGGCTCAATTACAAGCAGGCAGCGCCTACGATTATGGCCGCAGAGATTATAAAGTTACCAGCCACGAAGGTGGGGCCGATGTAGTGTTCGGCCGTTTTTTTGATGAGCTTGGCTGGGAATTTAACCAGGAGCCACACAGGCGCCAGGACATGTTGCGCTTTGGCATTTTCACAAAAAAATCATGGCTATCGCATGCGCCAACTGGCGATTATAGAAACCTTATGCCAATACCAGCCGGCGTATTAGCCACAAACCCTAAGTTAAAGCAAAACGCAGGATACTAAAATTTTGTTGTTATAAGTTTTATAAAGTGTTGTGATGGTTATGCATCACAACACTTTTAGTTTATAAAAAAAGTACATCGGCTTTGTAAAAATTAATTTATTTAAATGTTGCCTATCGAACTTGTTGTATGATAAAACACAGTGAAAAACTAGCCTACTTTATTTTTTGCATTTTAATTGCTTTTTTACAAGGCTGCACCCCTGTTAAAAATAATAAGGTGCCTAAATTATTTACACTAATGCCAGCCGATTCCACCGGTATAAATTTTACCAACGAAATTATTGAAGATGAGAATGTAAACCCCCTTCAATACGAAAATAGTTACAACGGCGGCGGCGTGGCCATAGGCGATTTTAACAACGATGGCCTGGAAGATATTTACTTTACCAGTAACCGTAAGGGCAACAAATTATATATAAACCACGGCAATTTTAAGTTTGAAGATGTAACAGAAAAAGCCGGTGTTGGCGGTCGGTTAAGCTGGTGTACCGGTGTAACAATAGCCGATGTTAATGGTGATGGCCTGCTGGATATTTATGTATGCCATTCCGGTAATTTACCAGGGCCGCAAAGGGCAAATGAATTATTCATAAATAAAGGGGCCGATAAAAATGGCGTACCTGTTTTTAAAGAAGAAGCACCCGCTTATGGCCTTGCAGACTCTGCATTTAGTACCCAGGCTGCCTTTTTTGATTATGACCTCGATGGCGACCTCGACATGATCTTGTTAAACCACAGCCCCATACGTTTCAATAATCTTGATGAAACAGCCATCCGCTATCTTATCAATAAATCAGACTCCCTGACCGGGCTTAAATTGTATAGAAATGATAATGGCGTTTTTAAAGAAGTAACGCAACTATCAGGCATTAAAAACTCGAGGTTAAATTTTAACCTTGGTGTATCTGTTGCAGATATTAATAATGATGGCCTGCCCGACCTTTATGTTAGTAACGATTATTTTGCGCCAGACTATTTATACATCAATAATGGCAATGGTACTTTTAAAGATGAACTGGGCGATAGGCTTTCGGTTACTTCCGAGTTTTCGATGGGCAACGATATTGCTGATATTAACAACGATGGCCTGCCAGATATTTATACGCTTGATATGTTACCGGAAGATAACCATCGGCAAAAACTATTATTTAGCAGCGATAATTTTGAGCTTTTTGATATGACCTGTAAGGCTGGCTTGAATGCCCAATACATGCGCAATATGCTGCACGTAAATAATGGTAATGGAAGCTTTAGCGAAATTGGCCAGCTTGCCGGCGTATCCAATACAGACTGGAGCTGGGCACCGCTTTTAGCCGATCTGGATAATGATGGATGGAAAGATATTTTTGTGACCAATGGCTATTTACGTGATTATAACAACCTCGATTTTTTAAAATACATGGGGCAATACCTGCGGGATAATCAAGGCAAGGTGCAAAAAAATAATTTACTTGAACTAGTAAAAAAAATGCCTTCATCGGATGTACGCAATTATGGCTTTAAAAATACAGGAGGCTTACAATTCATAAATAAAAGCCACGACTGGGGTTTGGATGTTGTAAGCAACAGTAATGGCGCTGCCTACGCCGATTTAGATAACGATGGCGACCTTGACCTTGTAATCAACAATATAAATAAGCCAGCTTTTGTGTATAAAAACAATACAGAAAAAGACAGCAGTATTGGCTATTTAAAAATAAAATTAGCTGGCGATGGCCTTAACCGTTTTGGCATTGGTGCAAAAGTGCAACTATTTATTAATGGCCACCAGCAGCTTCAGGAGCAGCAATTATCACGGGGCTTTCAATCTGCTGTATCGCCAATTATGGTTTTTGGTACCGGTGCAGCTAAAATAATTGATTCATTAGTTGTAACCTGGGCTGGCCAAAAACAACAGGTTTTAACCAACGTACAAACCAGGCAGTTATTAATATTAAAACAGGTAGATGCAATCACCAAAAAAAATATCGCCCCTATTATTGCGCCTGCAATATTTACTGCCATCACTACATCTCCAATAAATTATACGCACACACAAAATTTAATTAACGATTTCAAAAGGCAGCCATTATTAATTAATCCACTATCCTACAACGGGCCTTGTATGGCAAAAGCCGATATTAATGGTGATGGCTTAGAAGATATATTTATAGGCGGTGGTTCAGGAGTTGCTGGTGCTATATATATTCAACAAAGCAACCATCAATTTCTACAACAAAATGAGCCTGCATTAAATGCTGATGCTTTTAGTGAAGATGCCTGCGCCATATTTTTTGATGCCAATGGCGATGGAAAACCGGACCTTTTTGTAGCAAGCGGTGGCTACGATATTATAGAACCCGGTGCCCCTGCCTTGCAAAGCCGCTTGTATTTAAATGATGGCAACGGCAAATTTAAAAAGGCAGCTAACGCAGTACCAGCTGTATTTACATCATCAGGCACGGTGGCGGCTGGCGATATAAATGGTGATGGGTTTCCTGATCTTTTTTTAGGTGGAAGGGTAATTCCCGGAAGGTATCCAGAAGCGCCTTCATCTTATATATTTTTAAATAATGGCAAAGGCGTTTTTTATGATGCTACCAAAAATGTTTGCCCCGCAATTGCTCATGCAGGCATGTTTACAAGTGCCGTATTTGTAGATTTGGATGGTGATAAAAAAGAAGAATTAATAACCGCAGGCGAATGGATGCCGGTACAAATATGGAAAGCAGCCAACGGGAAATTAATAGATGTAACATTGGATTATATGCCATCGCTTTCTACAGGCTGGTGGAACACTTTACAGGTAAAAGATATTAATGGCGATGGCAAGCCAGATATTATTGTAGGCAACGAAGGGCTCAATTGCCAGTGGCGTGCAACAGAAAAAGAACCCGTAGAAATGTTTTACAAAGACTTTGATGACAATGGTGCAGTAGACCCCATTTTTTGTTATTATATCCAGGGTAAATCTTACCCGTTTGTAGGCAGAGATGAACTGCTTGAGCAAATAAGCATGATGCGCACACGGTTTACAGATTATAAATCGTATGCAGATGCGGGCATCAAAAATATTTTTACGGCCGACGAATTAAAAGATGTTGGAGTGCTTGCTGCCCACACAATGGAAACTACTTTATGGGTTAGCGGTAAAGACGGTAAATTTGAGAAACAGGCGCTTCCCATACAAGCGCAGTTTAGCCCTATATTTGCCATCTCCATAAATGATTTTAATAATGATGGAAAAATGGATCTGCTGCTTGGTGGCAACAGTAGGTCGTCGAGGGTTAAAATAGGTTTAAATGAAAGTAACCAAGGGCAATTATTTTTGGGAGATGGAAAAGGAGCTTTCAG
>JANXVN010000043.1 GCA_025351645.1 Ferruginibacter sp.
AGATGCGATATTTGTTTTTGGCAAAGGCTCCAGCCAAACCGTTTGCCATATACCGGTAACTGAAGTGTACATAATTCCTTGCGGGTTAAGGGTTTGCTTGCCACGGGGCTGGCCGCCCTTATCTGTGGGGTCGTACACACGTAAGGCAATATCCTGCTCGCCTGCTTTAGTTAAGGCAGCAGTAATATCATAACTAAATGGGTCGTAACCGCCGCTATGCACGCCAAAACTTTTACCATTTACAAATACTTCTGCCCTATAATCTACCGCACCAAAATGTATCACAACCTGCTGCCCTTTCCACGATGCAGGTACCGTAAACTTGCGCCGGTACCAAATAGTTTCATGATGTTCCATAACGCCGGATAAGGCAGACTCTACCGGAAATGGCACCAATATAGTGCGTGATAAATTTCCTTTAGGCAATGCTTCAGTTTCGCTGGCAGCCGGTTGAAATTGCCATAGCCCATTTAAGTTGAGCCACTTTGTACGGGTTAATTGCGGGCGGGGATATTCCGGCAACACGCTTAACGGGTTTACATCTTTACTAAACTTACTCATTAACGCAGCTTTTTTGGGCTGCCACTGCTGTGCCTGCACGCAACCTATTAAAAGCGTTGCAATGGCCGCCAAAATAATTTTTCTTACTTTCATACTTTTAATCATGTTGATGTAATAATGAATAATACCGCAATGCTTTTATAGCAGCAGGCTGACAATAATTTAATCCGGTGTAAAAGAAACCATCTTACGTTACAAACAAAGCGGCAAACATTTCTTTTGTTACTCAATATGTTTCAAAAAAGATAGAAACGCAGATTTAGCAGATTATAGCGGATAAAACGGACTTGATTGTACAAATAAGTTTTTGATTGAAATAGCAATAGCCTATGACCGAATGCTTTAAAGCCAACTTATCTGATCATATTTTTTTAATACAAAAAAACCTGCCCTTATCCGTTTTAATCCGTCCAATCTGCGTTTCTATCTATCCTATCCTGTTGTTATTTTTTTGATAAGGAAAAAGGCTTGTCTTCATTGCTTAAACCCCTTGATTTATTAGGCTCGCTGCTCATTTCGAAATAAAGCCTTCCGCCATTTTTGATATCCGCATAGGTTATCCAGTTGTGGGTATAAGGCTGGCCGTTTAGCGTGGCAGATTGTATGTATACATTTTGTGGGCTGTTGTTATTTGCTTCTATCACAAACTTTTTCCCATCTTCCAAAGTAATGGTTGCCTTTTTAAATACCGGGCTGCCAATTACATATTGGTCTGTGCCGGGGCATACCGCATAAATACCCAAGGCACTTAACACATACCAGCTCGACATGCCGCCCTGGTCTTCATCGCCAGGATAACCATTTTCTGTTGCGTTGTATAATTTGCTTGTTACTTCCCTTATATGTTGCTGTGCTTTCCAAGGCTCGCCGGCATAGTTGTATAAATAGATAAGGTGTTGTATCGGTTGGTTGCCTTGTGCATATTGCCCCATATTGCTATTTACCATTTCCTTCATCTCATGTATCATATTGCCATACATGCCTACGTTAACTGTTGCAGGCAAAGAAAATACAGAGTCAATTTTTGCAACGAATTTTTTATCGCCACCCATTAAATTTATCAACCCCTGCACATCCTGAAAAACAGACCAGCTGTAATGCCACGCATTGCCTTCAATGTATGGCCCGCCCCATTCAAACGGATCAAAGTTTGGCGCCCATTCGCCGTTGGCCAGCCTGCCCCGCATAAAGTTGGTGGTACTGTCAAACACATTTTTATAGTTGTACATCTGCCTGGCAAATATGGCTTCGTAAAATGTATTGCCCGTCATCTTTGCTAAGTTGTAAGCACAAAAATCATCGTACGCATACTCCAATGTTTGCGCAGTAGCGCCGTAAGATTTTGGGTAAAAAGGCACATAGCCAATCTGGTAATATTCTTTCCAGCCTTCGCGGCCATTTGCCGGTCCCCATGGGCCCTTATTCATGGCTTCATGAAAGTATGCTTTCAATGCACTATCGGCGCTAAAAGTACGGATACCTTTTGCCCACGCATCTGCCAATAAAGAAATCGCATGATTGCCTACCATGCTGCCACCTTCGCCCGGCGCACTCCATGCGGGCAGCCAGCCGCATTGTTTTTGCGCATCCAGTAATGCCTGCATGTAACGGCCCTGCATGGTGGGATGTAAAATATTAGTGAGTGGAAACTGAGATCGAAAAGTATCCCAAAAACCATTATCAGTGTACATATAACCAGCATGCACTTTGGCATCGTAAGGGCTATAGTAAGTTGGCTGCCCATCTTTATCGTACTCAAAAAACTGGTGGCTAAATAAGCTGGCCCTAAAGAGGCAACTGTAAAAAGTTGCTTTATCTTCTTCTGTGCCGCCTTCTACTAAAACCCTGCCCAGTAAGCCGTTCCATACTTTGGCGGCAGCATTTATGGTTTGTTGTATTGATGTATATTTTCCTAATTCATTTTGTAAAGTAATGGCCGCCTGGCTTAGGCTTATATAACTTACCGCAACTTTTGCCTGTACGGTAATACCATCATCAAACTGTACATATGCACCAACGCCGGCACCTTCTGCAGTTGTATTTTCTTTTGTAATAGTGTTGGTTTTATTTTCCCAGGTACCAAAACTTTTAAAGGGCTTATCGAAGCTGATGATAAAATAATTGCGGAAACCTTTTGGCACATACGCCCCATTATTAACGAAGCCCGTTATTTGTTTTTTGGCCGCATCAATAGTAACCATGCTCATTTTTGTATAACCATCCAGTACAATGTTTGCTTTTTTACCTTTGGGAAAACTAAATTTAAAGTGGCTGCCTCTTTCTGTTGGTGCAATATCTGTAGCTACGCCATTATCAAATTTAACATAGTAATGATTGGGCTTTCCTATCTCGCCAGTATGGCTAAAGCCTGCTGCACGGCCATTTTCATTTACTATTAATTCTCCTGCTACAGGCATTAAACTAAATACGCCATAATCATTTGCCCATGGGCTGCACTGGTGTGTTTCGCCAAAGCCACGAATTGTTTTTTCGGTGTATTTATATTTCCAGCCATCACCATTTCTTCCCGTTTGCGGGCTCCATGCGTGCACACAAAAAGGCATTGCCGTTGTTGGATAGGTGTTGCCTGCGGATAATTCCCTTGTAGAGCTGGTGCCTTGTAAAGTATTTACGTAACGCACCAGGCCTGCATTTTGCGCTTTGCAATTATTACACAAAATAAATGCAGCAATTATTAAAAAAAAGTTTTTTGTTGGGTTGATGATCATCAATTATTAGGTTAATAGTTTATTACAGGCTGACGTTAGTTTACTTTCCATAAGCAAAAATTAAATATACTGATGAATTTTTATTTACAATACAATTGGTAAATTTATGGCAGTTATAATTTATGCGGACTATGTACAATAAATACCAGCATGAATTATGTAATAGTAAGGTGGGTAACCTCTACGTGGCGAGATACTTAGCGCTGGCTCATGGTACTAATTGGTAGTGCCCATGGCACATTTTGGCACTATTGGATTGAAGGATAACCTGAAATGTTCAGGGTATATTTTTTTGGTACAGATGAAACCTACAGAAGAAAAACGGCTGCTTGCACGCAGCCGCCTATCCCTAAAATTTATAAGTAAAACTAAGCTTGGCAGCAAAGGGCGTACCAGGCGTAAAGCACACTTCATCCACAGGCACGGCTTCATTTTTAAGTCTTGTCTCTGTATCAAACTGCGTCTCTTTCCATTTTGTATTAAACACATTATTTACTACCAGGCCTATCTCATATTTTGGTTGCGAATAGTTAAGTACGGCATCTGTAATGAAATATCCTTTTGCAGTAAGGGTGTAGTTTTCATTGGCAGAACGACTGCCAACAAACCTGTACCGGAAACTGCCGTTAAATCCTATTTTATTTGTGTAAGATAAGCCTGCACTACTTGTCCAAACGGGCGCTAGCGGTATCAGGTTTTCTCCTTTTGCTTCGCCTGCAACACGGCCGTGTGCATAGTTCACATCTACATCAAAATATAAAGATTTAACCGGTTCGTACCTGCCAGAAAAATCGAATCCAAGGCGTTTTGTTTTGTGCTTAAATTCCACAAAACCACCATCGCCGCTGTACACATACTCTTGCTGTAAATAAATATACCATACTGCGGCATTGATGATAATATTATTGGCTGGCTTAAATACGGCCCCAAGGTCTGCACTATATGCAGCGGGCAATGCAAGGCTGCCTTTTTCAACCACCACGCTCCTTGCATCATTAGAGTGATACCCTTTACCGGTAGTAAGGTAAAACTGCAAGCCATTGTCAACGTGATAAGTAAAATTGAGTTTGGGGCCGATGGCATTGGCGTTGGCTTTGTACTTACCAATGCCCGGCAGTGTTGTATCGCTGGCCAATTTATTTTTATAACCAAAAAAGAACTGGTCAAACCGTAGCCCTGCGTTAATACTAAAGTGCTCATTGAACTTAAATGTTTCGCTTACATAAGGTGAAATGGATACTTCGGAGATATCGCCGAGCTTTACCTGGTTTAAATTTATATACCGGTTTTTGGTTTGGTTTAGCGCAGAATTTTTTGTAAGGTCTGCCCTTGCCTGTATGCCAGCTTCTGTTGTAAGAGTAGTGTTGCCAGCGTAATTTGTGTGTGTATAACTCCCATTATAACCTAATAAATTCCTTGTTTCTTTTTGGCGTATCTCATCACCATTGGTTGTATCTACCAAATAAAAAGTAAAGTTGGTGTGAAGGTCGAAATGCGAATTAGAAAAGTAAATTTGGTTCTTGAGGATGCCGCCATTATTGAACGCTGTAAGCAACTGTACATTGATATTTGTGCGGTAAGTCTCACCACCTTCGTAAGGGTCTATTGCGCCGTAAAAATCAATGAGCCCTTTATCAACAGCCCTGTCCGGTATTTGCCCGGAGGCATCCCACTTGCTCCAAAACGTAGTGGCAGATGCCGTTAGGTAACTTTGCGCCGATACTTTACCATTGTATTTTGTAAAAAAGTTGAAGCGTTTAAAATGCTGCGGCGCATCAAAGTAGGCATTGGAATACCGGTACTCGCCAGCCACATACCACGACTGCTCTTTTTGCTTTGCCCTTTCATTTAAAAGGTTGTACATGCCCATTACCCGATAGGTATCAAACTGCCCTGCTTCTACTTTTAAGATGTTATTTTTTATAGCATTCCGTGTATTGAAATCTACAAAACCGGTGGTGGCAAAATCGCCTTTGCTTGCCGTGTAAGGCCCTTTTTTAAAATCTACATTGTCTATTGTTTCGGGGATGATAAAATGGCTATCTGCAAAGCCTTGCCCGTGCGCATGCGATACCATATTTATTGGCATGCCATCAACATCCAGCCGAAAGTCTGTGCCATGGTCGGCATCGAAACCGCGTAAAAATATTTGCTCTGCTTTGCCGCCACCCTGGTGCTGGCCTATTACAATGCCTGGTATGATACGCAATATTTCCTGTGAATTATTTACGCCCCGTAGCGCAATGTCTGTTCTGCTGATTGTACGGTACTGGTCGCCGTTGCGGGAAGAAATAATGACTGATTTTAATTCAACATCCTGAGCCGAAATAAGAATAATATTATGCGCCCGCGTTAATGTTTGTAAAGATAAAACCTGGCTTTTATAACCAATAGATGATACCAAAATACTATCGCCTGCCGATTGCTTATGTTTTTTAAAAGTAAAATTCCCCAACTGGCCTGAAGTTGTGGCAAGCTGCGCTGGCAGTAAAGTTACAGTTGCGCCTTCAATGGTTTGCCTGCTGCTGGCATCAATTATTTTACCGGTAATATTGTTTTGAGCCTGCGCTTGTGCCAGTAATACAAACAAGGCGGCTGCCAGCATTATGCTGCTGGCATGTTTATGCTGAGCCATAAATTTAGCTGTTGATGAGTGATTATAAAATAATGGGAAAACATGCATGTATAAAATTGTATGCCTGTATCTATCCATACAACGCCAATGGTTATTTGCATAACCTTACTATACAAGCAGGCTTGTATTCGTTACAATAAAAATGAGAGCCAGCTAAATTCTGGGTGGAGGAAAATGGTGAGGCAGAAAAATATTTGTTGTGGATGAGGGTAAGGCTGCCAACCACTTTGTATAAATTATTGGCGTTGGTAAAGTATAGGTTGTTGTAAAGATGTGGTCACTGCCGGGCGTATCTTTCCTTGTGGTATTGGTACCCTTTTCTGTTAGGTTTTTTTTGGCAGCTTCCGCTACTTCTGCGTGTACATGGTACTTGCCATTATGCGCATGTACGGTAAGCATATGGTCTTTAAAAAATAACACATGCGCTACAACATCGGCTACGTAAGGCATTGCTGGCCTAAACATAATAGTGGCATACATAAACAAAAAAAGGCAAACTATTGCTTTCTGTATTATTTGTATGTACTTTTTAGTTGACAACCAGTAATTATTTATGAATGAAAAGTTTTTGTTTAATAGAAAACCCTTTGTATAGTCCAGTAAAAAGCTATCAGTGCAATGATTGCTGATATTGGGTAAACAACACCTTTACGGTACCAGCTTTTTTTACGCAAAGGGATAATGATGCAGCCAAACATTAAAGAAATGATTGTTACCTGCCCTAACTCTACTCCGGCATTAAAAGCAATTACCGAGGTATAAAATTTATTTGCCGGCAAGCCAACTTCATTTAAGGCGCTTGCGAAGCCCATGCCATGTATAAGCCCAAAAAGAAAAACAACGGCTATACGCCAGGGTTTTAAAGTAGTGAGCAGCATATTTTCTATAGCTACAAACACAATAGATAAAGCAATAATTGGTTCTACCACTGCACCAGGCGCAACAATAATATTTTTCATGCTTAAGGCAAGCGTTATTGAATGCGCTATGGTAAATGCAGTTGCCTGCCAAAAAATAGCTTTTATATTGGTACTAAGTAAACACAGGCTTACTACAAACAAAATATGGTCAATGCCGTAGGGAAGTATATGCTGGTAACCCATCTTTAAATAGTACCAAACCACTTTATCCACCGGGGCATCCTGCAAAGCATAATTAATACTGTGGGCAAAAATAGCTGGCGCAAAGGCCATCATAATTATTACCCCCGCTATCTTTTTAATTTTATTATTACCCTTTTTTTGCATGCCGAAAGTTACGCTATCGTGCTTATATTTCTTTAAGGGCCAGTTCACTGGATGTTTTTAATGTTGCCGGTATGTTGGCATTGTTTTTAAATGCTCCTTCCAGGCATTCTTTAGCTTTTGCTTTATCGCCGGCCTTTTCAAATATAAGCCCGGCACGGCAAAGCAGTGTTGGGTTTTTGCTGTTTGTTTTTAAAGCTGCTTGTATGTAGGGCAAAGCTTTTGCAGGCTCTCCTTTTTGGTAATATACCCAGGCTAATGTTTCGTTTACATCTATGTTATTAGGGCGGCGGTTGTATTCTGCCTGGGCATGGGCCAGTGCTTTGTCATAATCGTTTATTTTTAGGTAAGCGTAGGCTAATTCCCTATCCGCATAATGCCCAATGGTTTCATCTTTTGCAGCGCCGGTGGCATTCTTATTCATTTCATCAATTACTATTTTTGATGTTGTTGCCGCATTATCTTTTTGGCCGGTAAGCTGGTAAACATCTACTAATTCTTCTTTAAAAGAAAAATCATTTATCAATGAATCTGCCTGCTGGTATAAATTGATTGCCTTAGTATATTCTTTTTTGGATTGTGCAATCCTTGCCAGTCCAGCTAAGGCGTACGCATAATTTTTTCTGTTTTGCATGGCGATGGTGTAATGCATTTCGGCATTGCGGAGGTCGCCGTAATTTTCGTAAAGATGGCCTAGTTGTACCCTAGCCCACTCTGTTGATTCATCGCCTGGCACGCCAGCATCAACAGCAAGGTGCATGGCATTGATAGCGCCGGGATAATCGCCGTAAATTTCCCGCAGGTAAGATGCCCTAGCGTAGGAACGCAGGTCTGGCCGAATGCTCATCATTTTTTGCGCATTCGATACTGCTGAATCATAGTTGCCCATCTCTACATTGCCATCAACCAAAATACCATATACAAATGCATTAAAAGGATTGATAGCTTGTGCCTGGTTAGCAGTTGCCAATCCATCTGCAAAATGATGTTGTGATAAATATAATAGCGATTTTAGTGTAAGCGCTTCAAAGTTATTTGGGTCTAGCGCCAGGATGTTGTTTACATTTTTCATAGCGGCTTTGTCGTAATAACTGTAGTTGCCGGTTGCCCTGGCTTCCATGATAAATAAATTGGTAAGTGCTATTTGAGATTTAAGGTCTTTCGGGTTCGCTTTTATGGCGGCTGCTAATTTGGTAGCATTTGTTTTGGTGGTTTGCCACTCTGGCATTTCTGCTAAAGTGCCACTCCTGTCTAATAAAGTATATTGAGTAGCAGCTCTTGCGCTATCATCTTTTTTAAATTTTATTACTACAAAACCTACGGCGCTTATGAATAAAGCGATTAGTACAATGTATAGTATATTTTTTTTCATTTTGGTTGGTTTAGAAGAGTTGCCCCATCAACTAAAAGGGGGTAATTTTAAGCGTTAAATCTTTATGCAAAAGTTTGTTCTTGAACATGAATTTTAGAAATTGATTGCCATTTATTATAGAATATGGCCGCGGCAAGAGCTGTAGGGTATTGCCATTTACATCTTTATTAATTTTGTTTTTTTTGCTAAAAAATCCCGCAATGTTCTACAAATTCGGCATATACTGTACGATTTAAATACGCCCTATACTTAGTGGATAAAGCTGATTAAAGAATGAAGTACAAGAGTGCGACGCCACCGCAGCACCACATAGCTATTGTATTGGCCGGGACAAAAATTGTATTAGTAAAAACACTTTCATAAATAAGGGTTTGTTAGGAACAATAAAAAAAAGGTAAGCCTGCCGTTGCTCAACAGGCTTACTTTTTTTGCATCCATCCAATTATTCTTATCCTTTTACTACACGGATGTTTTGTTTAGCAATACCGTCTTTGCTTATTTGTATAAAGTACACGCCTTTTATCAATCCGCTTCCGTTTAAGTCTTGCGTATAA
>JANXVN010000091.1 GCA_025351645.1 Ferruginibacter sp.
GGCGAATCTTATCAATCAATAAAACAAGCTTATTTACAGCTTACAAATCCTTGGTTGCAAAAGATAAGTGCACTGGCTTTACGTGTTGATATAAAAAATAATATTGTAACCGGCCTGGTTACAATAAAAGGCGGAAGGTCGGATGTTGGCGGATGGCTTGCTGAGATTAAAAAGGCGGAAGCTGAGATTGGAATGGGATTTCATTTTTCCAATAAAATTCCTTTACAAAATAATATTACCAATAAGCTTGAAAATGGAACCTTGTCGCTTGGCTTTAAAGATTTCACTATTACAATTGGCGGCTTTTTCGACGTAAGCCTGAACTTGCAACTGGACAATATGAATACGCCAGTGTTTGATGGTTGGGCTACTGTAACAATAAAGGGTGCAGAAGGAAAAGTAAATGTAGATAATAAAACGAACGGCAAGTTAGGCGGTTCGGGAAGTTTAGCTTTTACTGGCTTTAAAGGTTTTAGCGGTTCTATTGAAGTAAAATACGATGCAGAAACGGGCTTTACAGCTGCACACGGAAAAGCCGAATACAGTGGCGATAAACTATCAGGATCTATTGATTTGATTGCCACTGATGAATTAACTGCTAAGAATTTTACAAAAGAGGCTATTCAAGCAGCCGGCGGGAAGGACAAAATTCAGGATGCCGCTGCGCCAGCGCCGGTACCGGCACCAACCGGTAATAAGAAACGTGCATTAGCCGGTGCTGGACAATTACAATTTAACCTCACCAACTGGTTTGCAGGAACAGTAAATGTTGTAGTAGATGCAGAAGGGCATATTACGGTAATTGGCAAAATTGCACCGCCAGCAGAAATAACCTTATTTCAACAGAAAGATTGGGATAAAGAGTTATTAAAATTTGAAGCTAAAGCATATTATGGGATACCAGTGGTAGGCAACCTTAACCTGTTTGCGAATATAAGCTTACATGCAATCGCAAAATTAGGGCCAGCAAAAATAAACAATATTGAAATTTTAGGCACCTATTCAACCGATCCTGAAGTGCAGAAAAAAATTCAGATTGCCGCGTCCATTAATATTTCAGGTTATGCGGGGCTCCGCTTACGTGCAGAAGGTGGCGCAGGGATAGAAATTTTGGAACATGACCTTAAGTTTGGAGTAGGCGTGCAAGCCGATATTGGCGTACAAGCCTATGCCAATGCACGCCCTGCAATAGGCTGGCGCGACCCTGGCGAATTTTATATCAGTGGTACGCTAGAAATGGTGGCGCAGCCAATGCTTGGCTTAGGCGGTGATTTTTTTATACAAATTGAAACGCCATGGTGGTCACCGCTGTCTGATAAAAAATGGACTTGGCCGCTGTTTTCAAAGCAATGGCCATTAACAGACCCAATTGGCCTAAATGCTACATTGAAAGATTATGTGTTGGGCTCTGGTAATGTGCCTGAAATTGAATTTAAAAAACCTGAGTTTGATGCCTCTAAGTTTATGACCAATATGGTGGATAATAATCTGCCGGATAAAACTGGCGCTGACGGCCCCGGCAAAGGCGAATTTAAAGATGATGGCACGGTTAAAAAGCCGGACGTGCCCGATAAAAAAGCAGCTGCAAAACCTGCTGAAAAACCTGCGGTGCCCGTTGGCAAAAAAGGCGCACCAGCAAAACCAGCTAAAAGCAAGCCCGATCCAAAAGCAGCGGCAGAAGCAGGTAATTTGTTTAAAGCAGCCGGCAGCCAGCTTGCAAAAATTAAAGAGCCCATTACAAAAGCTGACCTGCAATCAAAATTAAATGACATTGAAAAAAACGTAAAAGGAATTAAATTTGATATTAAGTCCGAGGGTGATAAGTGGGTGGTATCATCAGCAGCTTTAGGGATAAATAATGCTAAACCCGTTAAATACAAATCTATTTTAACGGAAGCGGATAAGCATGGTGATGGAAAGAAAGATACTATTGAATCTGCTTTACAGGAAATAGACAAAGAAGGAAAAGAAAAGATTGCAGACGGTGAAATTACAAAAACAGACGCTGATAAAATTGTAGCAGATGTAACAAAAGATCATCCAACGGTTGTGCAGTCGATTAGTGTGATGGATGGTGGGGAGACGATTTGCGCCTGCGGAATACTTTTTCTCCCACAGTTTATCGCCGGTCACAGCATCAAATGCATAGACGTGAAATTGCGTCGGTTTTTCTTTCAGATCGG
>JANXVN010000010.1 GCA_025351645.1 Ferruginibacter sp.
ATGCACTGCAATCTTTTTGCCGCTGTAGCCTATTGATTTTGAACAGACTGCTGGCAAAAAGGATTTTCGTTCCTATCCCTGGCGCTTCAATACCAAAAGTATTCGTTTCCTGTACGGGCAATCAATTCGATTGCCCTTACAATTTTTCAATCCAAAATAAACGATTTTTAAAGGAAGCCTACTCAAACAATTGTCCATGCAAACCTTCAATAGAACTGATTATTACCCAATTTTTACATTTCCCTTTTTAACTTCCATAAATACGTTTTAATTATGTACCTTCGCGCCTCATAAAAAATAAATTCAAATGAAATCAATTACAATCGACGGACAAATCAGGACCGAATTTGGCAAAAAAGCCACCCGCCAACTTCGCCTTGAGGAAAAAGTGCCAGCTGTAATTTACGGAGGTGCTACCGAAATTAATTTTGCTGCCCCCGCAACAGCGTTTAAAAATATAGTGTATACGCCAGATTTTATGGTGGTAGAAGCTAAAATAGACGGAAAAGTGTACAGGTGCGTACTGAAAGACCTTCAATTTGATAAAGTAAGCGACAAGCTTATCCATGTAGATTTTTTAGAACTGGTAGAAGGTAAAAACGTAATAGTTACATTGCCACTTAAATTTACCGGCGCTCCTGCAGGTGTTAAAGCAGGTGGTAAACTAGTTACTAAAATGAAGAGCTTAAAGGTTAAAGTATTGCCTAAATACCTTCGTGAAAATATAGAAATCGACATCACAAACCTTGAACTAAACGAAAACGTACGGGTGCAGGATGTAAAGGCAGAAAACATGGAAATTATGAACTCCCCACGTATCCCCATCGCGTCAATTACAATGACACGTCAGTTAAAACAAGAAGAAGCTGCTGCTCCTAAAGGCGGCGCCGCTGCTAAGGCTGCACCTGCAAAAGCTGCACCTGCCAAAACAGCTACACCCGCTGCCGCTGCAAAAGCACCTGCTGCAAAAAAATAAGCTAATTAATTTATATCAAAATGCCCTGATTTATCGGGGCATTTTTTATAATGGGGCTACTATAAACTTTAATTACCTTTGCGCACTTAAATTAATATTATGGGAATGGATAGAAATACAGTAATTGGCTTTGTATTGATAGGCTTATTGCTGATGGGTATGTTTTATTTTAATAATAAAGGCAATTCAGCTTTCTTAGCCGAACAAAAAAGGGTAGAAGATTCCATAGCCAAGACTAGGCCCAAGGTCGATTTAGCAAAAGTTCGTTTAGATTCCTTAGCACATGATTCTAGCCGCAGGGTAAAATCTGCAGGTAGTTTGCAAACTGCTTCAGCAGAACAATTTACAACATTGGAAAATGAAGTAATGAAAATTACTTTTACCAATAAGGGCGGCCAACCAAAAATAGTGGAGTTAAAAAGTTATAAAACACTAGATGGTAAGCCAGTAATTATTCAAAAAGGCGATTATAATAAAATCGATTATAAAATTAATACCGGAGGAACAGGTGAAACCGGTTATACATCAGACCTTAATTTTGTTACCAGTACCAAAATAGATAATGCTGATAAAAGCCAAACACTAAGCTTTATCCTAAAAGATTCCGCAGGCAAACAAATTACCCATCAATACACTTTACATCCCGATGATTATTTACTTGACTTCGCAATTGTGCTGGATGGCGCAGACAAGCTGGTAAACCAGAGTACCATTAACTTAGAATGGAAAACGGAAACAAGCCAGGTTGAAAAAGATGAGGCATACGAAAAACTACAATCACACATCTGTTATTTAAGCGATGGTAGTTACGACTTTAGTAATTTAGGAAATGGAGATAATAAAAAATTCGAAAAGCCGGTTGAATGGCTCGCAGTAAAACAGCAGTTCTTTATTTCTTCTCTTATCAGTAAAATTAAATTTCAAAATGCAGAAATAAAGTGGGCTGTGCCTGCTGATACAGCATTGCACATAATTGCCCAAACCGTTGCCAATGCAAGGATAGACCTTCCGCAAGGCAGTTCTAAAGCAAGCATTCCATTACAACTATATTACGGCCCCAGCGATTATCACGTATTAAAAGCGTACAACAATCAAATGGAAAGCATTGTGCCTTACGGCAGCGGCATTTTTGCTTTTGTAAAATATATTAACCGTCACGTATTATTGCCAGTATTCGATTTGTTAAGGAAAAACGTGGCTAGTATGGGTATTGTAATTTTATTACTAACCTTGTTTATACGGTTGCTTACTTCTCCAATTTTATACAAGAGTTATGTTAGTGGCGCAAAAATGAAAGCGTTAAAGCCAGAAATTGATAAACTGAAAGAAAAACATGGCGATGATAAGCAAGCCTTCAGTATGGACCAGATGAAGTTATGGAAAACGGCAGGTGTTAGTCCGCTAGGTGGCTGTTTGCCGGCAGTGCTGCAAATACCCATATTTATGTCGCTGTATTACTTCTTCCAATCAAACATTTCTTTACGCGGTCAAAATTTTCTTTGGGCAAAAGATTTGGCGGCTTATGATTCTATTTATAACCTGCCTTTCACCATCCCTTTTTATGGCGACCATGTAAGTTTGTTTACGCTTACCGCAGTATTAACAAGTTTATTAATTTCTATTTATAGCATGACAAACATGCAGGATAACTCAAACCCAGTAATGAAATATATGCCGTATATATTTCCTGTATTATTGTTAGGGGTTTTTAACAAGCTTCCTTCTGCGTTAACCTGGTACTATACTATTTCTAATACTATAACCTTACTGTTGCAAATTGTAATTCAAAAATATATTATTGACCACGATAAGATATTAGCGCAAATAGAAGAAAATAGAAAAAAGCCTGTAAAGCAAAGTAAATTGCAGGAAAGGATACAAGCCATGCAGGACACTAATAAAAAGGTGCAAGACATGAAAGCCAAAACACAAAAAAAATAAACCAACAAAGTATAGTTAAAATAATTTGGCCTGCGCTGCAAAAACAGCCGCAGGCTTTTTTTATTAGTAGCTTGCAATTAAACTAGTAGCAGATTTTAGTATCTTTATTTAAACAAAAAATAATGACAATTAGCAAACAAACTGCAAGAATAACTGGATTGGTTTCAATGACCATGGTGAGTTTTTTTGCGTACGCCCAGAAAACTATTTCCGAAGGAACTTTAACCTATATAATATCTACTCAATCTGATAAAAGCGCACAGACTGATCCTTTAAGTGGCGCTACAAATACGGTGTATTTAAAAGGGAGCTTAAGCAGGACGGATATGACGAGTGCTTTAGGAAAAGAAACTACCATTTACGATTCAAAAAATGGCTCTGGAGTAATACTAAAAGAATATAGTGGCCAAAAGCTGATGATTACGCTCTCAAAGGAAAATTGGGCAAAACAAAACAATAAATTTGAAGGCTTAACTTTTGTAAATACCGGAGAAACTAAAACTATTGCAGGTTATAACTGTACAAAAGCAAATGCAAAACTAAAAGATGGCTCTACAATAACGGTTTTTTATGCACCAGATGTAATCATTAATAACAAAGAATATAACCAAACTTTTAAAAATTTATCCGGTTTACCTGTTCAGTATGAATTTGAAAATGGCAAATTGAAATTTCAATATTTGCTATCTTCCCTTAATATTGCTGCTATACCTGTTGCAAGGTTCGATTTCCCCAAAACAGGCTACAGGGTGATGACTTATGATGAAAGCCACCAGAATAAAAAAGAAGGCAATTAATATAAACACATCATTTATAAATAAAAAAGACCCTCAATTGAAGGTCTTTTTTATTTATAAAAACTAAATTTTTAGTGAGATCTTATTATCAATTTCATTCCTGTATAACCTTGTTGAATATCAGGAACAGCAATTTTGTGTTTGTAAGGGATAATATAAGTAATATTTCCTTTTTGATAAGTAACCAAAGAGCTAGCGATTACGCTATTACCAATAGTTGAAGTATTTGTCAATAAGTTTCCTTTATAGCTTAAACCAGATTTAAGGTTAAAAGCTATAGAATTCCTTAAATTTAAAGGAGTTATAATATTTAAAACAGTTTTATTTTTATTCTTTTTTCCAATGCCTCTATCAGCTACAGCAGTCTGTACAATGCTAAATAGCAGAGCAATTGTAAGCATTTTTTGAGATAATGATTTCATTGAATTAATTTAACAATGGTAAAGGTAACGAAAATAACACCAAAGTGTAGTATTGGCGCTACATTTGTTTCACATTTCTTTAACGCAGAGCATAATAAAAAGTTACATTTTTTGTCACTTTATTTTTTTTATGTAATTTACAGTAACCTAAAAGCCCATGAGTAAATACCCATACCGCAAAGACAGGGAAGAATTAAAGGAATTACTGCAACAGTATGATAACCTCAAATCTGGCAGGAGCCATTCTTTTATCGAAGAAGATTCTTTTGAGAAAATTATCGACTATTTTGACGAGCGGGATGAATTAATCCAAGCGCTAGAAGCTACCGATTATGCTGTAAATCAATATCCATACTCATCTTCTTTACTTTTAAAAAAAGCCGACCTATTGATTGCTGCTAAAAAGTACAAAGAATCTCTTTACTTTTTAGAGCAGGCAGAATTATTGGATAGCAGTGATATCACATTGTATATTTTAAAAACAGATGCTTACCTGGCATTAGACCAGCAAGAAAAAGCCGCTTCAGTATTGGAAACGGCCTTAAATTATTTTGATGGGGACGATAAGCTGGAACTGCTTTTTGAGCTGACAGATGTATACGATGACTATGAAAATTTTGATAAGGTTTTTGATTGCCTTAGGATGATACTGGAAATGGACCCCAACAACGAGGAAGCCATGTACAAAATTTGTTTCTGGACAGATTTTACCGGAAGGAATGAAGAGGGGATAAGGCTACACCAAAAAATTATTGAAGATTTTCCTTTTAGTGAATTGGCTTGGTTTAACCTCGCAGCAGCCTACCAGGGAATAAAATTGTATGAAAAGGCGATTGATGCCTATCAATATGCAGTAGCCATTGATGAAAAGTTTGATTATGCATGGCGCAATATGGGCGATGCATATCTCCGCATACGTAAATACAAAGAAGCTATTGAAGTTTTGCAAAAAGTATTGGAGCTTGCCCGTCCGGAAGATGTGATTTATGAAGCCATCGGACATTGTTACGATAAACTGCAAAATTATGCTTTGGCAAGGTTCAACTATAGGAAGGCAACCCATTTAAACCAGGATGATAGCCAGCTTTTTTACAAGATAGCCTGTACTTATATGAATGAAGGTGTTTGGGATAGTGCCATCAAAAACTTAAATGTAGCCATGCGAACGCACAGGCTGCAACCAGAATATAATTTAGCCATGGGGCAATGTTATATGGAACAGGGAAAGATAGAAGAAGCAGTGCAATATTTTGGAAATGTAGTACGTACAAAACCAAAAAGTAGCAACGGCTGGCTGGAATTATTAAAATGCCTGTACCACGCTAAGTGCTTTGATGAAGGGTTGGAATATGTAGAACATGCTATCGAACTTACCAATAATAAGCCCATTTTCATCTTTTATAAAAGTGCATTTTTATTAGCAGTTGGTAAATCTAAAGAGGCAATTGTGCAGTTAGAATCTGGTATGCATAAAAACCCAAAATTGGTAAAAAAATTGATAGAATTAAACCCTTCAATTTTGCAACATCAATTAGTGGTAGATATTATTGCCCGTTACAAACGCAATAAATCTATTTAACTTGATTTTTGCTTTTTGTTTTATTAGCTCATTTACAAATATTTTATATTTTGTAAGATGTCATTTTCTTTGTTTACAAAATTGTTATGCAATTGCAAACCGCTGCTCATCCCACTTCTACTTCAAATTAAACGGATGTACCCAATTAATAATGCGTAGGAGAGGATGGTATAAAAATGGCCATCATAGCTAGCTGCAGCCCGCACAATAATTTTTCTCCTAATTTACAATGCACTGCCAATTTATTCTTTTAAATGGCGTTGCATTTTAGTAGGCTCAATAGTTATCTTTGCGCCAACAAAAAATATCCAGGAATGAATTTCAATCTTACA
>JANXVN010000125.1 GCA_025351645.1 Ferruginibacter sp.
GATGATTATCTAATAACGCAATACACTAAAAAAGGATGGGTTCGCGGGCAGGGGATTTTTGATGCGGAATCTCCAACATTCAATAAAGATTACACCGCTGCTACGGAAGGGTTAACCGTTCCTTTAATTACACATGAAATAGGACAATACGCAGTGTACCCAAACATGATGGAAATTTCTAAATACACAGGTGTTTTGAAGCCGGTAAATTTTGTAGCCATACAAAAGGATTTAGAAAGAAAAAATTTAATTGGCTTATCAAATGCTTTTACAAAGGCAAGCGGAACATTAGCTTTGCTACTGTACAAAGAAGAAATTGAAAGGGCATTAAAAACCAAAATGGTGAGTGGTTTTCAATTACTGGATCTGCATGATTTCCCAGGACAGGGTACTGCCTTGGTGGGTATATTAGATGCTTTTTGGGATAGCAAAGGATTGGTGTCGCCAGCTGGTTTTAGAAAATTTTGTTCTCCCGTAGTTCCGTTGATCCGGTTTCCAAAAGCGGCTTATACCAATGATGAAAAGTTTGTGGCATCTGTTGAGATCGCAAATTTTGGAAGTACCATTATCAATCAGCCAACCATCAGGTGGCGCATTATTAATAGCAATAATCTGCTGATCTCTAACGGTAAATTTTCTGTTTCTAAAATTGATATTGGCAATGGAATTACTATAGGGAATATTACAGCTTCTTTAAATAAAATTACCAGTGCACAAAAGTTAACCATTTCAGTAAGTATCGAAAATACCCAGTACAGCAACGAATGGAATATCTGGGTTTATCCAAAAAGTATTCCTACAAATGAAAAAGAGGTTCTCTTTACAACCAATGTAGCTGATGCTATCAAAGGTTTAAATGAAGGAAAAACAGTTTTATTAAATCCTGCAAAGGAAAAAATTAAAGGTGTCGAAGGAAAATTTGTTCAGGTGTTTTGGAGCCCTGTCCATTTTCCTGACCAGCCCGGTACTATGGGGCTTTTGATCAATCCTGAACATCCGGCTTTTAAAAATTTTCCAACAGATTCTTACTCAAATTGGCAATGGTGGGATTTGTGTAAAAATTCTACAACATTAGTTTTAGATAGTACCAGCATCCCATCTTCAGCAATAGTTTTAAGAAATATCGACAACTTCTTTAGGAACCGAAATATGGCAAGTATCATCGAAGCTAAGGTTGGGAAAGGTAAATTATTGCTCTGCACATTTAATATAAATGAAGATCTTTTAAATAGGCCTGTAGCAGCACAATTAAGGTACAGTTTAATAAAGTATATAAATAGTAAACAGTTTAATCCGGTAACAACCCTTTATGAAAACGATATGAGAAAATTAATTAAATAACAACCAATTTTTAACGATTAAAATGCTTATAATGAAAAAAACAACGATTACAATATTGACCTGCTTTGTGTTGAGCTGCATGTTGCTTGTTCAATGTAAAAAAGCAACTGATACTGATTTTGTTTTAAAACCACCGAAACAAACCATTGTATTTACCAATGTATCAGATTTTATTTTAGATAGTTTAGGTAAAACTATTAATGTACAGTCCAATGTTTCATCTGCAGATGGACTGCAAAAAGTTGAAATCATTTACCAGCCATGGAACCTTGCAAAAACAATTACTGTTTCGGGAAATGATTATACTGTAAATGTACCGGTAACCATCCCTAAAGATGCTGCATTAAAAATTCATTCTATTTTATTAAAAGTAACCGACAGCAAAGGAGGAACCAATTTTACTGAAATTAAAATAGGGTTGCTTGACCTTAATTATACTAAAGTCTACCTAACTGATGGCACTGATGTTTCAGCCACAAGTGCTAATTTGTATGGAGTGCCTGTTGTTATGACTAAGTTAGCATCGCATAGCTTTCAGGTAATTTATTATGCAAATACTGCGGGAATAAAAGTACGGTTTGTACCCAATAAAAATAGTTTACTGCCGGTTGCCATTGGTACTGACCCTGCCAATGCTGCAAAATTAATTACGGATGGGGCTAAATCTTTACCAATAACATTAGGTAACAGAGGTTATTATAAAATCACCATCAACACTTTATTACTTAATTACAATGTAGAAGCTTATACTCCTGTGGGTGCGCCTGTAGGCCAGGTAGCTTTTGTAGGAAGGGGTTTTTACGATTATCCAGATATGAACTGGCAAAACACCTTACCCAATATTATTTTGCTGGATAAGGATACATTGAACCCGTTTTTATTTTCCAAAAAACTTAAACTGGGCATACCTATGGGTGCTACCTATACAACTGCACAGTTTATAATGACAACAAATAATGGGTGGACAAATTTCTGGAAATTTAGTGATGCAATTGCTCCGGAGTATGCCATTTTTAATGGAGGTGTAAGTGTTGATTTACCTATAACCAGCACTCCGGTAACCTATCTTTTTGTTCTCGATACTCAAACTAATCTTGTAAAAGCAACACTGCAATAACCGCTAAATTCTTTTTGTTATGAGAAAATATATTTCCTTTTCCGGATTACTAATAATGATCATTTTTTTGGTAACCATACCCGCTTGTAAAAAAAATGATCTACCTGCAGTATCTGCAATACCTCCAAAAATTACACTTACCAATGATGTTATTATTACCACTTTGGGGAGTGAATTTTTCATGGAGGCAGACCTGGCAGATGATGCAGGAATTAAATCATTTACGTTAAGGTACGATGACTGGTATTTATACAATACCGTTTCATTGAATGATTTAGGAAATCCTAAAACCTACCATGTAAAATATAAATTTAAAATGCCTGATACTGCTGCAAACAAAATACACAGTATTAATTTGACTGTCACCAATGTTGGAAATGCTACACAATCAAACCAATTTAAAATTCTTTTAGATGCTGATTTTCCTACAATGTATCTAACAGAAAGTAAAGATCCTGCAAAATTAACCAGATCTCTGTTTGGGTCACCAATGGGAATCAGTAAAACCTCTTCTTACAATTACAAAGCAATTTATTATGCTGCTGCTGTTAATTCAAAAATTTGGTTTATTCCCAGCAAGACTACAATTAAACCATTTATGTATGGAGTTGACCCGCAGAATAATTTGAAATTAAGTGGTGATTATGCAAAAGCACAGCCAATTATTTTACCAAATATTGGCTATTACACCATTGTATTTAACACACTAAATCTAACCTATACTATAACGCCGATGCCTGCGCCGGATCCTGCCGGAGCTTATCCGCAGACGGCTTTAGTTGGAAGAGGATTTTTTGATTATCCGAATATGAGTTGGCAGAATGCATTACCCAATATAATATTATTGGATAAAGATCCGATTAACCCATATCTGTTTACTAAAATAGTGAAAGTAGGAATACCTCCGGGTGCCACTTATACCACCACACAATTTATTATTACCACTAACAATGGGTGGTCAAATTTCTGGCGTTTTGATAATGCAATTTCCCCAAATTATACAGTATTTGGTGGGGGCGCTAGTACAGATATTCCCATTACCTCAACCCCGGTAACCTACAAAGTAACTTTTGATAGTTATACCAACCAATGCAAATTTGAAGGCCAATAATTAAAATTTAATCTTAACGATAACTACTTAATTTATGAAAAAAATAATTTTTAAACAACTGCTGCTACTCAATATTTTTTGTTGCTGTATATCTGGCGTATGGGCCCAAACCACCATTAAAGGTTCTGTAAAATCTGCCGGCGGAAGCCCGGTAAGTGGTGCAAGTATTTTGCAAAAAGGCCAGAAGAAGGGAACATCTTCTGCTGTAGATGGTAGTTTTTCTTTACCAAATATAACTAAAGGTGCTACTTTAGAAATATCTTCTGTTGGTTTTGATACCAAAGAAATACCGGCTGCAGACAATATGGAAATTGTTTTAACGCCAAAATTAAACCAGTTGGCAGATGTAGAAATAACTGTAGACAGGGGTTACGGCAAAACAAAAAGAAATGCAGTAACCAGTGTAATATCTTCTGTAAAAGGTACAGACCTTGCCGGCATGCCTTCTACAAATCTGGGCTCTGTTTTACAAGGCAGGGCATCCGGTGTGCAAGTTACTAATAGCGGCGGCGGCAATCCATCTACCCAAAAAATATTGATCAGGGGTTTTACTTCTTTGCAAAATAGTACCGATCCATTGATTATTATGGATGGTGTAAATCTTGGAAGATCAGGATTAAATTTTGTTAATCTTTCAGATATTGAAAACATTGATATTTTAAAAGATGCCTCAGGTGCAGCTATCTACGGCTCGGATGCTTCGGGTGGGGTAATTATTATTACTACTAAAAAAGGAAAGCTTGGAAGGTTACAAACTGATGCAGATGTGTCTTACGGCAGTTCATATTATAAAGATCCCAAAATGGCTGGTGCCGATGAATACATTTCCGTACAAAAAAGAAAAGATCCTTCTTATGTTGTACCAGCCAACGCGGCTAATACCAATTGGTGGAAGGAGTCTGTAAAAAGTGCCAATCAAATAAATGCTAACCTAAGCTTTAGCGGTGCAACAGATAAATTAAACGCATTTGGTAGCCTGGGCTATACAAAATCGGACGGTAACTATACAGTTGGCGGCGCTTACTGGCAAAAAGTTTTAGCAAGAATAAATTTAGATTTTACACCGAACAAGTTTTTAAAAGTTGGCTTTACGCTAAACCCAAGATTTGAAAATTGGGTTAACTCGGCACAGGGCGACCTGATGCCTGTAATGCGTACAGAACCAACACTTCCGGTATTTGTGCCAAGGCCGGGGCTAAATCAGTTCAGTCAGTTTAGTCAAACTAATATTGATCGTAATTCAAATCCTATTGCAGCATTAACAAGGGGAATTTATAATAAAAATTACGCAATCGGTATTATTGGTTCTACCTATTTAGATTTTAGTCCGATAACTAATTTACACCTTAAAAGCCAAATGAATATTAATACCGGGCAAGGTTACAGTGCCGGATATACGCCGCAATATTATAATGGAAATTTAGATAGGAACTACGACCCTACAGATGCATCTACCTTAAATAAATCTGATAATGCATACAATAGTTCCAATCATTCATTTAACTGGATATGGACACAAACGGCCAACTATTCTTATCGTTTTAAAGAAGACCATTCCTTTAATTTATTGGCAGGTTATGAGGCAAGAAAGGAATATAGTTTAGGTAATTCTGCTGCAAGGTATAAAAGTCAGGATCCTACCAATCCGGATTATTTTTACCTCAACTACATGCAGGGCGATTTTTTAAGTACAGGTGGATATGAAACTCAGGATACCTGGGGTGCAATTTTTGGAAGGATAAATTATAATTACAAAGAAAAATATTTTGTAGAAGGCAATGCCCGCAGAGATGCTTCTTCAAGATTTTACAATACTAATAAATATGCGCTGTTTCCTTCAGGTTCTGTGGGATGGATCGTTTCAAAAGAAAATTTCCTTAGCTCTTTTAAACAATTAAATTATTTAAAAATAAGGGCCGGATATGGAGAAATTGGAAATAGCTCTTTGAATGATCCTGCCTCTTATCTTAATTTTCTTAGTTCTTCCTATAACAGTGTAAATACTGTAAACTTTGGTGACCCCCGTGTTGGATATCCGATATATGTTGTAGCAAGGCCTTCCAATCCAAAATTAAAATGGGAAAGGGATATCGACCAGAATATAGGCTTCGATTCTTATTGGTTTGATAGCCGGCTTTACGTGAATGGGGAATTGTATAATAGAAAAGCTAAAGACCTGCTTTTTACTGATTACGTTGGCAGAGAGGAGCTGGGTATACCTGGCGGACAAAAATTAAACCTTGGTCAAATAACAAATAAAGGATGGGAAGCAAGCATTGGATACAAAAATAAATCGGGCAGTAAATTTAAGTACGATGTCTCAGCAAATTTTTCGCATAATACACCTTACCTCAATAGTTATGGTTTAACTGGAGATCCGGTATTAGGTAATGCACAAGGCTATTACAGGTTGTCGGAAGAATTACAAGGTCCCTATACAAAAACAGAAATAGGGCAAGAAATTGGCCGCTTTTGGGGATATCAGGTAAGTAAAGTTTTTCAGAATCAAACTGAAATTAATGCATATACAGACAAGGGGGGCAATTTAATACAGCCAACTGCAAAGCCCGGAGACTTTAAGTACCAAGACACAAATGGAGATGGGGTAATTGATGATAAAGACAGGGTTTATATGGGTAGCCGCAATCCTAAAATTGAAATTGGTTTAAATTTACGCGTGGAGTATAAAGGTTTTGATCTTGCAATGTCAGGTTACGGAAGGTTTGGGCAAAAGGTATTATGGTTTGCCAAAAAATTCAATTACCAGGGTGCACTTGGTGCAAATATATTTGCCGGTGCATCTTCTAAACCATGGAATGGCGAGGGTTCAACCAATAGTAATCCCAGATTGGTTAAGGACGGAGGTTCTCCTGACTTATTAAGATTTAGTTCTTGGTTTTTAGAGAATGGAGATTATTTCCGCATAAACAATTTACAATTGGGTTACACAATTCCGGCAAAATGGATTCCGAATTTAAGAAAAATCAGGATCTATGTAAACGCCCAAAATATGATCACGTTTACAAAATATCCAGGCATCAATCCCGAAATATATAATAGTGACCTTCCAATAAATGCCAACGGTGTAGACATCTCTCAATACCCTATTAAAAAAACAATTATTGTAGGTTTAAGTGTTGGTTTATAAATACTTTTTAAAAATTAAAATATTAATGTATGAAAATAAGGCATAATAAAAATTGGCTAATATTGATAATATCAATATTTATATTGTTTGCTTCTTTAGGTTGTAAAAAAGATTTCTTTGATAAGAAATTGTACGGTACTCAGGATCAATTATCCACTATAAAAGACGAAGCTTCGGCACTTGCATTAACCAACGGTTGTTATGCATTTGTAGATGGAACAGACTGGTACTCGGGCAGGTTTGAAAGGATGATGCTGGAATGCTCGTCTGATGATGGATGGGGAGGTAATGATTACCAGGATCGCCCTTCAGAAATTGGTACTATGAGTTTTACGAATGCATTAAATCCTGATAATGGTTTTGTGCAAAGTCTTTTTGATAACCTTTACCAGGGAGTTAGAAACTGCAATAACTTAATGGTGGTTATGCCCAATGCGCCTGTAACAGATGCAATAAAAAAACGAACCATTGCAGAAGCAAAATTTTTAAGGGCCTATTATTATTTTGAGCTGGTAAAAAATTATGGTGATTGTGTACTGTATACTAACCTACCAACAAGTGCTGATTTATTGCCTCGGTCCCCTGTAAAAGATGTGTATTTGCAAATTGTAAAAGATTTACAAGAAGCTTCGACAGATTTACCGGAGGTGGATGTTTATGCAGTAGCAGACAAAGGCAGGGCAACAAAAGGTGCAGCGCTTGCCTTGTTATCAAGGGCCTATCTTTTTATGGAAGATTATGCAAATGCAGAAACTACGGCGCAATCAATAATTCAATCTAATAAATACAATCTTTTACCAAATTATGAGGACTTGTGGAAAGTTAGTAATCCATGGAGTAAAGAATCGCTTTTTGAAATTGGTTATTTTCCTGATACAAAATTTAGTACCGGTACCAGAGCAACTACAATGACATGGGCAACAAGTGATGGCGGCTGGGGCTGGTTTGGACTAACAAGTAATTTAGAAAATGCTTTTATAGCCGAAGGTGATGATGTACGCAGAAAATATACTATCGTAAAAGAAGGCGATGCAGTTGCAGGTGAAAACCGTATTTATCCTGCTTACGACGGAAAACATACCTCCGGCCGGCATTTCAGAAAATTTTATGTACCCATTGCAGATAGGGGCGGATTATATGGCAACCAACCTTTAAATCAAATTATAATAAGGTACGCAGAAATATTACTGATTTATGCCGAAGCCGCTGCATTTGACGGGAAAAATTCTGAATCTTTAATTGCATTAAATAAGGTAAGGGCAAGGGTTGGGCTTGCCCCAAAAATAGGGCTTAGTGGTGATGCGCTTAAATTAGCAATTTGGAACGAAAGAAGGCTTGAGCTTGCCGGCGAACGTACTTACAGATTGGATGATATTAGAAGGATTAAAATAAATGGGAAGAAATTGATTACTACTTTAATGGGGCCCAATGGTAGTTTTGTAAATTACAATACCAACCTTAATACAGATCCTGTGGAAACAAAACCACATCGTGAAAATAGAAATAAGGGCATTGAATTTAAGGAAGGCAAGAATGAATTATGGCCAATACCCAGAACTGTAATACAAGCTAGTAATGGTAAGGTTACACAAAATAATGGTTATTGACCTTAGTAATTTATAAATAAATATTCTTCTTATATTTCTAACTATGTCTGCGTGCTAAAATAATTTAGCAGCTTGATAATATATTAATAAAAAAGTTTATAAAAACAATTAATAGAAATGAAAAAATTTAATTTATTTGTTATGCTAATATTATTGCAGATTAGTCTGTCATTATTTTTGATGGGATGTAATAAAAAAGAAGGCCCTGTACCACCTGCTCCAAACCCTTGTTATTATAATGGTATTGATACTTGTTTATTAAATGCAAAATTAAAAATCAATATTAATCTGTCAGATGAAAAACAGGTCATTCATAGTTTTGGTGCATCAGATTGCTGGACCACAAAGTTTATTGGTAAATGGGGTGATGTTACTAAAAAGAATAAGATTGCTGATTATCTTTTTAGTACAGATACATTGACCGATGGAACTCCAAAAGGAATTGGATTAACACTGTGGCGTTTTAATATTGGAGCCGGCAGTTATGAGCAGGGCAACGCAAGTGGAATATCTGATGAATGGAGACGGGAAGAATGTTTTTTAAATACTGCAGGAAATTATGACTGGTCAAAACAGCAAGGCGCTCAATGGTTTTTAAATGCTGCCAGGGCAAGAAATGTAAAGTATGTTCATGGGTTTTGTGTTTCTGCACCGGTGCAAATGACGAAAGATGGAATGGCTCATGGTGGAGGAGGATCTTCCTTTAATATTCAGGCAAACAAAATGGCTGATTATGCCAATTTTTTAAGTACTGTTTCCAACCATTTCAATTTTGACTATTTAAGTCCTTTTAATGAACCGCAAAACAATTGGGGTGGGGCACAAGCCAACCAAGAAGGTAGTGCAGCTACCAATACCGAGATAGCAAACCTTACAAAATTGCTAGGACCCCAGCTGCAAACAACATCACCAAATACTAAAATTGTATTAGGCGAAGCAGCTCAATTAAATTTTATGACAGATGCGTACGGCGGCGACAGGGGCGATCAAATTTATAACTGGTTCAGCACTGCATCTGCAAATTATATTGGCAATGTACCTAATGTAGAAAAAGTAATTTCAGGGCATAGCTATTTTACAACCTGCCCGGATAATAACCTTATCAATACCCGGTCTGCCCTAGTTAATAAAAGAAATGGTGTTAATGCTTCACTAGGAATCTGGCAAACAGAATTTGGGATATTGGGAGATATATGTGGTAATTATAATGGGTATCCGAAAAATACAACCATCGATTATGGACTGTATGTAGCAAAGGTTATTCATCATGACCTTGCCATTGCAAATGTAAATTCATGGTCGTGGTGGTTAGCTGTAAGTCCTTATGCTTACAGCGATGCATTGGTATATATTACTGACCCTACAGGTAATATAAATGTAAACAATTGCAAAACAGATGGAATTGTTGCTGATTCAAAGCAACTATGGTGTATGGGTAATTTTTCAAGATTTATCCGTCCGGGAATGAAGAGAGTTAGTTCTAGTATAATTGGGGTTGATGATGTTGCAGCAGCAGCATCTTTTATGGTTTCTTCATACAAGGATGTCGCCAATAAAAAAATTATAGTAGTGATTATAAATATGAAAAATAGCAGTAAAAAGTTTACGCTTGATGGTCTAGGGTCGGCTATAAATATTACGGCAAACCAATTTGATACGTATACAACTACAGCTTCTAAAAATTTATCAAGGTCTGTTTCCGCAGCCGATAATATTAATATTGAAGCAAAATCTGTTACTACATTAGTAGGGACTTATCTATAAAAGTAATAAAATTAATTTTTATAAAATTTTTTGGCAGTCGTTTTGGAAAGGGGCAATTTCTATTGCCCTTTTATTTATTTTCTTTTTTAATAGAACGTAGGTGGATAACATTAAATAACAAACCAAACTTTTATATCATGAAAGCAATAAAATTACCATTACTCATTTTTGCATTTACCGGGTATGCTTTAATAGGTTGTAAAAAAGCAATAACCACTGATTTGCTTCCTGTTTCTACAACCAACAATAGCGTAGCTGGTACCCCTCTATCTGTACAAACAGGTGGAAGTATCAACGTAAATATTGGAAACCCAATGCAAAAAATTGATGTAATTGGAGCCGGATGTTATTTTTATAGTGGTCACCTTGTAAATGGTATAACCAACTTATCAGATGCCGGTAATTGGTTGTGGAGAGACTTAAATGTAAATACTTTTAAAATAGTTTTAAGGGCTGATGGAGTTGAAGATGTAAATGATAACAATGATCCAAATGTAACCGATTTTACAAAATTTAATTTTGCTGCCAACTCTAATCTTGTTGACCAGATACAGGCTGTGAAGAAAGCACTCTCTTTAAGTACAAATATTAAAATATGGGCCATTGTGCTTTCGCCGCCAAAGTATTTAAAAACTAATGGAAGTGTCAATAACGGAGGAACTTTAAATTCAGCCGTTGCAAATGCGTATGCTGAATTTGGAGAATTTATTTATGCTCATTTAAAACATCTGAAAGACAGTGGAATTGTAGTAAATTATCTTAGCCTGATGAATGAACCCGATTATCCATCTTCGGCAATTACTTATGAGTCAGCAGAGTTTACAACTTCGCAGGCGCAAAATGTGTATGCTAATACTGGTAATTGGCTTAAAACTAAACTTCCTTCAGTAAGTATTACCGTACCTAAATTTGGTTCGCCTGATTGTATAGATGTTAATCAAACTGGTAATTATGTTGCTCCATTAAACGCTTCTGGTAATCTTGATTTCTTTACAACCCATCAATACACCAATAGTTCAGCAGCCAATTTCACTTCTGCATCTTCATCAGCAGGTAGCAAAGGATTATATATGACTGAATGGCATGCAGGATTTGGAATGGGAACTACACCTGATGAATTAACAGCAGCTCTTGACCTGGTAAATAAATTTCATGATGCATTCAGGGGTGGAGCTAAAGGGTGGCTTTATTTTGAATGGGGAAACCCGGAAACTAATTTTGGAGGTTTATTGTATACGCCATGGGGAGCAAATGCGGAACGAAAGAAAAATTATTATGTGTTTCAACAATTCACTGCAAATCTTTTAGGTGAAAATTATATCACCACAACGCTAAGTGGTATTACAAATTTTGGCGCAGATAACGTAAGTGCTTTTACAACCTTAAACAGGGCAGATATTAATGTAGTTAATTGGAACGCAGATGCTCAAAATAGAGTAAGGTTATATTTTGGTGGAAACATAAAGTCCATAAATATTTTCAGGACAAGCAGTACAGAAAATAATTTACTTGTATGGTCACAGAATAATGTTAACCAGAATTACTATGATGTGGATTATAATGGTAAATCATTTACTACAGTTAGAATTACCTGGTAATTACAAATATTATTTCAATGCCGTTAAGTTAAGGATTAAAATGTTTGTCTTTACCTCACCCTAACCCTCTCCAAAGGAGAGGAAAGGTCATAACTTAACGGCATTGAATATTAGTTCTGTAATGAATTGTATTTCATCAATTAAAATCCATTGTTAAAAATTGGTATATTTTGTTGCTC
>JANXVN010000160.1 GCA_025351645.1 Ferruginibacter sp.
ACCGTTTTATCAGCAAAACTTTTAAACCCTTTAATTTCTAGACTCTTTAAACGCACGGTTTTTCTATTTAAGTAAGACGGCAAATATAGATTAATGGTTTTAGAAGTGAATTTGAATGTATGCACGAGTTATTAAGGGTTATCCACATGTTATTAGGCAAATAGTAAGTTTACGTATTTGCAATTGGTTAGTTAAGGAAGCTATCAAGGTAAAGGCATCTTTTTCTTTGAACTTTAGTATTTTAATACTAAAATTAGTACTAACATGCAATCCCAATTACTAGTAAAAAACTTCGGGCCTATTAATTCTGTGGATTTAGATCTTCGGAACGTAAATGTTTTTATTGGTCCCCAGGCTAGTGGAAAAAGTGCATTGGCGAAAATTTATACCATTTTTAAAGCTCCCCGTAAATTTTTAAAAAATATCGATACTTCTTCTCCTGAAAATAAAAAAAATATAGAAAATTTGTTTAGAGAGGTTTTGTAAGAATATAATATCTATTCTTTTTTAAAAGATGATACAGAAATTAATTTTGACCCTGAATTGCATAGTATGCATTATCAAGCCGGAAATTTAAATTATATCCCCAAATTGCAACTCAAACTTGAAGAGGTAGAAGAGCTTAAAGGCCATCTTGCAAAAAAACTGGAATTAGCTAAAAAAAAGTATTGTAGAAATAAGTAAATTTTTCGTTTTATTTAGAATAAGGGTTGCTATGCAGTTAGAGCAGCAAGAAGATAAAGGCCTGCCGTTGGAAGAATTAAAAAGATATAGGAAATTGAGTGAAGAAGATTTTGCATTGACTATAGATATTATAAAAGATATCGAAACTGTATGTTCATTTTAAAAATTATGTTGTTACGGCATTAATATGCTTTAAAAGCTTTGAGCCAAGGATAACCCAGGCTTCTAGAAATTCGGCGGCTGCTAGGTTCAACAAACAATATGGCGTGTACTTAAAAGAAGGAAATGTTATTAGTTTTTAAATCCTGATGTATGCCCCGCAATATTTTCTCTTATTTTGAAACCTCATTTAACCGTATCAAATAATCTTTTATCAGCCGCATTTTTTCCGCATAGGTTTGGGGAGACTCATAATTGTATGGTTGTGCGTCACGGTATTTTTTGGCGTAGATACTAAATGATTTTAGCAGGTCTGGATAGCCTTCTAAAATTCTTTTCATGTGGCGCATAGTTGGTTCTATCACATCGCCATCCCTGCCAACTATCATCAGGTCGTATTCCTCATTTATTTTTGCAAAGGCTATAACGCCCGCAAGCCCAAATATTGATGCAGGTGCAAAATTCCTATACTTATATCGGAAGGTAAAAAATGGGTAGATGCCAATGTATTCCAGCCTCCAGTACCGCTTGCTAAATAAAGTGCTGGCAAATTTTACATACACATCTGTACCATCGCAAAAGCCCCAGATATGTTGTATGTTTTTTGTGCTGTCTGCCAGTTTATAGGTGGCACCAATTGTTGTGGTATCAGTATTGCTTTTAGCCAACGGCAGTACCGTAAAGGGTTCTGTAACAGAGGGAGCGTTGCTTATGTATTCTTCATATGATTTATAAAAACCTTTTTTAAGCTGCCTCGCATTGTAAATTTTAGTGGTGTCAATTTGTGCAGGTGATAATTGACAAAAGAAAACAGACAATAGTAAAAGAAAGTATTTCATTTATAGTAAAGTAGATGAGTAATTTTAGTTGTTACCGATATGGCTTGCAAGGCATATTGTTTGTTGCTGCCGTTCTGCAAAGAAAGGCCTTATTTCGGTCTTCAATCCATCTATACCACAATAAACCTGCGTATTAGTAAGCCACGAAGCTGCCATATAAAGTATAAAGCTATCTTTTAACCGAAGCAGGATAATAAAAAAATACAATCCTGTTGCTGCATTGATACTTCTATTTCCGAATAGTAAAATCTATTTGTATGTTCATAAAGTAGGAATGGTTAAATATGTGGTTGGTTTAATACAATCCAATAAGTGCCGATGTTTTTTATGGCCTGGGTAAACCCATCAAAATTTACAGGCTTAACTATGTAGCTGTTGGCACCGAGGTTATAACATTTTTTTATATCCGGGCTTTCGTTGCTGGAAGTAAGCACTACTATGGGTATCATCTTTGTTATAGGATTCGATTTTATTTTTTCCAATACTTCTATGCCATTTACTTTTGGCATTTGTATATCCAGCAACATTAGCCTGGGCAAATATTCAATTTCCCGGCAATCTTTATATTTACCAGTACAAAAAATAAAATCCAGGGCTTCTTCACCGTCTCTTACGTGAATCAGGTTATGGGCCATATTGTGCTTTGTTAATTCACGTATGGTAAGTTCGGCATCATCAGGGTTATCTTCTACAAGCAATATGTCTACTAAATTGTAATTCATAGTTTTATATTTTTGGGATTAGTGAACTTTAATAAGGCAATTTTATATTTACGATAATTAGATACGGATCTTATTTTTTATGGTTTTTTGGTTTTAATTAAATTATTTTGGCAACGAAAAGTAAAAGCAAGCTCCCTGGCCGGGTATAGCATGGGCCCATACTTTGCCACCATGCTTGGTAATTATTTTTTCAACAATGGCCAGCCCAATGCCAGTGCCTTCAAACTCTGCATCGCTGTGCAGCCTTTGAAAAACTTGAAACAATTTTTCTTTGTACTTTAAATCGAATCCAACCCCATTGTCTTTTACAAAAAATATATTTTCCTTAGTGGTTTCATTTACCCCAATCTCAATGGCGGGATATTTATTTTTTGCAGAGTATTTTATGGCATTGCTAATTAAATTTACCCATACCTGCCTAATGGTACTGGCATCTGCTTTAACCTTGGGTAATTGGGCTATCGTCCAGGTTACGGGTGCATTGGCTTCGGCCACTAATTCATTTACAGCCTCGCACATACTAATGTTTGTTTTTGTAAGCTGTTTGCGGCTTAGCCTGGAAAAGCTTAGCAGGTCATCAATAAGCTTGCCCATTTTAAGCGTATTGTTTTTAATAACGCTGGCTAGCCGTTTTGCTTCATCATCTAATTTGTATATGTAATCTTCTTCTAAAATAGAAGTAAAGCCAATAATGGCACGTAAAGGCGCCCTTAAATCGTGGGATATAGAATAGGAAAAAGCCTCTAATTCTTCATTGCTTTTTTTTAATTGCACGGTACGGCGGGCTACTTTTTCTTCTAATTCTATATTTATTTTTTTTACTTTTGCTTCAGCATTTTTACGTTCGGTTATATTATCCAGTAGTAACACAAAACAATTTTTTTCGGGGCTGTAAACCGATAAAGAAATCCATTTATCCCATGGAGAAACATAGGTTTCAAATTTGGCAGCATTGCCTGTTATCAATACTTCTCCAATTATTCTCTGGTAGCTTTCATCACTAAAAAAAAGCCCTGGCATAACATCAGATATTTTTTTGCCTGTAATGCCTTTTATCCCCATCAACAATTCATATTCGTTATTTACCGCCAGGTATATAAAGTCGTTAAGCCTTCCATCTTTATATATGGCCACACAATAAGCAAAGCCGTGAAGTATATTTTCAAACAAGCTACGGTACATCCGTTCGCTGCTTTCAACTTTTTTTAAAGCTTCTATCCTTTCCGTAACATCGCGAAAATTAAATACGATTGCCTTAATGTTTTCATCATCCAACAAATTTGTTATTATGCCTTCTACCCAAATATAATGCCCGTTTTTGTGGCGTGTGCGGTACTGTGTTGTTGCTGCTTTGCCAGGGTTTTCCATTAGTTCTTTTATTAATTTACCGGCCTCGGCAGCATCGTCGGGATGAAGGTTTTGAGTACCGTCCATATTTTTAGTCTCTTCATTTGTATAACCAGTGATACGGTAAGCAGATGGGCTATGGTAAATAAACCGAAAGTTTTTATCCAACAGCGAAATAATATCGTAGTTATTTTCTGTAAGCGCACGAAATTTTTTTTCGCTTTTATATACCTCTGCCGTACGTTCTTTAATTATATCTTCTAGCGCTGCATTTATCTGTAGCAGCGCCGCTTCTGCATTTTTTTGTTTAGTAATATCTTTTACCAGTACAAGGTTGCCAATGCTATGGCCACCAGTATCTTTAAGGGTGCTTACAGTAACAAGGCTGTTTATCACAATGCCTGCTTTTGTATGGTAAACAATTTCTCCCTGCCAAATGCTTTTTTCTTTTATCAGTTCAAGTATCTGGTCCCTTTTTTCGTAAGGGTAACCAACATTTAAAAGCTGTGTAATCGTGTTGCCTAAAGCTTCTTCGCTCATCCATCCAAATAATTTTTCAGCGGCGCGGCTCCATTGGGTTATCTTAAAATCATTGTCAGATACTATTACAGGGTCTTGTATATTATCGGCAATTGTTGCCAAAAACCGGATGTGTTGCTGGGAAGCATTTACTTCTGTAATGTCTTTAATAACTTTAGCGAAGCCATAAAACTTTTCCTCCTCATACAAAGCGGTAATAACAATATTTGCGTAAAAGGCAGATCCATCTTTTCGTATGCGCCAACCTTCGGTTTCATAGCGCCCATATTGCAATGCAAGCTGAAGGTTATTTTCAGGTATTCCATCTAGCTTGTCTTTTTCGGTATAAAAAATATCAAAGTGCTTACCAATAATATCGGTTGCTGTATATCCTTTAATCTTTTCTGCACCGCTGTTCCAACTGGCTACCAACCCATTTTTATCAATAAAAATAATACCATAATCCTTTACTCCTTTAACTAGTAATTCAAAATTATTCTCAATTTTTTTAAGTTCTTCTGCTGCTTTTTTTCTTTGTGAAATATCTCTTATAGAAGCAATTATAAGTATCCCATTGTCTGTGTGTAAAGGGGAGAGGTTTATTTCTACGGGAAATTTTTCGCCATTTTTTTTAGTGCCTATCCATTCTTTATTATAAGGCACCATATTGGAGGCTGTAT
>JANXVN010000167.1 GCA_025351645.1 Ferruginibacter sp.
CTGAAAGATTTTATCTCCGCCGGTATGGGAGAAGTATCTTTAAAACCATATTTGCAAGTAGCAAAGCCAAAAGTAAGTAAGATGAAAAAACAGGCAATAACAAGGCTGATGCTGTTTATAAAGCTTTTTTGCTTACGGTGTACTGTAAAAAATGAATGCTGCATAATTGCAAATTAACCTGTTTAAATATGTAAAGATGTTAAAAAAAGTGACCATTATAATACCTTATTTATTGCTGCCCCAGCACCCCTTTATTATCATCCACCAGCTCGCCGTAACCGCTGATAGTGTTTAAAAACTTGCGTTTGTGGTTACTAGAAATAATTACTAACCACCGGCATCCGTAACTCATAACTCTTAACTCATACCTAAAAAGATTATTCTTCAATATCATATTCCTTCAACTTGCGGTATAGCGTGCGTTCGCTTATGCCCAGGTCAGACGATGCATCTTTGCGTTTGCCTTTATGTTTTTTCAAAGCTTTGATAATCAGCTCTTTTTCTTTGTCCATAATGCTCAAAGATTCTTCCACCGGCTCGTGATGATGGATATCGTTGCCATTGTTATTGCCGGTTTGGTTTATAAATACCGGCAACGGCGATTGATTATAATTGTTAGGTACGCCAGAAGCCTTCATATCCGGCATGTTCACATCGCCATTATTGCTATTATTGTTGCCATTAAAAATAGGCAGGTGCTGCGCTAAACTAGGGTTCTGCAAAATATCGAAAAACATCTTCTTTAGTTCATTCACATCTTTCTTCATATCGAAAAATAGCTTGTATAAAATTTCTCTTTCGTTGGCAAATTCCTGTTGGCTTAGGGCAGATTTTCCTCCAGCTAAAACAGGCAGGCGGTTATAGTTATGGTCGGGTAAAAAGCTTTGTAATTCTTTGGCGTTTATATTTTTTTCTTTAGATAAAACAGATATCTGCTCGGCAATATTCTTCAGCTCCCGCACATTGCCCGGCCACGGGTAATTCATCAGTAAAACCTTGGCATCTTCTTCCAGCGAAATGGCGGCACCTTTGTATTTATCACTAAAGTCGGCGGCAAATTTTCGGAACAATAACGGGATGTCTTCCTTTCTATCCCTTAACGATGGAACCCTTATCGGTACTGTGTTTAAGCGATAATATAAATCTTCCCTAAACCTGCCTGTCTGCGTAAATTCTATTAGCTCTTTATTAGTAGCCGCAATAACCCGCACATCAGTTTTTTGTACTTTACTGCTACCCACCCGTATGTATTCGCCAGCCTCCAGCACACGCAATAAACGGGCTTGCGTGCCCAGCGGCAATTCACCAATTTCATCTAAAAAAATAGTGCCGCCATTCACCGTTTCAAAGTAACCTTTTCGGCTATCGAGCGCACCTGTAAACGACCCTTTTTCGTGCCCGAACAATTCACTGTCAATCGTGCCTTCGGGGATGGCACCGCAGTTTACTGCTATAAACGGGTTATGTTTCCTGGCGCTTAACGCATGTATTATTTGTGAGAAAACTTCTTTGCCCACACCACTTTCGCCATTGATTAAAACACTTAAATCTGTATTGGCTACTTGTGCCGCCACGTTCAACGCATGATTGAGGGCGGTGGAATTGCCTATGATTGCAAAACGATTTTTAATTGATTGTAAGTCCATAATTTAAATGCTTTACCACGATGACGTTACCGCAATATCCTTATTTTAAATTGTTGCTAATATTTTTGCAGCTATCCTTTTTATCCTGCTAAAAGAATAGTTTCATTTGCTACCGGTTCACCAATTAAAGTGCCAGCCGTACAGCTTGTTATGTGTATAAAAACGTATTCGCCTTTTTTAAAATTACCTCTCGGAAAAACCACCACTTTATTTTGCCCGTTCCTTCCCTGAAGGTCATTGTCCGTTTTTTTAGAAAAACCTTCAATCAATACTTTAAAGGTTTTACCTACATCCCGTTGCATGCTTTGCAGGGTATTATTCCTGTGCAGGTCAACCATTTCCTGCAGCCTGCGTTTCTTTACCTCTTCTGGTACATCGTCTTTAAACCTTCGTGCAGCCAGCGTTCCCGGGCGTTCGCTATAAAAGTACATGTACGCCAAATCGTATTTGCAATAGGCCATCAGGCTTAAAGATTCCTGGTGGTCTTCTTCCGTTTCGGTACAAAAGCCAGTTATCATATCGGTGGAAATACCGGCATCCGGCAACAATTCCCTTATGCGGTTAAACTTGGCAATGTACCATTCCCTGGTATAGGTGCGGTTCATCAATTGCAGCACACGGCTGCTGCCGCTTTGTACCGGTAAATGGATGTAGTTGCAAATATTATCGTAGCGCTGCATGGTAAACAGTACTTCATCCGTAATATCTTTTGGGTGAGAGGTAGAAAAACGTACCCGTAATAAAGGAGAAATCAACGCCACTTTTTCCATTAGTTGTGCAAAAGTAACTGCAGCCTCATACGTGTTATTAGTGCTGGCAAGGGCTGCTGCTACCCAATGATAACTATCCACATTTTGCCCCAGTAAAGTAACTTCCCTATAGCCATCATTAAATAAAACGGTGCATTCATTTATAATAGAATCCGCATCACGGCTACGTTCCCTGCCTCTGGTAAACGGCACTACGCAAAACGAGCACATATTATTACAGCCCCGCATAATGCTTACAAAAGCGTTTACACCATTGCTATTTAATCGTATTGGCGCAATATCAGCATAGGTTTCGTCGCGGCTCAATAAAACGTTAACTGCTTTTTGCCCGGTCTCTGCTTCTGCAATCAACCCTGGCAAAGTGCGGTAGGCATCGGGCCCCACCACCATATCCACCAATTTTTCTTCTTCAATAAACTTTGCTTTTAACCGCTCGGCCATGCAGCCTAAAACGCCTACCAGCATGCCAGGGTTCGTCTTTTTTAACCGGCGGAATTCTGTCAATCTTTTACGTACCGTAGCCTCCGCTTTCTCTCTTATCGAACAAGTATTTACAAATATCAAATCAGCTTGTTCATAATTTTTAGTAGCTCCAAAACCATTGTTTTGTAAAATGGAAGCCACTACTTCGCTATCGGCAAAATTCATTGCGCAGCCGTAACTTTCTATATAAAATAATTTTTTGTACGGGTTGGTATCCAGCGCAAAAGGCGCAAAGGCTTCACCCTGCCTGTTTTCGTCATGTATTTTTGTACTGGTAGTTAATAAAGTATCCATCGTTAAAATTAGGCTGTAAAAATAAGCATTTACAATTGAACTTGTGCCAGATTGGCATAGAGAATTCCTATTAAAATTTGCGTAAAGATGCAAAGGCCCAAGGGAATACGAAATACAGGTTGCGTTTATAAAATGGGTATAATTGCTTATTGAAGCTTTTTTGTTATCCCGGCCAATACATAGCTATATTGAGCTTCATAGGCCCGTTTAAATGGCATCCGGGCGGGCGTCGCACTCTTTTACAGTAAATCTTTATTGACCTTTTTCCACTAAATAGACAGAAGTGTATCGATCACCAAAACAGTGTGCCACTTTAGAAATTAATGTTAAAAAAACACTGTATTTAAATAACTAAGCTTCGGCAAGTGCGGATATGAACAATTTTCGTTTCTTTGCCTAAATAACCCTTTTTTTACAAATGATAAAAACAATTGCATTAATTACCGGTGGTTATTCTGGCGAATCGGTAATATCCTACAAAACCGCTGCTGCCATCGAGCAAAACATCGATACCGAAAAATGGAAATATTATACCATTGATATCACCACTCAGGGATGGTTTTACTCCTCGCCAACCGGAGAAACAATCAACATCGATAAAAACGATTTTTCCATTACCATCAACAACGAAAAAATAACTTTTGATGCGGCATTAATTGCGCTGCACGGTACACCTGGCGAAGATGGAAAATTACAGGGCTACTTTGATTGCCTCAATATTCCCTATACTTCCTGCGATGCGGCTACATCTGCACTTACATTTAATAAGCGGTATACGGTTGCAGTAGCAGCTTTTGCCGGTATAAAGGTTGCCAAATCTGTGCTGCTGTTAAAAAATAATTTTGTAAATGCAGATGAAATAATCAGCACGCTTACCTTCCCGGTTTTTGTAAAGCCTAATAACGGCGGCAGCAGTATCGGCATGAGCAAAGTAAATAATGCATCCGATGAACTGGGCGTTGCCATTGAAAAAGCTTTTAAAGAAGATAACCAGGTACTGGTAGAAGAATTTATAAAGGGCAGGGAATTTACCATTGGGGTTTTTAAAACCAAAGGAGAAATTATCGCCCTGCCGATAACAGAAATAATTACTAAAAACAAATTTTTTGATTTTGAAGCAAAGTACAATGGAGCCAGTGAAGAGATAACGCCCGCCAATGTGGAAGAAGCAATTGCGGAAAAAGTGAGGGCAGCAGCAAAAAAAGCCTACACTGTTTTTAATTGCAACGGCATTGTGCGCATTGATTTTATTTATGATGAAACCAGCGCCCAGCCTTATATGCTGGAGATAAACACCGTGCCCGGACAAACAAGCGCAAGCCTTGTGCCGCAACAAGTTAAAGCCATGGGATGGAGCTTAAAAGAGTTTTACAGTGCGTTACTACAAGAGTGTTTTACTAAATAATAATGTTCCTTTAAAGAGTACTTTGCAAAACCACACAACAAGCTGAACTTACAATTATGTTTAAATTTATAACTGACCGTCCGTTTTGGGTAAACCTTTTAGCTGCGGCTGCGTTGGGTATTTTGCTGGTTTTTATAACCTTGCAAATGCTGGGCTGGATAACGAAACATGGAGAGTATTTAACAGTGCCCGCAGTAAAAGGCAAACACACCGACGAAGCCATAAAACTATTGGAAAGCAAAGGTTTTGATGTAACCATACAGGATTCTATTTTTACAGATAGCCTGCCACGTGGCTCAGTGATTAAGCAATTGCCAGATGCAAATGCTACTGTAAAAGTTAACCGAACTGTTTTTTTAACCGTAAACCGGTATACGCCACCAATGATAGTAATGCCAGCGCTGGAAGGCAAAAACCTCGGATATGCATTAAACCTGTTAGCCAAAAACCATTTGGAATTAGGCGATACTACTTACAAGCCAGATTTTATGAAAGGCTCTGTGCTGGAACAGTTGTATAATAACCAAAAAATTGCCGCAGGCACAAAAGTAGTTTGGGGAAGCAAAATTTCTTTAGTGATTGCAGGCGGCCTAAACAATGAGCAAATTATTGTACCGGACCTGATAGGCAAAACATACGCAGAGGCTAAAAGCTTGCTAGAAGAAAGTGGGATAAACATTGGTGCGGTAGTTGGCAAAGATGCTATTAAAGATACCGCCAGCGCATTCATTTACAAACAAAGCCCCGAAAGGTACAATGATGAAAAAAAGCCTGCTTACATACATCCCGGGCAAATAATGGACGTATATATTTCGCAAATAATGATACTGCCGGATTCAACGGCAACTAACAACAACCAATCAATAAATAAACCATGACAACAATAACCGCAACCGAACTAAAATCAAGGATAGATGCAGGCGAAAAGCTACACATAGTAGACGTAAGAGAACCGTATGAAAACGCAGAATTCAATATCGGCGGTACTTTGGTGCCATTAGGCCATATCCAGAATATGCAGTTGGATGAACTGGAAGAGCTTAAAGATGAAGAAGTAATTGTGTATTGCCGAAGCGGCAACCGCAGCGGGCAGGCTTGCCAGGTTTTAGAAATGTCCGGCTTTAAAAATGTAAAGAACCTAACCGGCGGCATGTTGAACTGGCAAGAAACATTTAAGGTGTAATTACGATTTTTGATGTGTGATATGTGATGTCTGATTTTTTATGGTTTGCAGATTTATACAGGCAAAAACAATATTGCAAATAAAAGAGCCATCATACTTTACTTTGATGGCTCTTTTACATTTATAAAATTGCATGTAAATATATATTCTTGAAATCAGGAATGAAATCTCATCAAAACCTAAAATTTACCCCTACCATACAATTTAAAGGCGCCATAGGAAAGTAGTAATTTTCGGTAGCCAATGCTCCACTCGAATAATAGCTAAAAGTATAGCCATTAGCCACATATTTTTTGTTGAAAACATTATTCAGCTGGGTTATAAGCGTAATTGCCTTAAAAGTTTTTGTTGCTGCAAAAGTGTAGCTTAAACGAACATCCTGCACATAATACGCATCCAGGCTACGGCTTACTTGTGAAGTATTGTCCATGTATTGCCTGCTTACATATTTGCTTAATAAGCTTATTTCGCCATTTTTTATTGGCGTAATATTTATGCTTCCACCACCAACAATTGCCGGTGAAAACGCAATGTCAGTCTTCTTATAAAAATTGCTTTTTGTACCGCCATTATCGTAGTCAATCAACTCGGTAAAGTTTTTAATTTTGTTTTTGCTTAGCGATAAGTTGGCAGCAATGCTTAAATATTTGGTAAGCGTTACTTTACCCTGTAACTCAATACCAGCGCGGTAACTATTAGTAATATTAATACGGGTATATTCTCCAACATCGTTGATATTGCCTACCAAAACCAATTGGTTATGGTATTTCATATAATAAAAATTTGCACCAAAAGAATAGGCCTGCCCCTTTTTTTCTATCCCTGCTTCAAAGTCGTTTAGCACTTCTTTTTTTGGTTGCAATGTTTTGCCAGCCTCAAAATCGTCCCTGTTAGGCTCTTTGCCCGCCAACGCGTAAGATGCATACGCCTGCCAATTATTGTTGGTGTACGTAACGCCTATTTTCGGGTTTAAAAAAGTGTAGGTATTTTTTACAACCAACGCAGGATTATCTTTAAATCCGTTAATGGTATAGTGCACATAACGCACCTGCATATCTCCAAAAAGCTGCCAGTTTTGGCTTACCTGCTGGGTTAATTTTGCGTATAAGGAAAAATCCTTTTTATCCGCAGGCAAATCGCCATACCAGCGGTAATTTAATGGTACTGCGGCTTGTATGTCAGCATGTATAATTTCGCCATAATGCTTGCCTTCGTATTTGTTCCATCCGCCACCAAGGGTAAACTGTGTATTGCCTTTTATATGCTGAAGCGAAAAAATAGTTCCGTAAAAATTATTGTCAAGCCATAAACGCCTTACAAGGTTGGTAGTTTTAGTAGTATCCGTACCAACAATATAATCGGGTAAACCATAGCTGGCAAGCGTTTGGCCAGCCCTGTATTCTTCATAATAGCCTTTGCCTTTTGTTAAAAATACAGCCACATTCCCCTTCCAATATTTATTGAACGCATGGTTATAAAATAGCTGATAGTGCGTCTGTGTATAGTTATCGGTTTCATTAGCATAAGGTGTACCTGCCTGCTCTTGCCCGGATACATTGTACGTGCGGTCAGTTTTTAATAAGTTTTCCGGTACGCCGTTCCATGCCTGGTAAGTTTTTTCTTTGCCCGAAAATATATTAAGCCGCAACGAGTTTTTTTCATCCACATAAGCCGTGCTAAAGTAAAAAGATTTAAGGTCAGTTGCCGCCCTGTCTATATAGCCATCGCTGCTTATTTTGCTAAGCCTGCCATCAATAGTAAAGTGCTTTCCTATGATGCCGCTACCGAATTTGAAGGTGTTTTTCCAGGTGTTGTAACTGCCGTAGCTATTGTTCAGTTCCGTATAAAATTTATCGTTTACTTCGTTGGTAGATAAGTTAATGTTGCCGCCAAAAGAACCAGCCCCATTGCTGCTGGTACCAACGCCACGCTGTATCTGGATGCTGTTGCTGCTGGAAGCGATATCCGGTAAATCAACAAAATAAGTGCCCTGGCTTTCCGCATCGTTATATGGTATACCGTTAAGCGTAACGTTAATACGGCTTGCATCGGTGCCTCGTAT
>JANXVN010000175.1 GCA_025351645.1 Ferruginibacter sp.
AAAAACAGTTATTAAAACCTGCTGAACCATACCGGCATATTTTAATTTCCGTGGTGGCTATCTAACTTTAATTGAAGATTGATTATTTTATTGAAATCCACAGCCCTCTTAAAAGCTAAAGGGTGAAGGATTTATAACTACACGTGAAAATTTTCAGTCACCACACGCCCATCAAACAAGTTTATTATGCGGTGTGCAAAGCCTGCATCATAAGGGCTGTGCGTTACCATTATTACGGTAGTGCCTTCTTCATTTAATTGTTGTAACAGCTTCATCACTTCTTCACCATTTTTACTATCGAGGTTACCTGTTGGTTCATCCGCCAATATTAATTTTGGCTTGGCTACCACCGCTCTTGCAATGGCTACACGCTGCTGCTGCCCACCACTTAACTGTTGCGGAAAATGGTTGCGGCGGTGCATGATGTTCATACGTTCCAGCACGGCTTCTACTTTTGCTTTGCGGTCTTTTACCGGCATCTTCATGTATATCAGTGGCAGCTCTACATTTTCAAAAACGGTTAGCTCATCAATAAGGTTAAAGCTTTGAAAAACGAAGCCTATATTGCCTTTACGCAACTGTGCCCTTTTGCGTTCCGTCATTTTTGCGACCTCGGTACCAAAAAAATTATACTCGCCGCCAGATGGGTTATCGAGCAAACCAACAATATTTAATAAAGTTGATTTACCGCAACCGCTTGGCCCCATGATGGCAACAAACTCCCCTTCTTTAATCAATACGTTTATGCCGTTTAATGCAGTTGTTTCTACTTCTTCGGTAGTAAATAATTTTTGTAACTCTTTAATTTGGATCATATGCTGGTTTTTATATCACGTTATTTAAAATAGCTATTGCCTGTATCCTGCCATTGAACTGATCAACATTTTCTTTTTGTAGCCCCGGTGTTATTGTTGCAGCATTATCAGTGCTTACACATTTAGTATCCAGCCTTAGGGTGGCTATGTTAACTACAAGCAATAATGTTATTACAAGAGCCATAAATTTAAAATTATCCATAAAAGTTATTCTGGTTGATTGGGTTGTTATAATTTGAAAGCTTAAAATTCAAGCACTTCGTTTTTGCCGAAATTTTCATAAGAGCTAGTGATTACTTTTTCGCCCGGCTTTAGCCCATTCGTTACTTCATAAAATTCAGGGTTGCGCATGCCTACAGTAATGTTTCGTTTTACTGCTTTTTTACCCGTAGCATCCACCACATAAATCCAGTTGCCGCCAGTTTCGGAAAAGAAGCCCCCAACCGGTATTAGTATGGCTTTTGATGATTTGCCCAGTTCCATACGTATGGAAGCAGATTGCCCACGCTTGATGCCATCTGGTGTTTTTGTGGTAAACACCATATCCACTTCAAACTTGCCGCTGCGCACTTCAGGGTAAACTTTAGATATCGTCATGCTGTAGTTTTGGTCACTAAATTCCATAGTGCCTTTTAGCCCTACAAAAATCCTGTTGATGTAGTGTTCATCAACATCCGCACGCATTTTAAAGCCATTAAGGTCATCTATCTGCCCAATGTTTTGCCCGGCGGTTATGCTGCTGCCCACTTCTGTTTCTATGGAAGATAACAGCCCGCTTACCGGTGCACGCACTACTAAATTTTCAAGGTTTTCTTTCATTAATTGAAGGTTCTTTTGAGAGTGCTGCAGCGTGCCTTCCAACTGATGTACCTGAATGCTTGAGTTTTCGTTCTGGTAACTTTCAGATTCTATGTCTATTCCTTTAAGGTTGGTCAGCCTTTCATATTCTCTTTTGGTCTTTAAATATTCCTGCTCGCTTATTACTTTGCCTTTGTATAATTTTTCGTTACGGTCGTTGTTGTCCCTGGCTTGTTCCAGTTGAAAATTTACTTCGTTTAATGTGCTACGTAAACCAAATTTATCTGTCTTTAATTTTAGCCTGGTATTTTGCAGGTCATTTATAAGGCGGTTAATTTCTGTTTCCTGTTGAACGAATTCCATTTGCAGGCGGTTGTTTTCCAATTTCAAAATCACGTCGCCTTGCTTTACGGTGTTGCCGCCTTCAATAACTTTTTCTTTTACATAGCCGCCTTCTATGGCATCTATACGGTACGTTTTTATTGGGTTTACCACGCCGCTTACTGCAATAAATTCATCGAACACGCCTTCGGTTACGGTAGAGATGGTTATCTTCTCTTTGTCTACATTCAGCTTGCTCCTTTTATCTGCAAAGCCCAATTGAAAAACCAACAGCCCTGCTATTAAAACACCACCGCCTATCCAGCCTATCTTTTTCAGCGTCCAGAATTTTTTTTCTAATTTCTTGTCCATTTTAAAAATGTATTTATTTACAGTGGATGGTTTTCAATAGATATGCCAAAGGCTGAACCCCTTACCCAGCATGCACTTAACTATTTTTAGGGTTAAAGTCTGTCCGGTATCGGACATGTTTTGTACACCGCCGAACGTTTTAAGCGCACATTTTATAAAGTCTCTATATTGCCGGTTAACGATTACTATTGGCTAAATGATTTGTTTGCTGTTATATTGCAGCATCGATGTTTATAAAAAAGATAACATTTTTATAAACATCTTTAGAAAAATATCAGCCTAAACTTTTAATATTGAATAGGCAAATTTATTAGCAGCGTGCCATTTTGTGAGGAGCTCTATTATGGAGCCTTCTTATGACTGGTAACTGCAAATCAGTAGAATAGCTATTGCGTGAAAGATAGCTGTAGTTACCAGTCTGACGCACTCGTCTGACTGGTAACGGCAAATTCGAAGGGTGCCCCTTGCGTGAGGGATAGGAACGGAAATCCTTTTTGTCGGCCGCCGCAAAAAGATTGAAGTGCATAGCCCGGCCCTTACCGCAGCGGTTTGGGCACGCCCATAATAAATATGTCCACATAATAACACCAATAAATTATTATAACTATGAACCCGGATTTAGAAGGAAAAATTTTAATTGTAGATGATGATGCCGGTGTGCTTAGTGCGGCCAACCTTTTGCTGAAGCGCCGGTTTAAACAGGTGGATACAGAAAAAAATCCGCTGCGTATACCCTACTGGGTGAACACCGGAAAGTACGATGTGATTTTGCTGGACATGAATTTTAACCGTGACCTTAGCAGCGGCAAAGAAGGATTTGAATGGCTTGATAAAATATTGGACCTTGACCCAACTATTTCAGTAGTTTTATTTACGGCCTACGGCGATGTTGAAATGGCCGTGCGGGCAATAAAATTAGGCGCTACAGATTTTGTATTGAAGCCATGGCAGAATGATAAACTGGTGGAAACTTTACAGACTGCACTTAGCATTGCACAACAAAAAAAAGCGGCGAAAACTATTGTTGCACCCATGAGGGCAGCCAAGAATACCACACCAGTTTCTTCCCATCCATTTATTGGCAACAGCGATGTTATACAAAATATTTTAAGCACTATTGAAAGGGTTGCTGGTACGGATGCCAATGTATTGATATTGGGTGAAAACGGCACTGGTAAAGACTTAGTGGCTAAAATAATACACCAGCAATCGTTAAGAAAAGAAAAAACTTTTGTATCGGTTGACCTTGGCGCTATTTCCGAACCGTTATTTGAAAGTGAATTATTTGGGCATGTAAAAGGTTCGTTTACAGATGCACGTGAAGACAGGACGGGCAAACTGGAAGAGGCAGATGGCGGCACAATTTTCCTTGATGAAGTTGGTAATATTTCGTTACCGATGCAGGCAAAATTATTAACTGTTTTGCAAAATAGGAACATAACAAAAGTAGGCAGCAATAAAGTAAAAGCCATTGATGTGCGCCTTGTATGTGCCACCAATAAAGCGGTGTATAATATGGTGAACGAAAACACTTTTCGGCAAGATTTATTATACCGCATAAATACCATTGAAATACAAATACCGGCGCTGCGGGAACGCAAAGAAGACATACCATTGCTGGCCGATTATTTTTTGCACGTGTATGCAAAAAAATATAACCGCACTGTTGCGGCATTGAGCAGCACGGTAATTAAGCTGCTGCAAAAATATGCCTGGCCAGGCAACGTAAGGGAATTGCAGCATGCGTTGGAACGTGCGGTGATACTATCACAATCTGCTATTTTACAGCCCGAAGATTTTACTGGCTTACGTTTAAATGCAAGCGATGCGGCAGCGCCAGAAACTTTGCAACTGGAAGAAATGGAAGTGCTGCTGATAAAAAAAGCTTTGCGAAAATACAATGGTAACATTACAGAAACCGCAAGGGAACTGGGTTTGACGAGGGCATCGCTTTACCGTCGGCTGGAGAAATATGCTATTTAGCTTTTTATTATTTCCTTAAATAAAACTATTTTTTACAGAAAATATTCAACTTTTATAAATGATTTTTAAAAGATTTGCCATTGGCCTAATTTGGAGGATTGCCGCTATTATTTTACTGGCGGCCGCCTTGGCATTTTGTGTGTTAACAATTGTGCAAACAAAAGAGGCTACCGTTTACTGGTTGTTTAGCTTGCTTGTTTTTTCGATGATAGTTTACAGGGGCATCAACCTTTTTCAATACGCTAATTCCACCAACAGAAAGCTTGCACGTTTTTTTGACTCTATCCAATACGACGATTTTACTATTCGTTTTTCAAGCGACAATACGTACGGAAAAAGTTTTCAGGATTTAAATAAAGAGTTTAATAAAGTGCTTGGGGCATTTAGGAAGGTAAGGGCGGAAAATGAGGCTAGCCTTCACTTAGTGAACACAATTATACAAAATGTACAGACAGGCCTTTTACTTTTTGACCCCTTTGGGAGGATAGAATTGAGCAACACAGCGGCTTGTAAACTACTTGGTTTTTACCGGCTGAAAAATATTTCAGAGCTTAAAATAAACCATGCGGAGCTGGCTGAAAAATTAAGCAATGTAACTGATAAGCACTTTTTATATGAGTCTATTGGCGGGCTTCAATTATCTGTAAATATTATTAGTATCCGTTTAGGGGGGCAGGTTAAAAGCCTGGTGTCGCTGCATAACATACAGCCAGAGCTGCAACAAAAAGAAGTAGAATCGTGGCAAAATTTAACGAGGGTTTTACGCCATGAAATTATGAATTCACTCACGCCCATTTTGTCGCTTATTGGCACCATGAAACATATAGTAGATACAGAACTACCTGCCAATGCAAATGATAACGGCGCCCGTGAAGACTTGCAGGAAGCCCTGGAAACATTGGAAAGCCGTGGCATTGGCGTAATAAATTTTGTAGATGCTTACAGAAGTTTTACAACCATACCACAACCAGTTTTAAATGAAATTAATGTTGAACAATTAATTCAGCGGGTGATGGTGCTTGTTGAAAAAGAAATTGACATGGCAGGAATTGATTTTAGTTACAAGCATACTGGCACAGAAAATACAATTATTGCAGATGGCGACCAACTATCAATGGTATTGCTGAACCTGATAAAAAATTCGAAGGAGGCTTTGGTGAATACCAACAAAGGCATTATTATTTTAAAAAGCACGGTACAAAACGACCAGCAATTAATTATAGAAATAACAGATAATGGCCCGGGCATTGAACCAGAAGCGATAGAAGAAATTTTTATTCCATTTTATACAACCAAGAAAAGCGGCTCGGGTATTGGCTTAAGCTTGTCAAGGCAAATTATTCAGCAGCATGGTGGAAATATAAAAGTATTTTCTGAAGCAGGCAAGGGATGCAGCTTTTTTGTAGTGCTTAAAATGAATATGGGCATTGGGAAGGTAGCTAACGGGTACGCATAGCCGTTTTTGGTTTGCCTTTTTTTATTGTTGTTCAAATTGTGAGGTACTGATTGAAATGAAATGGCTTACATTTTTTAGATAGTGTTTATTGGACTAACACTATAATTGGTAATCGATAAATGATAATTGCACATAAAAAATCCTTCAACCTTTACGGTTGAGGGATTTTTATTACATTTATTATAAGCCTATTAATTTTTCGATACAGTGATTGCCTGATTTCCATTTGCCTGGTTTCCGTTTACCTGAGTTCCGTTTGCTGAAGTTCCATTTGTCGAAATTCCATTGGCTTGCGTTCCAGTAACTCTAATACCATTAACATGCGGCTCTATGCTCTCTTCAGCAATAATTTTTTTATACATGGTTAAAGCCTGGGCTACTACCTGGTCCATGTTATAATATTTATAAGTTGCCAGCCTGCCAACAAAATATGCATCCTTCATCTGCAAGGCGAGTATCTGGTATCTTTTGTATAATGCTGCATTTTCCGCACGTGGTATCGGATAATATGGATCGCCTTCGTCAGTAGGGTATTCTGTTACAATAGAAGTTTTATTATGCTTTTGGCCCGTGAGGTATTTAAATTCCGTTATCCTTGTGTATGCATGCTCATTAGGATAATTCACGGTACCAGTCGGCTGAAACACCGGCGCATCCATGGTTTCAAATTTAAAAGATAACGACCTGTAAGGAAGCTTGCCATAACAGTAATCGAAAAAATAATCGATTGGGCCAGTATAGATTAATTTTTTAAAAGTAAATGCATCGATGATTTCCTTATAATCGGTATTGAGCATTACCTTAATGTTAGGATGGTTTAGCATCGTTTCAAACATGCGTGTGTACCCATGCAAAGGCATTGCCTGAAAAGTATCTGTAAAATAGCGGTCATCGCGATTGTTCCTTGTTGGTATCCTGGCAGTTACTGATGCGTCCAGTTCCGATGGATCGAGCCCCCATTGTTTTTTTGTGTATCCTTTAAAGAATTTCTCATACAATTCACGCCCAACTTTATTTACCACTACATCTTCTGATGTGTTTATATTTTTCGTTTTCTCGGCTTTTGATTCTAAAAAGGAGTCGACTTCACTGCTGTTTAATTGCAGGTTGTACAACTGATTAATGGTGTTAAGGTTAATTGGTATTGGTACATGCATACCATCCACACTTGCTAAAACCCTGTGTTCATAGGGCCTCCAGGCCGTAAACTTGCCAAGGTAATCAAATACATCTTTAGAATTGGTATGAAAAATATGTGGTCCATACTTGTGTATCATTATGCCATTATTGTTAAAGTAGTCAAAAGTGTTGCCTCCAATATGGTTGCGCTTATCTATCAATAAAACTTTTTTGCCGCTCTGTGTGGCTAGCCTTTCAGCTAATGTTGCACCTGCTAACCCAGCACCCACAATTAAATAATCAAACACAGTTTTAGTAGCTTTGAATGTTACCGTGTGTTTTTTATCAATAACCTGAGTAATAAGCATATTCATTTTGTCCCAGGTTTTATTCCACGAAATATCTGCTAAGAACGCATCAGTATCACGAAGCCACTCCTTTATATTTTTATCGCCTAAAATCTTTTCTCCTGCGGCTATAAATTGTTGCGGCGTATCCGCGATGTGTACTAAATTTAGCTCTCCATAAGGCGCTACAACATCTCTAATTGAAGTTGATATAACAGGCTTGCCACCTGCAAGATATTCCGGCGTTTTGGTAGGGCTGATATAGGTGGTAGATTCGTTGATGGCAAATGGCATCATCGCAATATCCCAACCAGATAAATATTGCGGCAGTTCTTTATAATTTTTACCCCCCAGGTAATGTATGTTTTGTTCCTTTGGCAAGCTTGCAGGATCTATTTTTACCACCGGCCCTAATACAACAAGCTGCCACTCAGGCTTTGCTTTAGCTACATCTTGCAATAACTGTAAATTAAACCTTTCATCAACAACGCCATAAAAACCAATTCGTGGGTGAGGTATAGAAGACTGGTCGTGTGGTTCTGCCATGGCTACCCTTGCTTGCAAAAAATGCTCCTTATCTATACTGCTTGGAAAAGGATGTATGTTATGATGAAGGTGCTTTTTTGCTGAGTATAAATGATGTCCGCCCGTAAATACAATATCAGCCATTTTAAAAAGCCTCGCTTCATTTTCTTTAAGTTTTGCAGGCGCAAATTTAAAACCAGAAAGTTCATCCATACAATCATACACAACTGCCTCAGCTATTAAATGATCACTAAAACTCAAAGCCATTGGAGAATAGTACCATAATAAATATCCTCTAATATCCATAGAACGTAACAGGTCATCCAGCAAAGTTTTTTGAGCCTGTACTACTTGTGCCTCACTATAATTTTTTACTAAATGTGGCACTACTATCCATACATTTACAGCTGGTTGTTTGGTTATATCATAATAGTCAGATGATGCATCATAAATTGGTTCTTCCAAAATAAAGACCCTGCTATTTTTGGCAAACCTGGTTAATAGATGTTGTGGCCTTTGATATACAAAATTCCATCTAAGGTGCGAAAAGCAAACGATGTCCAAAGTCATAAGCGTTTTATTTGAAAGTTTAATAAATGTGTTGACCACGCTAAAATTATTTTAACAATCATGCCATTATTTTTCGCTGTTTAAATTTGGAATGCTATTATTTTATTAAGAAATTATATCTACACTGTGAGTAGTTACCTCAACAATATTCCGCATAAAGCAATACATGCTTTTGAAAGCAGCAAAGCTTTATTGATATTGGGTTTTACGCACTTGTACTGTACAATAATTATAAACTAAAATAATAAAAACAACAAAAAATATAGAAGGTATAAATGTCCCATCCGGCTGTATCTTACCGTATATTAATGGTATAGTAATTTATTTAATTGATATTAAGGCTATAGGCACATAGTGGTAAAGCCTCATTGACATGTACAGTATAAAATAATGACCTGCCGAGGCTTATAAAGATGTATATGGCAACTAATTAACAACCCAAAAAGAGAAACGAAAACTAAAGCGCAAAGCTCAGCAAGGCTACAGCGCATATGCCTCGCTTTTTATATGCGTACGAACTTGTTGCTGTGCTTTTAATAAAGCATTTGCATATGGCTGATACAAGATGCGTTTGGGCGGAGCGCCATTAATCACTTCAGCATCCCACAAGCCAGAGTGGTGCCATGCTTCAAGATGGTCCCAGTCTGTACGGTCTATGATGGGATACAAACAAACGCCTAACAGTGGGATACCTTTTTGTAACGCATCACTACATTCTTCGCCTATATAATTTATCCATTGCGGCCTGTCTATGCCGGAATGGCTAGTCTCAGAAATAACTAACGGGCACCCATAACGCTCGAAGCCCATTTCAAGGAGGTAGGCTAAACTTTTCCATCCCTGGTCAGTTTTCCTTTCCTTCCAGCCCAAAAAAATATGCTTGTCTATTGTCCACTGGTTATTGAAGTAATAATTAAAGCCCATGTAATCCAAATATTCAGGCGAGCCACCAAGCTCCGGACAAATTTTACCACATAAAATATCCATTGCCTGAAATTGCGCCTCGTTATGTGCTTCAGCAGCGGCGGCCTCATCAAGGGTAGCGCCATCAGGCGCCACAATATTTACCAATGGTTCTGTAGCCATAATTTTTATGAGCGGATCAATTTCTTTCATCGCAATAACACCTTCAATATATGCCCGCATCAAACTATATTTCACATCCCACCCCTGCCCATTGCAATAAGGCGACGTACCTTTTACATCACCACCAAGCCACGATATAAAACTTACTTCATTGATGGGGGTAACTATCAATATATTATTAGGAAAATATTTTTTGTACAAAAACACAAATGCCCGGCATACTGCAGCAAAGCGGCGTGCAAACATGGGGTGCAAAGGTGTAAGGTCATCAGGATACCCAAAGTGGCAGATATCCCAAATTTGCTGAATATTGTGAAGCTTTGCTTTTTCAAACATAAATATAACCGTAGACCAATCATACTTGTAAGGTTGTTTTTCTACTATGTTCCAGCGTATGCCTTCCCTTACCGTTTTAATTTTAAATTGAGAAAGATGCAGGTAGTCCTCATCCATCAAATGCAGGTGGCCGCTAGTTTTTAACAAGTCGGCTCTTTCACCAAAACAATTTAATTGATCGCTGCATTCGTACCCAGCCATCCAAAAACTGTAAAAAGGAGAATGTTCCATATAAAATAGTTTATTTAAAGTTTATAATACAATGCCGTTAAGTTAAGACCTTTCCTCTCCTTTGGAGAGGGTTAGGGTGAGGTAAAGACAAACATATAGATCCTTAACTTAACGGCATTGGTTTATAATAACAAACTACTGACCGTAATTTTTGAGAACTATTTAAAGCTGACCTTAAACCAATTTACTGAGTAACTTATTCTACAAATTCTTATATACAATCTATTAGAAATCACAACTGTTTCTTTTTTACCTCAATCAATTTCAGTAAAATTAATCGTTTGCAGGATGTACATTTATTTTGTAGTTAGATAACGTATCAATCACAAAAAACCAGCAACATTTGCATGCTTATTGTTATGGTGGGATATAAGATTTTAGGGCTTAATTTTTCTCACTCAACTGCGTAATTACATGGTGCAGGCTAGCATAAAAAAAAGCGTTACAAAAAACAAAAACATTTTCGGGCATTGTAAGGCACCACAAATATCTTTAAAGGTTTGTGTTGTTGTACCTGCAAAAGATGAAGCCGAAAATATTTTTTATACGTTAGATGCATTAAGGAACCAATTGCATACAGATGGCTCCAGGCTTGATAATTCTTTGTTTGAAGTTTTATTGCTGGCCAACAATTGTATTGATGGTACCCTGGATGTTGCCTTACGTTACGCTGCTGAATTTCCCGATTTTAACTTGCATGTTACATCGGCTATCATTCCCCGAAAAAAAGCGAATATTGGTTATGTACGAAGGATATTGATGGATGAAGCCTGCCGGCGATTATCTTTAAATGGCTCTACTGAGGGCATCATTGCATCAACTGATGGCGATACCGTAGTTGATAAATATTGGCTAAGCAATATTATACAGGAAATAGCTTTGGGAAACGATGCTGTTGGAGGAAGGATACTTACAAATAACATTGACCCAAGCGCCAGGCTTTATTATTTAAGGGATGTAACTTATAGGTTGCTGCAGGCAAAAGTTAACTCCATAATAGACCCAGAAAAAAATAACCCATGGCCCTGCCACCATCAATACTTTGGGGCTAGCCTGGCTGTTACCAGCAGCATGTACATTTTTTGTGGCCGGCTGCCCGGAGTGCCGCATTTAGAAGATATGGCCTTGTACAATGCGCTGGTTAAGGTAGATGCAAAAATAAGGTGTAGCCCAAATGTAAAAGTGTACACATCAGGCAGGACGGACGGCAGGGTTGAAATTGGGTTTAGCGAACAGTTGAAACAATGGGTTATGCTCAATAACAACCATACGCCACAAATGGTAGAACCCGCAGCATCATTGATTATCAAGCTACAAGCAAAAAAGCTACTTAAGAAATGCTATGAAACCTACAGTGAAAAAAGAATAATAGAAAGAAACAGTATAAAAGTTATTGCTGATAGCCTGATGATTGATGCAAGCTGGTTAACTGCTGAAATTGCTGGTGCAACATTTTTTGGCGCACTTTGGCAAATTACCGAAGATGTAATTGGGGAAGGAGATTTTTATGAAGAATACCCCGCTGTATATATTATGGAAGCAGTTGACGGGTTAAGGAAATTTTTAAACGAGGGTTAATTTATTTTTTCAAATAAATCTAACCGGTAAGTTTCGTGCCTTTGCTGCTGCAAATGCTTTAGTTCTATTTTATCCAATTCTAAAAAATAGTCGTTAACATAATTTCCGGTTTGTGGATAATCGTGTACAAGCGGCGTCCAGTGTACCATTAATAATTGCCCGCCTTTGATTAATTGTTTCATTGTTTTTTTACGCAACATCCCTAGCGCTGCATTGTCCAAATAGTATGCAACTTCAGAAATTATTATAAGGTCATACATTTCATTTCCAAAATCCGCAGGTACTGTCATTCTTTTAACCTGCACATTTGGGTATGCGCTTAATCGCTGCCTCGCCTTTACAAGTGGCGCCTCTACTGCATCTACAGCCAAAAGGTTTTCGCATTTATTCATAATCATTTCGCTAAGTACACCTATGGAGCAGCCTATTTCAAAAACATTGTGGTAAAGGGGCTTAGTTAGTGCGTTAATGGTAACTGCATACTTTGCTCTTTCATAATCGCTGCCCTCAAAGTTCCATGGGTCTGTATTTGCACTATATACCTCATCAAAATATTTTTCAGAAAGGCTGTTTTTAATCGCTGGCATGTTACTAGTTTTTTAGTTGTATAAATAATTCGAAAGACCCTTTAAAATGATCCAGTACTTTTGGCGACAACATAAAGCCATCAGCATCATCATCAATTAATTTTGTTAACTGAGATGCATGCGCTTTAATAGCAGCGTGCTTAATTTCAACCACACTATTAATATCAATTTTACATAAAGTTGTTTTCAGTAATTCATCATCCACATCTCCACGCTCCCAAAACCAAATTAAATAATGTAACAAATTTACTTGTAATCCGGCTTGTATTATGGCTGCAGCTGTAATTTGCCAGCTAGCTTTATGATCGCGGTGAGGGTCGTTTTTCCAGGGCAAAATAATAGTTTGCGGTTGTACATTTTTTAATAATTCAGACATTTTACTGACCGCCTCCGTAAAGCCAGTTGATTCAATAGCTGGTACTGCACCGTCTTTCAGGCGCATAAAGTGGCAGTACGTAGCAGGAATACCCAAAATATTTGCTGCGGCTAACGCCTCCCTCTCTCTTAGTTGCATCAATAAAGGCGCTATGTATTTTTGGGAATTTGGGTGAGACATACTGCCATCGCTTACAAAAATAATATGCACATTTTTACCAGCTTTTGCCAGGGCTGCAATGGTACCCCCACAGCCAAGCGATTCATCATCAGGATGCGGAGATATTATTATAGTAGCCCCAGTGAAGTTTTCTATCGATAAAAGATGTGCATCATTAACCCATTGGTCTTTAAATTCAATCCCAGGCATCTTTAATTTTTTCGCTTTTTAAAAGATAGGCACCAACAGAAGAAATAACTGCATCCGGGGCTGGCTGCCTCAAATAAAACGTAAGGTCGCGGTGCAAACGTTCCAATGTGTTGGGTTGCATTAAGCCTATAGGCCCAATACATACACCAGAGAGGTATAAAATACGGCTACAAATATTTTCAATTGCAGTACGTACTATACCGGCATAAGCCATATTTTTTTCATTAGTTGCCGGATAGTTGCGCCATTTTTCAGTTTTTTCAGCAACACTGTTTAACCAGTTATTACCGCACGCTGCGAGCATTGCCATTTCTGCAATCCTCGCTTTTTGTTGCTCAGAGCCAGCCCTGTTCTGTTGCCGTAAAAAGTGATGTGTAGCCTCTACAATTGATAGGGCACCACCAAGCTGTACTGCGGCAAACCTTGTAGCGCCGCCATTAAAATAAGGTTCTGCATAATAGGTATCGGGAGCTCCTAAAAAGCACTCCTCGCCTATCTCCACACCTGTAAAATCTATTTTAAAACTAGCTGAAGCCCGCATCCCCATTGGTTTCCAAAAACTATTGTCTTCTTTAAAAGGCTTTAATTTTTCAACGGGCAATATACACATTTGCCACCCAATTTTACCAGGGGCAATTAATTTCCCTGTTACTATTGGGCGTTGTATCCAATGCGCCCCAGAACAAAACATTTTTCCTCCTGCTACTGTATATTTACCATTTGGCTGTAGCGTTATGGTAACGCCGTTTTCATTTTCAGAGTTCCAAACGCCAAATAGTTTATTATTTGCAGCAGCGGCATACCATTCCCTTTTTTGTGCTTCTGTACCAAATGCATGCACTAATTGCAAAGCATTAATATGCCCCTCATAAATTCTTCCTACAGAAAGATTAGCGCCGCCAACATTTTTTAAAAGATGTAAGAGGCCTTTAGTAGATGCCTTATTAAAATCAAGCGGTTCGCCAGGCAAAACTATTTTTAGTAAGCCTGCAACGGCCATACACATAAATTCTTTATCCGGAAAATTACCAGCTACATCATTAGCTGTAGCATTTAATGCAATGTCTTTAAATAATTGATCAAACAAAATAAATGTATTTTCGCGCCCGTTTCATTTTGCGCTTACCAGTAATAAATTATGCTGTCTGGTCCCTAAAAGATTTTATCTCGTCATGAGAATATTTTAATTGCTGTTGCTGGCCAAGGATCATTTCCTTTAAAAAAGAAGGCAAATGTTCCTCTTGTAAAGCTTCAGTGTAAGCTTTTTGCGCAGCATCTTCGCCCGCTTCGCAATTAGCAATTACAGCATGCCTGTCGTGCCCTGTAAATATTGCTTTAATATCCATCCATGCACGGTAAACTTTACCCGAAGCCATAGTACCTTCTGCCATGGTACCTCCTAAAACTTGTACTTCTTTTCCCAGTGCCATCCTGGCTTGCCTGCTTTCATCAATCATGTTTTCAAACAGCGGCTTAAGGTCGCTATCTTCAGGCGCCAACTCTTCCATAGCGCGTTCATAACCTGTTATACGGTCATTGTTGATCATTATAAGATCATTCAATGTTTCGATTGTTTCTTTATTGTTTTCCATTGTTAAAGTTTTAATATGCTACTACAATCCCATGCCAAAGTTTACAATGCATTATTTCGAAAAAAATATAAGTATTGAAAAATAGTCTCAATCCAAGAAAAATTTTCAACAGCATGGCCATGCTTTATACCAAGTTAAATGCCGCCTCAATTATCTCCGCTATCCACACAGGGGCTTCCATTGGGTATAAATGCCCAACATTTTTTATAGTTTTTAAATGGGCGTTTTGCAAATACGGCAGTACCTTGCTTTTAATAGTTGCAAAACTAATGGCAGGGTCATTTTCAGCGTCCATTACTATTACCGGGCAAGTTAAACCAGCCAGCACATTACGTACCGGGCATTGAGAGCCTTTGTTTACCCACCATTCCCTTACATTTTTTGTAGTGGTTATTTGGGCAAGCACCGCAGTATCAAGCTGTTGTTTAGTTAGGTTTTTTTTCCAGCTTTTTAATGGTAGCCATTGCCTGGGATTCGTTGGGCACCTGCACTAGATTTTTTTTATCAGCAAGGTTAATACTTTCATTGCCAGGCGGCGATGGGGCAATAAGCAACAATTGTTCAACCCTGTTACTGATGTCGTTTACGGCTATTTGCAAAGCAATTTTTCCACCCATCGAATGCCCGCTAATACTATATTTATTTATATCCAGGCCATCAATTTGGGATTGTATAAAAAACGCATAATTTGCAATAGTCAAAACCTTTAATGGCAATGTGCCGCCACACCCAGGCAGGTTAAAAGCAATACAGGTAAATGTGGGCGATAGCATTGAAGCCACCCATTGCCAGCAACTGGCATCGCCACCAAAATAGTGTAAAAAATCAACACCTTGTTCCCGTTTCCACATTTTATAAATGGTGGTGGCAAATTATCTTTCATGTTTATTTTGAAATGTTAGTGGACAAAAACTTGCATGCAAATTTCTGTCCGGGGTAATACAATAGCTCTGTTAGGCATTGTTGCGGCACTCAATTTTACAACATATCTTTTTGGTACAACTCCTCCATTTGCTACCCATTGCAAAATCCTTTATCGCTTGCCTTCAGTATACAATTTATCCATTGCTTGACTGGATTGGGCTAGGTAGAATAATTATTGGTTCTTATGTATAAACAATACAAATCACATGCAGCAAGAATATAGGCCCATGGCAGAAGAAATAACAGCAGAGCAATTGCCTTATCCTGCTGCACAGGCAGATATGAAGCAACAGCCTGATAGCGACCTGTCTAATTATAACGCTGCCAATAAGTTAGCAAATAAGGTCGCGATAATAACAGGTGCCGATTCAGGCATTGGGCGTGCCGTTGCCATTGCATTTGCTAAAGAGGGAGCAAGCATTGCCATAGTGTACAATGAAAACGATGGAGACGCGGCAGAAACAAAACGCCTGATTGAACTACATAACCAGCAATGCCTTGTTATAAAGGGAGATGTAAGAAGCAAACAAGCTTGCTTTAATGCGGTGGAAGAAACCGTAAAAACTTATGGCGGCCTGAACGTTTTAATAAACAATGCCGCCTTTCAGCAAGTGCAGGAACGGTTAGAAGATATTAGTGAAGAGCAATTGCGCCGCACGTTCGAAATAAATATTATTGGTTATTTTTTTATGGCGCAAGCCGCATTGCCGCATTTAAAAAGTGGTGATGCTATTGTAAATACGGGCAGCATTGTTGGTATGACTGGCTTAGAAATCCTGGTAGATTATACGTCAACAAAAGGTGCCATCCATTCGTTTACAAAATCGCTTGCGTTGCAGTTAGGCAAAAAATATAAGGGTAAACTGCGTTATACCTGGCCCCGTTTGGACGCCTAACATACGCGGTACCATGCCTGCAAAAGAAGTAGCCAACTTTGGGCATGAAGTAGCACTGGAAAGCCCTGCCCAGCCAGAAGAGCTAGCACCAGCGTATGTTTTATTAGCTAGCAGCGATGGCAGCTTTATTACCGGAAGCTTGCTGGAAGTTACCGGTGGGCGTTTATCGGCAGCAAAATAATTACATCAAAAATGAACATAAATATCCTTTAGGCATTGTGGCTGCAGTATTAAGAACGGATGCTGTTACTGAATTTACAAAAAAAGTTTTATTGCAAAGGATGGAGCAAAATCAAATTGCCCTAGCTTTTTTTACTATTGATGAATTTAATTTATTATCGCTTGTGTGCGATTTATTATTAGCCCAGGATAGTACACAAAGGATTTGTAACCCAGCCATTGACATTGAAAGGCACTTATCAAAAAACGATGCGGATGGATGGCGGTATGACAGTATGCCTGCAGATAGGCTTGCCTACAAAAACGGCCTGCAGGGAATTGAGGAATCTGCTCATATAAAATAAAAAGCCTTTTGCCCAGTTAGAAAAAAAGCAACAGGCTCAACTATTGCAACAGCTTCAAACGGGCATTATTACCGGATCCGTTTGGCAAGTTTTACCGGCAAAACTATTTTTTGAAGAGCTGCTTGCTGAAGTAGTTGCTATATTCAACAGCCATCCTTTAGCGCAGGAAGAAATTGGTTATACAGGTATGGCCGATGCGGCAGGCTGGCATAAAATAGGACTTAATGAAAAGGATGAAATAGAAACCGATGAACTTACTGTAAATAAAAACATGTAGTGCAAAAATATTCGGGTACCGATATTGTAGATGCAGTAATAATAGGCACTGGCGCAGGCGGATCGCTAATATTGTCGAGGCTTTCAAAGGCAGGGCTAAAATGGGTCGCTTTAGAAGCCGGCCCCTTTTTCAACCCTTCTACTGAATTTGCTACTGATGAAAAAGAACAGGAAAAAATATTCTGGCAATTTGAGAGGTTAAGCGCCGGCAAAAATCCGCTGGCCTTTGGCAAAAATAATTCAGGCATTGGCGTTGGTGGCTCTACTATTCATTTTACGGCTTATACGCCACGCCCGCAGCCAGATGACTTTTCGATTTATTCAGCATTTGGCGTTGGCAATAACTGGCCCATCAATTATTACGGCCTTGAAAATTATTACGATGAACTGGAAAACTTTTTAGGCATATCCGGCCCATCGCACTACCCATGGGGCCCAAAAGAAAAAACAATTACCCGCTACAGCCTTTGCCGTTAAACGCTGCCGCACAATTGATGCAGCGAGGCTGTAATTCTTTTAAAATAAAAACTTCGCCTGCAGCTAATGCGGCATTATCTGGTGCTTATTACCAGGAACATGTTGGCTGGCGGAGGGCTTGCACCAACCGTGGCTTTTGCCAAACAGGCTGCAGCGTTGGCGCCAAAGCCAGTATGAATGTTACTTTCATCTCTTACGCCATACATTTTGGCGCCGAGGTAAGGGCTGAAAGTTTTATAACGGGCTTTGGGGGAAATGCAGCCGGCAACATAACCGCAGTAATTTATAATCGTAACGGCAAAGAAGAAAAGCAACTTTGCAAAAATGTATTTTTATGCGCTGGAGCTATCGAAACGCCAAGGTTATTATTGATGAATAATTTAGCCAACAGCAATGGGATGGTGGGCAAAAACTTTATGGCGCATGTAGGCACGCAGGTTTGGGGCGAGTTTGAAGAAATGGTACGCCCCAACAAAGGCATCCCAGGCGGATTAATATCGGAAGACATGCATCGCCCCCCCAGCACTGGCTTTGCAGGAGGGTACATTTTACAATCTATAGGCGTTATGCCTGTTACCTACGCGTCGCAATTAGCACGCAGCTCTGGCTTTTGGGGACAAGCATTGCGGGACAAGATGCGTACCTACAACCATACCGCTGGTATCAACATGCACGGGGAATGTTTACCAAGCGAACAAAATTTTCTTGAATTGTCAGATGAAAAAGACCAGTTAGGATTACCAAAACCAAGGATACATTTCACTAACGGGGATAATGAAAATAAAATGAGTGAGCATGGCGAAAAGCTGATGGTGCAAATTTGGAAAGCTGCAGGCGCAACAAATATTATAGTGCAGCAACGCATGGCACACACCATCGGCACCTGCAGGATGAGCGATGATGAAGCCATTGGTGTTGTAAAAAGCAATGGGCAATCTTTTGAAGTATCTAATTTATATATCGCAGATAACTCCGTTTTTCCAGGGTCGCTAAGTGCCAACCCTGCATTGACTATTATGGCGATAGCATTGCGTACCGCAGATTTATTTTTGGAACAAAAAAAGTCTCCGCTTTAAGGTGGAATATCATAAATAATGTGCATAATGCAAAATATTGGATGTGTTGAAATTCAATAGTAGACACGCAATGAAATACGGTTCTACACAAAAAATAAACAGGTAGTAAATTGCTGCTTCCCATACAGCCTGAAGCCTTTGATTGGCTGTAAGACCAGCAGCGTATACCTATTAAAAGTATACTGTAGTAAATTGAGGAGGAGCTGAATAAAGGTATGCCGTAAAAGGGAGGGACACAACCCCTTCTGACTGGCGTCAGCCGGGCGGAGATGATCACCATAGCTGCTGTATTAGCCCGGACAAAAATCTGCATGTATATTTTTGTCCGGTTAAAACGAATTATCATAAAATACCGCATCCGAAAGAATTCTTAATTCTTAATTCAATGCCGTTAAGTTAAGGATTAAAATGTTTGTCTTTACCTCACCCTAACCCTCTCCAAAGGAGAGGAAAGGTCTTAACTTAACAGCATTGATACTTAATTCTTAATTAAAGCAAATGGCGGCAAAAAGTTTCCTTACAATCATCGATAAAAAATACGGCGTAGGTGCCAGTTACCAGGGCGATCAATTTGGTGGCAGCACCGGGCATGATGGAAGCGGAATGCCGCAAAATAACCTTCGTAATTTTATGTTTGCAACAGGCATTGAATGCAGCAACCCAACCATTGGGCATGGCAAAATACGGCGTGATTTATTAGAAGAATGCGGGCACTATGAGCACTGGAAAAAAGACCTGCAACTGGTACGTTCCATGGGCTTGAATGTATTGCGGTATGGCTTGCCGTATCATTTAGTAAATAAATCGGAAGGGCGCTACGATTGGAGCTTTGCAGACCTGGCAATGAACGAGATAAAAAGACTTAAGATTACGCCCATACTGGATTTTATGCATTTTGGCATACCGGATTGGATAGGCAATTTTCAAAACCCCGACCTGCCTATTTTATTTGCAAACTATGCAGCAGCAGTTGCTCAACGCTACCCATGGATTAGGTTTTATACACCCGTAAATGAAATATTTGTTACCGCAAAATTAAGCGCTAAAGAAGGTATATGGAACGAGCAGTTAAAGACTGACAAAGGCTTTGTAACAGCCATTAAAAATATTGTTGCTGCAAGCATTCTAGCTACCCACCAAATTGCAAAGCAACGCCCGGATTGTGTGATTGTACAAAGCGAAAGCGCTGAATATTTACATGAAGCAACGGTGTGCAAAAGCGCAGCTACAACGCTCATCAACAAGCTTCGTTTCCTATCGTTGGATTTATTGTACGCACACCCGCCTGATGCCGATGTATGCATGTATTTATTAGATAACGGCCTAACCAGAAAAGAATATGAATGGTTTATGAAGGGCGAGCCGCCAGGGTACCAGGTGATGGGCAACGACTATTATGGCCGCAACGAACAGATAAAAATGCCGGATGGGAACATAGTAAACATTGCCGATGTATTGGGTTGGTACCAGATAACAAAAACTTATTACGACCGCTATAAAAAACCGGTAATGCACACCGAAACAAATGTTTTTGATGCGCAGGAAGCACCCATGTGGCTGTGGAAACAATGGATGAATATTTTACAGATTAGAAAAGATGGCATTCCTGTTTTGGGCTTTACCTGGTACAGCTTGATAGACCAGGTGGATTGGGATATTGGGCTTGCAGAAAAGCGAGGGAAAATTAATGAATGCGGGCTGTTTGATATGGACAGGAACCCCCACCCTGTTGCGGCTGCTTATAAAACTTTACTGAAAGAATTTGGGCAAATAACTATTGTGCCGTACGGAGAGATGTTTGAGATAACACAAAAAGAAGCAAGCCTTAAAGCGCAGGTGTAAAGCCACCTATACATTTACCAAAAAGTGCGCTTGACAATCAAAATTACAAGGCCTCCAATTTTAAATGGAGGCCTTATATTTTTAAATTTATTGCTGCTTGTATAATTTACGCAGGCACTTTCCTAGGTGCTTCCCTGTTCCAAAAACGATGCTGGCTTATAGCTGCTATAAACTGCGTAGCCAGCGTATTGGTATCGTCTGTAATTATAATCCCTTCTGCCATTACTGTTTCATTACTGCTATCTGCAGGCAGGTTCTTACCAAAGTAAGTTTGCTCTAAAACCTGTATTGCTGCTGTATCTGTAGCAATTGCCTTGCAATGTTTGTAAGCCTGGTTTAAAAAATGCAATGCATCGGGGTTAGCGCACAAAGTACCAACACTATTAATTCCGCCTGGTACATAAACAGCATCGTACAGAACAGATGCGGTTGTTAGCAAGCTTTCATTTGGCGTTATCTCCGTATCATTTTCACTCATAAAAGTGCCCAATTTATCAGCAACAATTACTACTACTGCGCCCGCTGCTTTCAATGCATCCTGAACAATCATCAAAGATTTTTCATCTACGCCTTCGCAAGCGAGTAAGGCAACTTTGCGGGTTTTGATAGAATCTTTTGGCGTATTCACCATGCTCAACGCTGCAGATTTTTCTAAGGACGACTTAAATTCTTCAGACTGATAAAATTCAGGATCAGCATCTGCACCAAAGCTTTGGTTAAGCTGCACCAAATTTTTTGGTATGTGCAAACCTAAATTATAAGCCACGCCTGCCGCTAAAGATTTATCAATTTTCGCCAATATCGCCAGTATCCTTTCTCTTATTGCAATGGTTTGTACTTTGCCTAACTCAAAAGATAAAGCATTGATAATGTGGTCTTTTTCCGGTGTTGACTGGCTATTAAAAAACAACGTAGCCTGGCTGTAATGATCAATGAAACTTTTACTCCTTGCCCTTACTTTATTAGCGTCTATGCGTTCGGGGTAGCTTGTAAAACCGCCTTCGCTTGCCTTTGCCTGTGCCGGATAATTGCCACCTAAAGAATTTGGGCTGTAACTAACATTGCCGGTATTAATTGTTTGCCGCATGTGCCCGTCACGCTGGTTATTATGCAATGGCACTATCGGCCTGTTAATGGGTATTTCATGAAAATTAGGGCCGCCTAAACGCAATAATTGCGTATCAGTGTAACTAAATAAACGGCCTTGTAACAGTGGGTCGTTTGTAAAATCAATACCAGGTACCACATGGCCTAAATGGTAAGCTACTTGTTCTGTTTCCGCATGAAAGTTATCAGGGTTACGGTTCAGCGTCATCTTGCCAATCCTTTGCACAGGCACCAATTCTTCCGGTATCAGTTTAGTAGGGTCCAATAAATCGAATTCATATTTATGCTCATCTTCTTCGGGCACTATTTGCACGCCCAGTTCCCATTCGGGAAAATTGCCGCTATCAATTGCTTCCCATAAATCGCGGCGATGAAAATCAGAATCTTTTCCAGAAATAATTTGCGCTTCGTCCCACGCAACAGCATGCACGCCCAGTAAGGGTTTCCAATGAAATTTTACAAAGCAGCTAACGCCTTGTTCGTTCACCAACCTAAACGTATGCACGCCAAAACCTTCCATCATACGCAGGCTCCTTGGCAATGCACGGTCGCTCATTACCCACATAATCATGTGTGCCGATTCTGGCACCAGCGAAATAAAATCCCAAAAAGTATCATGTGCCGAAGCGGCTTGTGGCATGCCATTGTGCGGCTCAGGTTTTACGGCATGTACCAGGTCGGGAAACTTGATGGCATCTTGAATAAAAAATACGGGCATGTTGTTACCTACCAAATCAAAATTGCCTTCTTGTGTGTAAAATTTAACTGCAAAACCACGTACGTCCCTTGCCAAATCTGTTGATCCCTTAGAGCCTGCAACCGTTGAAAACCTTACAAAAACTGGTGTTTCAATAGAGGTATCCGTTAAAAATTTTGCCTTGGTATGTTTAGCAAAAGATTCATACACTTTAAAAACACCATGTGCACCAGAACCACGGGCATGCACCACACGCTCAGGAATGCGTTCATGGTCGAAGTGTGTAATTTTCTCCCGCAAAATAAAATCTTCTAAAAGCGAAGGTCCGCGGTCTCCCACTTTTAAAGAGTTATTGTCATCATTTACTTTAAGGCCCTGGTTAGTAGTTAAAAATTCTCCGCCATCAAAAGCTTTTTGCGGTTCAAGTGCCGCCACTTTTTTATTGGTTGGCTTTTCGTCCGTTAGTTTTGCCGGAACATTGTTTTTACTTGCCATAATTATAGTTGTTTACCAAATAATAGAAATTTTAATGCCATTCCATTACATAGATGATAATTAAGTCATAGTGTATAAAACGCGACCTTAAATAAACAATATCTGTACGGTTTGGGAAATTTTATCCTTACCTGTGGAGAAAATGTTGTAGCCCTTGCCAGCTGGTTAATAGATGATATTGGGGCGCACCTGCGGCCGGGCTATACACTACAATCTTTTTTTGCGGTGGCCGACAAAAAAAGGATTTTCGTTCCTATCCCTTGCGCTTCAATCTGAGGAGTATTGGCATAAAATAATATTTTTAAATGATGGGCGTTTTCAAACTTGCCGTAAACCAGTCAGACGACGGCGTCAGGCTAGTTACTCGGACCCTTTGCAAACTTATCGTAACCAGTCAGACGAGGGCGTCAGGCTGGTTGCTAGGCTCTCTTTGCAAACTTATCTTAAAAAGTGAGAAGATGGTGTCAGGCTGGTTACTAGGCCCTCTTTGTAAACTTGCCTTAACCAGTCAGACGAGGGCGTCAGACTGGTTAAGGCAAGTTTATCAACACTTATAGAAAACCTTTTTAGAAGTGGCTAAAAAGGTAAGCCTGCAGTTGAAGAGCAATAGTTACAGCGTATCATAAACATAACAAATTTAAGAAGCCGCAATTTCCTTAAGCGCCCTCAATAGCCTGCCAGCAAGCTTATTAGCCGTAGCCAATTTGTTACCCTTAAATACGGGCTTCATTATCTGCGGCAACGCTAATGCGGCCACGGCAAATTCTTTAGCCTCAATATCCTTATGCAGCACATCGCAAACCTGCGCCGCTAATTGTGTGTAATAAAATTTATTGTCCATTAATTTCAATAGTTCAACAGGGTAATTTTTTATTAATTTATAGGCTGCGTCCAACTGGTCATCTTTGCCATTCCTTACAAGTGCCTCTGCCAATTTTAAATCTGCCAAAGTACTGGTACCGCTACGGGAATTTTGTGCCTTGCAATATTTTACCACTATCTTATAAAAATGAGCCGCTCTTTCAAAATAATGCTGTTTCAGGTAGTAGTCGCCCAATTTTTCCTGCGCTAAAATAACGCTGGTATGTTCTGTAGGAAAATCTTCTATTACCCTTGTCAATAAGCCCACGCCAACATCCTGCACATTTTGCTGGTTATTGTCCAGCAGCAGCCCGCCTTGCAGTTGCATATAATCTGCCTTGTTGGTGGGGTCTCGGGTATGCTTCAAATATTTTTCAAACTTAGCATCGATATCGCCGCTCCAGGTGCGGTTAGTGTACCATTCACTTTTCATCATAGTGCTGCAAATATAAACATTTGGCAATGGCCTGCAACCATACGCCAACGCCTGGCATATACCCATAAAAAAGCTCCGGCGACAAATTCCGGAGCTTTTAGACTGAACCAATTACCTACTTCGTAATGGTACCGTTTTGAATAAATTTAATCTGCACATTCTTTATAGAATCTGTTGCTGCAGGGTTGCCTACTAATAAAATTGTATAAACTTTTCCTTCATCCACAGCTATGGTACGGTTGGCGTTTATTTTATCGCCATTTGTTACGCCAATAGCAATATTGCCGGCACTAATTTTTGTAAAAGCAGATACGCTAGCAAAAGGGGCATTCATGCTTACTACATTGCTGCCATTTGATGCTATTGTAACCAAAGGCGTAGCGCTGGAATCGGCAATGGCATTAATGTAACGTACAAAAGCCTGCCCAGGAGAAGCCATTAAACTATATAAACTATCATTTACAACAACATTTTTATAGCTGCCATTGTAGCCTACTATAAACAACGAATAATACACGCTATCGGCAAAGGTTTGGGTGCTGGTTGCCATGGGCGTACCCATGTTAACATCAAACGATTTTACTTGCCTGCTACCAATATAAACGGGCAAATAACTACCGGTAAAGCTTGTATAGCCCAAAGGCAGGTTTGTTAAATTATTACCAGAGAGCGTAATGGCAACAGCATTTTTGTCTGCAGCTAAATTAAAAGCCATCAAACCAGCCGCAGGTGTACGCTGATTAGAATCGTTTTTTTTACAAGCACTAAAAACAAGCGCTATCAGTAATGCTCCAACAATAGGGTATACATTACGGCGAAGGGTTTGAAACATTTTTTCCATACTAAAATTTTAAAAAAAATTACAAAATATAATTTTATTCCACTGAGTAAAAATGATGCCATTACCTCCTAAAAAAATACTAAAGCTTTTATAAAAAGAAGTATTAACATTAGTTTGTAACAATAAAGCTACCTATTATAATGAGGCTGTACCTGTTGTTAAATATTTTAACAATATGGAAATAAGGGCAGGAATTGCTGCCATCTATATAAACTTTATGGAAAAAATTACGGTTGAGGCTAAGGTTTATAAAATGCTGGTTACTATCTAGCAGTCATTTTATAGATGAAATACTACCGCTCCTTATAAAACTTATGAGCGGTTTGTTATAGAATGTTTTTACTTTTAACAATTGAAATTTTTAAACACCACAGCCATTAATTATTGCTTATCTTTTAGCAACAATATCTTTAATTCAATTTTATTATGCAACTATTTTTCTATTGCCTTGCCACGTTTATAATTGGTTTTTTATTAGCCTGGCTTATTAAAAAAGTACCGGCACATAATACCTCGGGAATAGAACTGGCCAATACAAAAAACACCTCTTTAGAAACGGAGAAACATTACTTGCTCGCAGCAAATAACGGACTGGAAGCCAAGCTTGGCATTGCAAGCAAAGATTTAGTTGACGCCAGTAAAATGGTTACCGCATACAGTACAAAAATTGAAGCCATGGCAGAGGCGACCGCCATTGGAAAAGAGGCGTACAACCAACTACAGCAAAGGCTTTTAGAGGCTACCACTCTTTTATCTGGCATTGAAAACAAAAATTATTCCCTTACCTCCGAGCTTCGTTTTAAAGATGAACAATTAGCTACCCAAAAGGATCAGCTGCTGGACATTGGCAAAAAATTTGAAGATCAGTTCGCTTTGTTAGCACAAAAAATACTAGAAGAAAAAACAACCACTTTCAATTCCGTACAAGAGAAAAACCTTGCTGCTTTATTGAACCCGTTAAAAGAAAATATTGAAACATTTAAAACAGCTTTTGAAACGAGGTACACAACAGAATCCAACGACCGTATTTCTTTAAGGGAGCAGATAAAGCACATGCTGGTATTGAACAATACTTTATCTGCGCAAGCAAACAACTTAACCAATGCTTTACGCGGCCAGGTAAAGCAGCAAGGCAACTGGGGCGAGATGATATTAGAGAGTATCTTGGAATATGCCGACCTTCAAAAAGGCATCCATTATTTTGTGCAGGAGCGTACCGAAGGCGAAGCGGGCAATGCCTTACAGCCAGATATCATCATCCGCTATCCAGATGACCGCAGCATTGTAATTGATAGTAAAGTATCGCTGCTGCACTATGAACAATATAGCAATGCAACAGATATAGATACACAAAAAATAGCAGTAGGCTTACTGCTACAATCGGTACACCGCCATATAGATGGCCTAAGTGGAAAAAAATACCAGGATGCTGTTGGCGCATTAGATTTTGTAATGCTATTTGTACCCGTAGAAGGTGCTTACATCACTATCATGCAGGAAGAAAGAGAGCTATGGCAATACGCCTATAAGAGAAGGGTTTTATTGATTAGCCCCACCAATTTAATTGCCGCCATGAAACTGGTGTACGACCTGTGGAAACGCGAAGGCATAAATCAGAACGCCCACGAGATAGCAGAAAAAGCAGTAAAGATTTACGAAAAATTAGCCGCCTTTATAGAAGACTTTGAAAAGGTAGGCGCTACGCTGGACAAGGCTACTGCCACATTTAAAGATGCACAGAAAAAGCTGCACACTGGCAGGGGAAATGTATTAAGCCAGGCATCGCAGATGAAGCAAAAAGTACATCACACAAAACCAGCCAGGGAGTTGCCAGCGCATTTGGTAGAACAGGCGCTAAGTGAAGAAGACACCTTTGAGTGATGAGTGATGAGTGATGAGTTTCGGCTTGCTACTTTCTTCAAAAAATGAATATTGTACTAAAGACAAATATTTACAGAGCAGTTGATTTGACAGAACTTTTAACTTCTAACTCCTAACTCATAACTAATATCCTAACTTATTTTATTATTTAGTTAAGCTATTCTTGCAAGTATTAGAACGCTTCGATTTTTTTATGCTTTATTAGGTATCTTGTTAATAGTTTTAAGGGGGGGATTACGGGTAAGCCCTTAGCCCGAAACTCATAACTCGTAACTTAAATTATAACTTCAACTACAACAATGAAAAGATTTTGCTTTGCGCTTGATTTGGTTGATGACCCGGCATTGATTGCTGAATATGAACAATGGCACAAAGCAGAAAACTGCTGGCCAGAAATTAAAAAAAGCATCCTTGATGCAGGCATTGCACAAATGGAAATTTACCGGACCGGCAACCGTTTATTTATGATAATGGATACTGACGCAACATTTAGCTTTGAGCGTAAATCGGCCATGGATGCGGCCAACGAAAAAGTACAGCAATGGGAGCAACTGATGTGGAAATTCCAGTCATCTATCCCATGGGCAAAGGAGGGTGAGAAATGGGTACTGATGGATACTATTTTTAAACTTGTTTAACCTTAATATAAAAGATATGTTTTCCTTAACAGATAAAGAAGCAGTAATTACCGGCGGCGGAAGTGGTATTGGTAAAGCCATTGCAGAAATGTTTGCCAAACAAGGCGCTACCGTGCATATTATAGAGCTTAATAAAACAAATGCCGACCAAACGGCTGCGTCAATAATAACTAGTGGTGGCAAGGCTTTGGCGCATAGCGGCGATGTTAGCAACCAACAAATGGTTAAAGAAATTTTTGCGGCAATCGGCAGCATAGATATTTTAGTAAACTGCGCCGGAATAGCCAATGTAGGCCGGGCAGATACTACCACCGAAGAAGATTTTACCAAAGTATTTAACGTAAACGTAAGAGGCACTTACAATTGCCTGCACGAAGTATTGCCAATATTTAAAAGTAAAGGCAGTGGCGTTATTTTAAATATCGCCTCCATTGCTGCTTGGGTGGGGCTTGCAGATAGGTTTGCTTATAGTATGAGCAAAGGCGCCGTTTTTGCCATGACCTTAAGCGTGGCAAAAGATTACCTGCCAGATAATATCCGCTGCAACTCCATTTCGCCAGCCAGGATACATACCCCTTTTGTAGATGGGTTTATAGCAAAAAATTATCCCGGCAAGGAAGAAGAAATGTTTGAAAAATTATCCAAGAGCCAGCCCATCGGCAGGATGGGCACCGTAGAAGAAGTAGCTGCACTAGCCTTATACCTTTGCAGTGATGAAGCAGGCTTTGTAACCGGTATGGATTACCCTATCGATGGAGGCTTTATAAAATTAAATACTTAAGCAGGCCTTCAAACACCATTAAAAATAATTGCCATTATGCTTTTGTGCTAATGTACAATCAAGCAAAATTATAAAAATAAAAACATGAAATTAATTCGTTTTGGAGAATTTGGCAAAGAGCTGCCAGGCGTGCATATCAACGGCGTTAATTATGATGTGAGTAGTTTTATAAAAGACTATGATGAACATTTTTTTGCGGGTGATGGCTTAACGCAATTGGCTAAAATAGTTGCTGAACATACAACTAATTTACCCGTTGTTGTAGCTGGTGCAAGGCTGGGAAGCCCTGTGGCACGTCCTTCTAAGATTGTATGTATCGGCTTAAATTATGCTAAGCATGCTAAAGAAACCAATGCGCCCATCCCTAAAGAACCTATCATTTTTTTTAAATCAACTACCTCTTTAGGTGGGCCAAACGATAGCATCACCATCCCAAAAAATTCTATTAAAACAGATTGGGAAGTAGAGCTGGCCTTTATAATGGGCAAAAAAGCAAGCTATGTGGAAGAAGCCGAAGCAATGGATTATGTTGCTGGGTTTGCCTTGCATAATGATGTAAGCGAAAGGGAGTTTCAATTAGAACGTGGGGGTACCTGGGATAAAGGAAAAGGCTGTGACACTTTTGCACCTATTGGTCCATGGCTAGTAACAAAAGATGAAATTGCAGACCCACACAACCTGCGCTTATGGTTAAAAGTAAATGATAAAATGATGCAGGATAGCAATACTGATGACCTCATTTTCAACATACCATTTTTGGTTTCTTACATTAGCCAGTTCATGACTTTATTGCCCGGCGATATTGTTAGTACAGGCACGCCTGCAGGCGTTGGGCTGGGATTTAACCCACCTTTATATTTAAAGCCCGGCGATGTAGTAGAGTTAAGCATTGATGGGTTGGGAACCAGTAAACAAACCTGCGTTGCATATGCAAAAAATTGATAGCCACCAGCACTTTTGGCACTATGATGCAACCAGGCACAGTTGGATAGACGATAGCATGGCCATAATAAGAAAAAACTTTTTACCAGCCAACCTAGTGCCGTTACTGCAGCAAAATAATGTAGCAGGCTGTGTGGCAGTGCAGGCGGATGAAACTGAGGCGGAGAATGACTTTCTTCTATCGCTTGTTAATGAAAATGCATTTATAAAAGGTGTAGTTGGCTGGGTTGAGCTTACTGCAAAAAATGTTCAGGAAAGATTAGCCTATTACAAACAGTTTAGCAGTATCAAAGGCTTTAGATATATTCTCCAAGGGCTTGATCCATCTTTTATGCTGCAGCCCAATTTTATAAATGGCATTGCAGCATTACAGCCATTTAGCTTTACATACGACCTGCTGATTTTTCCCAAACATCTGCCAGCGGCAATACAATTAGTAAAGAAATTTCCGCAACAAAAATTTGTAATTGACCATATAGCAAAGCCCTACATAAAAGCAGGGCTAATCGACGAATGGAAAAGAGATATTAAAGCCATTGCACAACACGATAATGTTTGGTGTAAAATAAGCGGCATGGCCACAGAAGCTGATCATCGGCTTTGGCAACCGGCACACCTGACGCCTTACATCGATACAGTAGTACAAGCATTCGGTACAAAAAGAATTATGTATGGCAGCGATTGGCCAGTGTGCCTGGTAGCAGGACGATACCAAAAAATAATACAGGTTGTTGAAAATTATTTTGTTGATTTTACAACTACAGAACAAACCAATATTTTTAGTAACAATGCCAACTCATTTTATCAACTTCAAAATTAAATTACATGTCAGCGATTGCACCAAGGCCAGCCAGCAATGAAATTAATACCACCCTAAAATTGCCACCTGTAATTTTTGGCACCAGCGGCTTAGGCAACTTATACGAGGTTGTTCCGTATGCCATCAAGTTTGAAATTATAAAAGAATCGATTAAGCATGCACCGGAAATACCCATGTTTGATACTGCCGGCAAATACGGGGCTGGCTTAGCTTTGGAAGTATTGGGCAAATGCCTGAAAGAATTAGGCGTATCAAAAGATGGCGTTATTATCAGCAATAAATTAGGGTGGTACCAAACAGAATTAACAACGCCTCAGCCAACTTTTGAAAGGGATATTTGGAAGGATATGAAAAATGATGCAGTACAAAGAATTAGCTACAATGGCATTATTGAATGTTTTGAACAGGGCAATGAATTGTTGGGAGATTACGATTCGCAAATGGCGTCTGTGCACGACCCCGACGAATACCTGGCAGCAGCAACCGATACAAAAGACGAGGTAAAAAGATACGATGATATACTAGCCGCTTACACGGCATTAAGTGAATTAAAGCAACAAGGCAAAGTCAGTTCGGTTGGCGTGGGTGCAAAAAATTGGCGATCTATTCAACGCATTTCTAAAGATTTGGCGTTAGATTGGGTGATGATTGCCAATAGCTTATCGCTGCATTCGCACCCAAAAGAATTGATTGATTTTGTTGGCGAATTACACCAGAGAGGAACGGTAATAATCAACTCAGCCGTTTTTAACGGCGGTTTTTTAGTTGGCCGGGACCATTACAATTATATGTTGGTAGATGAAAATACGCCACAAGGAAAAGCCCTATACAAATGGCGGACAGATTTTTTTGCGCTTTGTAAAGATTTTAATATTGAGCCTGCCGAAGCATGTTTTGCATTTGGCTTTAACATACCCGGCGTAACCAGCGTAGCAGTAAGTACGGTTGACCCTAAAAAAGTAAAAAGGAATATTGAAATGGCCACTAAAAAAATTCCTGATGCTTTTTGGATAGCCATGAAGGAGAAGGGGTTGCTGGAAACGCACTACGTAATTAATGGATAATTCTTTAATGGATAATTGATAATAAATTAAGCAGCTATTTGCCACGTTTGTTACTTAATAATGCACAATATAAAGCCTCATTTTATGCGTAATAAAATGAGGCTTCTCTTTATCCGGCATATCGTTTCCTACAAAAAAGTATAAGAGTGCGCAGTGCTGGGCAATATTTATGCTCCTTACTCTAACCAACCCGAAAGCTGTAAAAAGTTGCATCTGTATTGCATAATCCTTAATTTAATTTATATAGTTTATAATGGTAAAATGTACGGCGTAAAATAGATGAGCTATCAAGTTACAGATAATTAAAAATTAAAAATGAGGAATTAAGAATTTGTCCAGTTGCAGTGGCTTACCTTAAATCGTGGTACCCGGCCAAATATTTGCAAGCAAATTTTTGTGCGGACCAATACAGCAGCTATGGTGATCATTGTTGCCCGTCCGAATGGCAGCCGGGCGGATGTCACTCCCTTTTACGGCAAATCTTTACTGAGCTCTTCCTCAATTTACTACTAACTTTTACTGGTGCGCATAGTATCAAAAGCACAAATGCACTTTCGGCAAAGGGTTCGATTTTTAAATATTTTCTACCTACCTAATAATCCCAAAGTGATTGATAGCATTTTTGAGCAGTAGGTTATAATTTACAAAAACTGTCACTCATAAATACTGTTAATTATCTCATGTACCAAAAAACAAAGCTTAAAAATAACACTACGTTTTAAAAACTTATAACTCTCCAATCATAACTAAATGGTAAGTTTCCCCCTTCGCCGTATCGAACGGTAATAAATAATCTTTGCCATCTTTTACAGCTTTTTTGTTAATGCCTTTAATTACAAATGGAACCGCATTTCTTACTATGCATTTATTGCCTGCTAAAGATAAAATTGTTGCAGTGGCTAGTTTGCCATCCTTCCATTGCATGCTAACTTCAAATGCTCCACGTGCCTTCAACCCCTTTACCATTCCCTCTTTCCAGGCGTTGGGCAAAGCAGGCAATAAGTGTAGCTCTTTTAAATGGCTTTGCAGCAGCATCTCAGCCATGCCAGCAGTACCTCCAAAATTGCCATCAATTTGAAACGGAGGATGGGCATCAAAAAAGTTAGGGTATGTGCCACCGCCACCGGCATAATTGGTAGCGCTGTCTCCGGTTAAATGCAGCAAGTCTTTTATTAAAACATGGGCATGGTTGCCATCCTGCAGCCTTGCCCAAAAATTAATTTTCCACGCCTTGCTCCAGCCTGTGCCTTCATCGCCCCGTAGCTCTAATGTTTTTTTAGCGGCTGCAAAATAGGCTGGCGTGGCTTCGGTAATTTGCCTGCCAGGGTGCAAGCCAAACAAATGAGAAGTATGGCGATGATGCGGGTCAGTCTCTTCAAATTCTTTATACCATTCTACTATTTGCCCTTTGCTGCCAATGTGCATCGGGTATAGTTTTTTCCTTTTTTCAATCAGCGTATCCCTAAAAATTTTATCGGTGCCCAGCACATCGGCGGCATCGATCAGGTTGGTAAATAAATCCCAAATTATAGACATGTCCATTGTTGTGGCAACCGACACGCCCTGCTCTTTTCCACTGCTATCCTTAAATTTATTTTCGGGCGTGGTGGATGGTGCCGTAACCAAATAGCCATCTTTATTTTGCACCAGCCAATCCAATGTAAAAATTGCTGCACCTTTCATTATTGGATATGCCTTTTCCGCAAGGAATTTTTTATCCCCAGTGTAGGCGTAATGCTCCCAAAGATCCTGGCAAAGCCAATTGGCACCCATGTACCAATTTGCCCATACAGGGTCGCCGCTACCGATATCGCCTACCGGATTAGATGTGCACCAGATATCGGAATTATGATGCGCCACCCAGCCCCTTGCATTGTAAAACTCTTTAGCCGTGCGGGTTCCGGTTACAGATAAACTTTTTATAAAATCAAATAATGGCGCATGCATTTCAGAAAGGTTGGTTACTTCTGCTGGCCAGTAATTCATTTGGGTGTTAATGTTGATGGTATAATTAGAGCTCCATGGCGCCCGTAATTCCTTGTTCCAAATGCCTTGCAAATTAGCGGGCGGCCCCCCAGGCCTGGAGCAGGAAATAAGCAGGTAACGCCCAAAATCAAAATACAAGGTTTCAATGCCGGGGTCGTAAGCACCTTTGGTGTAAGCGCTTAAACGTTCATCAGATGGCAGGCTTGTATTTGCATTATTTGTGGTACTATCCTTTAATATAAACGATACCCTGTTAAAATATTTTTGATAGTCTGCTACGTGCGCAGCCTTTATTACATCGTAAGCTTTTTTTGTTGCATTATTGGTGGCTGTATTAACAAGCGCTTTCTCATCTTTACCCTGCGAACCGGGGCATTTATCGTAGCCGTTAAAACTTGTGGCTGCGGCAACATACAAAATTACTTCGGTAGCATTTTTAATATGGATGCCACTTGTATCTGTTGCAATTGCGCCATCTTTTGTTACCGCTTTAATGCTGTATTGGTACCGCATGCCGTTGCAGCCTGCGGTATCCTCATATTTTAAGTATTCCCTATTTTCGGGGTTAAAATAATTGGGGTCAACATGCACAGGTGCTTTGCCGCTTACCAGTAATTGGTTGTTGCCATTTACAGATAATTGGTACCGTAACTGGCTGTTAGCAGATACTGTAAAAGTTAAGCTAGCTTTTCTGCTTGCGGTTAATTTTACCAGCATAATATTATCGGGCGCCGAAACAAAAATTTCTCTTTTATAGGTAACGCCATCAACAGTAAAGCTGGTGGTAGCGGTGGCTTTTTGTATATCAAGGTTGCGGTAATAATTAAAAGCGGCTACACCATGAAAGTCTTGCCTGATTAGCATATCGCCCAGCGGAAGATAAGATTCCGTAAATAGGCCCTGCATATTTTTAGTTAGGTTTTCAGCTTTGCTATAGTCTTCATCTTTTAGTAAAGCTTCCCTTATTTGTGGTAAAAAAGTATGGGCTTGTGGGTTAATGTTGTGCTTTAAAGGCCCGCCGCTGTAAAGAGTACTTTCGTTTAACTGTATCAGCTCTTCTTCAACGCCGCCAAATACCATAGCGCCGATACGCCCGTTGCCTAGTGGTAGTGCTTCTACCCATTGTTTGGCTGGTTTTTTATACCACAATTTTGAGGTAGTTTGTGCATTTGACTGTGTAACAAATGTTACCAGCAACAAAGCTGGTATTAATTTTTTGTAAATCGCTTTCTTCATATAGTTTTTACTTTTGCAAACTGCTTGGTAGTGTAAAGAAGGCGTGCTTACAAGGCATTGCCTTACAACTTAATTGACTTTGAAAATACTATTATGTTTTTAATAACCGAAGTGTAAATTTATTTTAGCCAATATTACTGATCATATTACCAACAGCACTTAAAATTATATTGCCAATTATTTTTATAGGATGGGCTTAAGAATATTGCTGGGCTTTCTAAAGGCTCTTTGATGCTACAAGTATTTTTAAAAAATCGCTGAAAAAAATAGTAAAAGCGTACAACGTGCGGCCTGCTGCCATTAGTAAGGGTTTTTAAAGCCCATATAGCTACTGTATTAATTTAGGCAAAAAACAATATAATAAAGCGAAAATTAGCTATTTGGCCCGATGCTGTATTGCATAAAAATCATAAATAAATTAAAAAGATGTGTAGTGACAGGCTAAACCAACGAGAGGTATAAGGTTAAAAGTCCTTTTAGTGGCTGTCCGGGAGTATCTATCGCTATTGCCAGGCCAGGCGCAAATGCTTATAACAATGACCCGGTAACTTTTTATACCCTCAACAGCGCAACAGGCGTAACTACTGCTTTTAACTTGTACACTTATGTTAGCTTTGAATCTCCTGCTGGTTCTGGCGTATTTAAAGGGCAGCTTTTAAAAGTTAACCCGGCAACTGGCGTGGTTAGCTGCTACCCTTCTTCGGTACTGG
>JANXVN010000020.1 GCA_025351645.1 Ferruginibacter sp.
GGAATACGATGACGCTGGCAAGGTTTTATCATCATGAAAGTTGTGGGCAATGCAGCCCTTGCCGCGAAGGCACCGGCTGGATGGAAAGGATACTAAAGAAAATTGAAAACGGCAAAGGTGAAATGAAGGACATAGATTTGCTGTGGGATATTCAACGAAAAATAGAAGGCAATACCATTTGCCCCTTGGGCGATGCGGCTGCCTGGCCAGTAGCAGCGGCAATACGCCATTTTAGGGACGAGTTTGAATGGCATGTGCTAAACCCTGATGAATGCACGAAAAGAAATTACGGATTGGCGCATTATGCCGACCCGATACATATACCAGTGATGGCTTAAAACTTTGGATGAATTTTATAAATAACATAGAAATAAAAAATTTTAAATCGATACGCCATCAAAAAATTGAAGGATGTAAGCGAATTAATGTTTTTATAGGTTATCCAAATGTGGGGAAGAGTAACATTTTGGAGGCATTAAGTTTAGGTTCTTATCTTAATGACAGAAGTGATTATGTTGCCTTAAATACAATTGCCCGATTCGATAAATTTAAAGATTTATTTAATGTTGGCAATCTTAAAATGCCCTTTGAAATAACTTTTGATGCACATTTAAAATTATCTTTTGAATATAAAAATTCTACTAATTTAAATTTTAAGGTATCTGAAAGTTTAAATCTTGATGCGAATTTTAATCAAAATATTTGGAATGCTCATTTTTCAAAATCAGGAAATACCGTAGATATAAAATTATGGGATTATGATAATCGAAATTTAAAGGAAAATAAGCCGTTTTTTAATTTTAATATTTTAAAATATGAATTCTTAAAAAATAGTTTTGTAAGTGAGCAATCTGCATTACACCTATCTTTTCCTTATGGTGAAAATTTGTTTGAAGTATTAAGGCATGATAGTGATTTGCGAAAGGATTGTGGTGCATTACTTAGAGAATACAATCTAAAATTTTTGTTCGAGAGTAATAATGAATTAAAAATTACAAGGCAAATAGATGAGGATACTTTTTTCTCAATACCTTTTTTTCAAATTGCAGATACTTTACAAAGATTATTTTTTTATAAAACTGCAATTAGTACTAATAAAAATTCAGTTATACTCTTAGAAGAACCGGAATCACACATGTTTCCTCCATACATTTCTAAATTTATAAGCGATATTATATTTGATGAAAATAAGAATCAATATTTTATAGCAACGCATAGTCCATTTGTCCTTAATGATTTAATGGATAATTTGAAGGCAGATGAATTGGCGATTTACATTGTTAGTTATAAAAGAGAAACTGGCGAAACACAGATCCATCACATGAGTGAAGTAGATGTGCAGGAAGCTTATCAGTTTGGGTATGATTTTTTTATGAACATAGATAAATTTATCCCACAAGAACAACATGGCTAATTTTGAAGATAGTTGGTGGGAGCATTTTGTACCGGAATGTTATTTTGATACGGTTCTTTTAAACAAATTGCTACAGACCAACAAGCGGTTAATGCACAGAAAAGGTTGCAATAACGTTGTAAGAGATTTAGATGAGTGTTTGAAAGATTCATTTGCCGTGGCACTAATTGATAAAGACAAGAATGATTTAGATTATTTGCGTAGATGTGAAGTTGTTTATGATGCTAATAAAATAATTTTGTGGAAGCATAAGGATAGGCAGCAATTTTTAATATAACTTAATCCACCCTTAGAAAAATGGGTTATTAAAATATTGGAAGAGAATAAATGGTTAATTAAAGAGTTCGATTATAGCAACAATTATAAAAAACTTAAGAAATAAATAAAAGTTGATATTGATAACGAAGGCGATGAAAGATTAAATAAATTGGTAAATGCAATTATTAAAACTGATTGCGCTTCAATCCAAAAAATAAAATCATTTTTGCATTATTTTAAAGAAAAAAATTACAAAGTCGATATAAAAGAATTAATACATGGCTGACGAAGTAAAAAAAGAACCACCGGCAAATTTTAAAGTTACGGTCGATAATATTACCATCGAAGTAGCGCCGGGTACCACTATATTAAATGCTGCCCGCATTATTGGTGGCGATGTGGCACCGCCTGCAATGTGCTACTACAGCAAGTTACAGGGCAGTGGAGGTAAATGCCGTACCTGCCTGGTAGAAGTTGCCGCAGGTTCAACGGCTGATCCAAGGCCAATGCCTAAGCTGGTGGCTAGTTGCCGCACAACGGTTATGGATGGCATGATCGTAAAGAATATTACTAGCGATAAAGTAAAAGATGCAAGGGCTGGCGTAGTAGAATTTTTATTGCTCAACAATCCGCTGGATTGCCCTATTTGCGACCAGGCAGGCGAATGCCACTTGCAGGATCTGGGCTATGAGCATGGAAAGGAAGGCACCCGCTACGAATTTAGCCGCCGCACTTTTGAGAAAGAAGATATTGGCCCTTACATACAACTGCACATGACACGCTGCATACTTTGCTACCGTTGTACTTATGTGGCAGACCAATTAACAAACAAACGAGTACATGGTATTTTAGATAGAGGCGAACATGCCGAAATATCTACCTATATTTCCAAAGCAATCGACAATGATTTTAGTGGCAATATGATAGATGTTTGCCCGGTTGGAGCCTTAACCGATAAGACTTTTAGGTTTAAAAACAGGATTTGGTTTACAAAACCGGTAGATGCTCATCGTAATTGCGAAAATCCTGATTGCTGTGGTAAAACAACTTTATGGTTAAGGGGTGAAGAAGTGTTTAGGGTAACTGCCCGCAAAGATCAATGGGGCGAAGTGCAAAGCTATGATGGCAAGCCTGGATGGATCTGCAATACTTGCCGTTTTGATAAAAAGAACACCAATGATTGGGTTATTGAAGGCGTAACAAAAATTAGCCGTCATTCAGTAATTTCACAAGGAAAGTACGAGGGGCTGGTAATGCCAAAAGAAACCATCAAAGAAGTAATGGGCGGAAGAGATCCGTTATTATTGATGAACATCCATGACGAAAGCGAAGTAAATAAGCCTAATGTCCGTTTAAGTGCAATAAATGGGCCGGCACATTCGGATACGTTTAGTGGTAATCTGTAATATAGTTATAGAAAGTTTAGAATTTCATTTATAATAATAAATCCCCCACTCATGAAAAAGCATTTTACTAAAGGGCAAGTACTATGGATCATTGTAGTTTGTCTGATTGTTGAATTAGTTACGCACATCTCTGATGTAATAAATGGATTTAGGCATGGTTGGAATGGAATTTATTAAAAAACTACCGGACAAATAACGAAGTAGCAAATTGAGGAAGAGTACCAAAAAGGTATGACGTAGAAGGGAGTGACACAACGATGATCACCAAAGTTGCTGTATTAGCAAGGACAAAAAGGAAAAAGAGAAGTTAGCAAATAGTAAAGTAAGTAACGCATTAAATAAGGGTAGCTAAAAAATATTTACAATAGAAGATTATGTTATTATCCATTGATTTGGCTTTTATTATTGAAAAGCTTGTCTTAATTGTTGTTGTGGTAATGTCGAGCCTGGTAATTGCCATGTACGCCACTTTTGGCGAACGTAAAGTAGCGGCTTACATGCAGGATAGGAGAGGCCCGAACCGTGCTGGCCCGGGAGGTGTTTTTCAGCCGCTGGCAGATGGGCTGAAGCTGTTTTTTAAAGAAGAGATTATCCCTAACTTTTCGTCTAAATTTTTATTTATACTGGGGCCTTGCCTTGCGATGTTAACCGCTATGATGACCAGTGCAATTATACCATGGGGAGATAAAATCAATATATTTGGCAGGGATATTTATTTGCAGATAGCAGATATCAACATTGGCATCTTATACGTTTTTGGCGTGGTAAGCATGGGGGTATATGGTATTATGATTGGTGCCTGGGCCAGTAATAATAAGTTTAGTTTAATGGGCGGCTTAAGGGCCGCTTCACAAATTATTAGTTACGAACTAGCCATGGGCATAGCATTGATAGCTTTGCTGATGGTAACTGGCACGTTAAGCTTAAAAACAATGGTAGTTGGCCAAATGGATGGCTACTGGAACGTGTTTAAGCAGCCACTCGGTTTTTTAATATTTTTAATTTGTGTTTTTGCAGAATGTAACCGAACGCCATTTGATTTAGCAGAAGCTGAGAATGAATTGATCGGCGGTTATCATACAGAGTATTCTTCTATGAAACTGGGCTTTTATTTGTTTGCTGAGTATATCAATATGTTTGTAAGCAGTGCGGTAATGGTTAGCCTTTTTTTTGGCGGCTACGATATCCCTTTTTTAAATGATGGGCATGCAATTGAAAAAATCGGACAAAACTGGATGGCTATTGCTCATATAGCTTGTTTTCTTTTAAAAGCATTCTTCTTTGTATTTTTCTTTATGTGGGTAAGATGGACGATACCACGCTTCAGGTACGATCAATTAATGAACCTGGGATGGAAGATTTTAATACCACTGGCTTTATTTAATATGCTGGTTACGGGCGCACTTATTTTATTAAAACAAAATAACTGGCATTTCTAAAACATTAAAAATATATTTGTGCAACTTTTTGTGTTGCCACAAATAAAAATATATGCAAGCATTAACTAACAAAGCAAAAGCAGTAGACAGAAGGCCGATGAGTTTGGCAGAAAGGGCTTACCTGCCTGCAATTTTTAAAGGTATGGCCATAACGTTTGGGCACATGTTTAAAAAGAAGCCTACTATCAATTATCCGGAGCAAACACGCCCTTTTAGTCCGGTGTTCAGGGGTTTACATATTTTAAACCGGGATGAACAAGGCAGGGAAAATTGTACCGCTTGTGGCTTATGTGCCGTTGCTTGTCCGGCTGAAGCCATTACAATGGAAGCGGCAGAACGTAAAGCTGGTGAAGAAAATTTATACCGCGAAGAAAAATATGCAGCTAAATACGAGATTAATATGTTGCGCTGTATTTTTTGCGGCTTGTGCGAGGAAGCTTGCCCTAAAGATGCCATCTATTTAAGTGAAACATTTGCCCCTGCTAATTTTCAGCGTAAAGGGTTTATTTATGGCAAAGAAGATTTATTGATACCAAACCCAATTACTGAGCCGGAAGAATATGCAAAAGCAAAAGGTGGAAGGGTAGCAGTTAAATAGTTTTAATGGTTAATTTTAAAGGATGAATATTACACAAGTCTTATTTTGGTTTTTAAGCGTGCTGGCCGTGGGTAGCGCCATAATGGTAGTTGCCAGTAAAAACCCGGTGCACAGCATTTTATTTTTGATCATAACTTTCTTTGCCATCTCTGGCCATTACATTTTATTGAATGCACAATTTTTAGCCATTGTAAACATCATTGTTTATGCCGGTGCTATTATGGTATTGTTTTTATTTGTGGTGATGCTGATGAATTTAAATGCAGAATCCGAGCCGCCACAAAGAAATAAGTACCTATTATATGGTGGTACCATTGCAGGCGCAAGCTTGTTGCTTGTATTAGTGGCAGCATTAAAACAAACTGGTGTTACAGGGCAAATGATACAAACAAATGGAGGTAGCGTAGGGTTGATAGAAAATTTAGGAAAGTTATTGTTTACAGATTATGTGTTTCCATTCGAAATTAGCAGTGTGTTGTTTTTAAGTGCGATGATTGGTGCCGTGGTGGTTTCTAAAAGAGAAGGGTAACTTAGAAATGGATTTTTTAGTTAAGAAGATAAATTTTTTTCAATAGCAATTTGTTTTATTTACGAAACAATATTTGCAAAGACATAATAGAAGTATGCCGATAAATTATTACATTTTTTTAGCTTTAGCGTTGTTTTGCATCGGCATCATTGGCGTGCTTACACGCCGTAACGCCATCATCATTTTTATGTGTATAGAATTGATGCTGAATGCTGCTAATTTATTGTTGGTTGCTTTTTCAAAAATGCACGTAGATGTAAACCAGCCAACGGCTGGTAGCGATGCGCAAATATTTGTTTTCTTCATCATGGTAGTAGCAGCGGCAGAAGTAAGTGTGGGGCTGGCTATCATCGTTATGTTGTACAGGAACATTCATTCGGTTGATGTGAACTTTTTGAACAGATTGAAGAATTAGGCCCCTATCCCCTAAAGGGGTGTAAAGGCAGGCAAATGTATCATTAAAGATCTTTTTTATTAATAAATAAACTACACTTTAAAAGTAGTTGTTAAAATTTCCCTTTTAGGGATTAGGGGCTTATGAGTAATACTTTACAAATAGTTTGGCTGATACCTTTTTTACCGTTGATTGGTTTTTTGGTCAATGGCTTGGGCAGGAAACAACTATCGAAAACATTGGTAGGTATTATCGGTAGCGGTGTTATACTGGCTTCTTTCCTTATTAGCGTTTTTGTATTTCTTCAGGTAAAAAATGGCAATACTGCCGTGGTTAATTACTTTGATTTTATAAATACTGCTTCTTTAAAAGTTGGCTTCAATTTCCAGATAGACCAATTGTCTTCTATATTTTTACTCATCATTACTGGCATCGGTTTTCTTATTCATGTGTACTCTACCTCTTACATGCACGAAGAAGATTCGAAAGACTTTGCCAAATTTTTCGCTTATTTAAATCTGTTTATATTCTCTATGTTGCTGCTGGTTATGGGCGGCAACTACATCATCATGTTTATCGGTTGGGAAGGCGTTGGGTTGTGTTCTTATTTACTAATAGGATTTTGGTTTAAAGATGCCAACAACACAGCTGCTGCAAACAAAGCCTTTATCATGAACCGTATTGGTGATTTTGGATTTTTACTAGCCGTTTTTTGGTTAATTGCCAAGTTAGGCACTACAGATTATCATGCCGTTTTTGAAAATGTTTCTAAGCTTTCCGCTACAGATATTACCGGAATTACCATGCTGCTCTTTTTAGGCGCTATTGGGAAAAGTGCTCAAATACCTTTGTACACCTGGCTGCCAGATGCGATGGCTGGGCCTACGCCTGTAAGTGCTTTAATACATGCTGCCACTATGGTTACCGCTGGCATTTATATGATTGCCCGAAGCAACATCTTGTTTACAATGGCGCCCGCTACCCAGGCTTTAATTGCGGTAATAGGTTTAGCAACCGCGGTAGTTGCAGCTACAATAGCACTTAAGCAAAATGATATTAAAAAAGTACTGGCCTATTCAACTGTTAGCCAGTTGGGGTATATGTTTTTAGGCTTGGGCGTTGGGGCTTATACCGGCGCCGTTTTCCATGTAATGACACATGCGTTTTTCAAAGCTTTACTGTTCCTTGGTGCTGGTAGTGTAATACATGCTATGGGCGGAGAACAGGATATGCGCAAGATGGGCGGCTTAAAAAAATACATGGGCATTACGCACATCACTTTTTTACTGGGTTGCCTGGCTATTGCAGGCATGCCGCCTTTTTCTGGTTTCTTTTCTAAAGATGAAATACTGGCTGCAGCATTTACAAAAAATCCCATTTACTGGGGCGTTGGTGTGCTCACCGCATTTATGACCGCATTTTATATGTTTCGTTTGTATGGGATGACCTTCCTGGGCAAATTTCGTGGTACGCACGACCAGGAACATCACTTACACGAAAGCCCTTTGGCTATAACAATCCCGCTTATTATTTTAGCTATATTAGCATTTGTTGGCGGCTGGGTGGGTATCCCCGAAGTATTCATGCATGGCGGGCACCGGTTAGAAGCTTTTCTTGAACCAATATTTGCCCAAAGCAACATACTTGTGGCAACTCTTGGCGAAAAACAGGAGCTATCTCACACCACCGAATATGCGTTAATGGCAACTTCAGTAATTGGTGCATTGATAGCTTTGTTGTATGCAGCTAATAAATTCAGCAAATACCAGGCATCTACGCAAGAAGAAACCGGGATTGGAAGAGTGTTGGCTAACAAATGGTACGTAGATGAAATTTATGATGCGGTTATTGTTAAGCCACTAAAATCATTTTCAGGGTTCCTGAATAATATAATTGAAAAGAAAGCTATCGATGGATTTGTGAATGGTGTAGGCAGGGCAGTAAATTACGGCAGCCGGCAAATACGGTTACTACAAACCGGCCAGGTGAGCGCCTATATGTTGCTAATGGTAGTAGCTATCTTAATTTTATTTATCATTCAATTGTTTTTGTAATTAGAAGATATGGATCAGAATATTTCGGTAACATTTCCACACGCATTAATATTTTTTCCGTTGCTGGCGGGGCTAATCACTTTTTTGTTTAAAAAGGATGCAGCGGTTAAATCGTGGGCACTATTGTCTTCTATCATCACCCTGTGCATTTCGCTGGCAAGCATAGTATATGCAAGTAATAAGGCATTGAGCGGCTTGGCATTCAATTATGAATGGCTTAAATATATTGGAGCCAGTTTTTCAGTTTCTTTAGATGGGATGGGAAGAGTCTTAACTTTACTCACCGCTATATCTTTTCCCATAATTTTTGTAGCTACCTATACCAATACATATAAAAATGCCAATATTTTTTATGGCTTGATGTTATTGACGCAAGCTGGTTTGATGGGTGTTTTTTTAGCTTCGGATGCATTGCTGTTTTACTTTTTTTGGGAGCTTGCTATTATACCTGTTTATTTTTTATGTAGCCGCTGGGGCGGAGAAAAAAGGATACAGGCTACTTTTAAATTCTTCATCTACACTTTTACAGGATCTTTGCTAATGCTGGTGGGTATAATCTACATGTACTTGCAGACAGCGCCAGTTCATGATGTAGCAGGCACTTTAGTGTCGGAACATAGCTTTGCCTTAAATTATTTTTATGAAGCCCAGTTATCGCAAACGCAGCAAAACTGGTTGTTCTGGTTGTTTTTTATAGCCTTTGCTGTAAAAATGCCAGTATTCCCCTTCCATACCTGGCAGCCGGATACCTACGAGCAATCGCCTACTTCGGTTACAATGGTGTTGAGCGGCATTATGGTTAAGATGGGTTTGTTTGGGGTAATGCGTTGGTTGCTTCCCATGTTTCCTTTGGCAGTAGCTAAGTTTGATAATATTGCCATCATCTTATCAATTACGGGTATTGTTTATGCCAGTTTAATAGCCACTAAGCAAGATGACTTAAAACGCCTGGTAGCCTATTCTTCTATAGCACATATTGGTTTAATGAGCGCCACCATTTTTGCCACCAAGCAAATTGGGCTGGAAGGCGTAATGATACAGATGTTTAACCATGGCATCAACATTATTGGCTTGTGGATAGTAATTGATTTAATAGAAAAACAATTAGGCGTACGGAAAATATCTCAGCTTAGTGGCGTGGCACATAAGGCGCCAATATTAACTATCCTGTTGGTGGTGATAGCTTTTGCTAATATTGCACTGCCATTAACCAATGCATTTGTAGGCGAGTTTATGATGTTTAGCGGGCTGTTTCAATTTAATACCTGGTACGCGGTGATTGCATTGCTTAGCATTATTTTGGCTGCGGTGTACACATTAAATATGGTGCAGAAAGTATTTTATGGCGAAACAAATGCACTAACGGCTACACTGAAAGAAATTACAGTTAGCCAGCAAATTGCATTAAGCATTGTAGTGGTAGCCATCTTTTTAACAGGCATATACCCGCAACCAATATTAAACCTTACAAAAGATACGGTAGCAGCACTTGTAACAAAATTTAAGTAACTTAAAATAAAAACGGATATGCCGGTTGGCTTATCAGGGTAATTATGAACGCAATAATAATAACAGCAGTCTGGGGTATCGTAATGATGTTTGGTGGTGTTTTTTTTAAACAAAAAAGCACACCAAAATATTGGGCTATCGGCGGCCTGCTACTGGCTATTATTGCCAATTGCATTGAGTTGGTAAAACAGCATTCTTTCTTTAATATTGATATAAAGAATATGCTGGTATTCAACAACTTCAACCTTATTTTTATTATTGTTGCATTGGTTTGTACCTTACTGCTTTTTTTATTGAACGGCAGGGATATAGAAAAGGTAGGCAACAATATATCTGAATATTTTGCACTTATATTTTTTGTTTTATGTGGCATAGCCATTGCCGCAACTTTTAATACATTGCTTACTTTATTTTTAGGCATCGAAATCTTATCTATCCCATTGTACATACTTACGGCAAGCGACAAACGTAATTTAAAAAGTAATGAAGCCGCGCTTAAATATTTTTTGATGGGTGCTTTTTCAACTGGTATTATGTTGATGGGCATAGCCTTTTTGTACGGTGGCAATAGTGTTTCGCCATCTTTTTACATTGACAACATAAATATTGGCGCAGGCAAATTGCCTGTGATGATAGCTATTGGCTTAGTGCTTATATTGATAGCCATGGCCTTTAAAGTTTCTGCGGTACCCTTTCATTTTTGGGCACCGGATGTGTATGATGGAGCCCCAACAGTATTTACTTCTTTTATGGCAACCATTGTAAAGGCAGGCGGCTTTATTGCTTTTATACGCTTATTTGAGCATGCCTTTGGTACAGCGCAACCTCAATGGCAAATGCTGGTTGCACTTATTACCGCTGCAACTTTATTAGTGGGTAACCTTACAGCTGTTTTTCAACAAAGCGTAAAACGTATGCTGGCTTACTCCAGTATTGCGCAGGCTGGTTTTATGCTGCTATCCATTTTTGCAATGAATGAATTTGCCAAGCAAGGCATTATTTTATATGCGGCTGCTTACAGCCTTGCCACCATTGGTATTTTTGCCATTTTAGTAAAGATGAACGATTATACTATCGATGGCTTTAACGGGCTGGCTAAACAACAGCCTGTACTTGCAGCTACCATCACCATCTTTTTATTATCGCTTACAGGAGTACCGCTTACGGCTGGGTTTTTGGCTAAGTTGTATATGTTGATTGGTGCCGTTAAAGATGGCCATCAAAATTGGTTGGTTATTTTGGCTGTATTATGCGCCGCTATTAGTGCTTATTATTATTTTAAAATTATACAAGCTATTTATTTTAAAGAAAGCAAGGCTGAAATTACCCATAATTGGGATGTTACGCCAGCATTTAAGGCGTTGCTTATTATTACCGCGGCACTAATAATTGTATTGGGTTTATTTCCCACGCTAATTACAGATTGGCTGTACTATTCCCGTGCATAATTATTACCTTTAAACAGGTATCTCAACAATTATTTCACAACCTTTGCCTATGGCAGATTTCAAAGTAAAATTGCCCGAAAATAATTCTGCTCTTTTTTTAATATTATGGAGCCCAATTCCATCTTTTATTTTTTTTGTGTCAAAGCCGATGCCGTTATCGTAGATCCTTAAGTTTATGGCATTATTTACAAATAATAGTGAAATTTCTATAACTGTTGCTTTAGCATACTTCATTATATTATTGGTTTGCTCTTGTAATATCCTGTATAAGTTTAATTGAAGGTCACCATCAACTCGCATTTGGCTTACCTCATCTATAAAAAAATCAATGCTAAAACAGTTATTGATATTAATGGTACTTAATAATTTTTCAAAGGTTTCTTTTAAAGAATTTTCATCTAAAGAAACAGGTGCAAGCCTGTGAGAAAGTTTTCTTATTTCACTAATGGCCAGGTGAATATATTCAACAGATTTATTTATCCATTCAGGCTGCTCATCAACTGGCTTTGTTTTGGTCATCCCCAAATTTAGCAGTACACCAGCTAAAATTTGGTTCACATTATCATGCAGCTCACCACCAATTTGAAAACGTTCATGCTCTTGCGCAGCAATAATTGCTTTGGTAATTTCCTGGTCCTTCTTTTTGCGTACAGTAATATCTCTTTGGATTGCAATCCAATGTGTAAAAGAACCGGTACTATCGGCAACTGGTGAAATGGCAATATTATTCCAAAATTCTTCGCCGTTTTTTTTGTAGTTTATAACTTCTATTTCGCAGGCATCCCACCTTTCGATGGCTTTTTTTATTCGTTTTAGTTCTGCCTTATTTGTGTTTGGGCCTTGAAATAGTTTGGGCGTTTTGCCAACAATTTCTTCTTTTGAATAGCCTGTCATTTTTGTAAAAGCATCATTGGTATAAATAATGGTATGGTCACTATCATCCAAACAATTAACATCGGTTATTATTACTGCATCGGAAGCGTTGGTTATTACAGACTCTAATAATTTTAACCGGTGGTCTTCTTCTTTTTGGCGGGTCACATCCCGCATTGCACCTATCATGCGTATTGGTTTTTTATGTTTATCCAACATCAAAAATCCACTGTCTGATATGTATTTGTAATGGCCATCGTTGCACATAAAGCGATACTCATCCTGCCATTTCATAATTATATTATTGATATGGCTATAAATTTTTTCCACAACTCTTTTTACATCGTTTTTATGTACTTTATCAGTCCACCAATCTGTAGATGTACTATCATTAATTACATTATAACCTAATATTTCCTTTATTCCTTTATTCCAGAATATTTTATTTGTAAGCAGGTCCCAATCCCATATCACGTCATTAGTGGCTGTTGAAACTGCATCGTATCGTTCGTTCCATTTTTTAATATCTTCTACTGCATTCCGGTTTTCTATCAATATACCCAGTAAGCTTGCAGCCCGTTCCAGTAAATTAATGTTTTGTAAGGAGGCTGATTTAGTTAGTTTAAAATAAGTAGCAAAGCTGCCGAGCACTTTACCATCACTTTTTTTTATTGGTATAGACCAGCATGCTTTAAAACCATATGGGCGAATAATTTCTTTATAATTTTCCCATAAAGGGTCAGCCTCAATATCTGCTACAATAACATTTTGCCCTGTGTATATAGCAGTACCGCACGACCCTTCATATTGGCCTATGGCTCCCCCTTCAATAGCATTTATATAAGCAGCTGGCATAGAGCCTTTTGAAAGGCTTATAAAAGTATCGTCGTGTTGTTTTTGAAGGATGGTACAAAAAGAGCCTGGCAACAATAATTCTATATTTTGAGTAAGTGTATCCATAACTTCCTGAAAAGATACATTTGCTGTATAGTTTAATTTGTAGATTTCCTTTTCAAGAGCCAATATGCTTTTTTGGTAAACACTTTCAGTTATATCATTGCATAGCACCAGCCTTAATTTCTGTTCCAACGAATACACATCGCTATGGATTTCTACGTCTATTAGTTCGCCATTTTTTTTAAGGTGCTTAAAATTACCTTTATTAAAACCTTTTGTTTCGGCAATTGTGGTAATCCTATTTTTAATTTTTTCAATATCTTCATAAGGGCTTATGTCAAACAAAGTCATTGTTAAAAACTCTTTTTTTGAATACCCGAAATGTTCAATGGCGGCTTTATTGATGTTGATAAAACGGACAGTTTCCCAATTATATACCCACATAGGCACGGGGCTAATATCAAAAAGATTCCTATAATTTTCTTCGGATTCTTTTAAGTCCATCGTAATACGCCTTCTTTCAATGCTATACGAAATGCTTTTATAAAGCTGGGCTGAGGTAAGGTCATCTTTTAACAAATAGTCGGCCATACCCATTGAAAGCGTTTTGATACCAAAGGCTTTGTCGCTATACCCGGTAAGTACTATAACTGGGATAAAGCCTGCCAGGCTTGCCATTTGGCTAACTAAAAATTCACCATTGCCATCAGGCAAGGAAAGGTCTAGCAATATAATATCAAAAGAATTGACTGATTTTAATAAGCCTTTAGCAGCAGTAAAAGTTTTTGCATGTTCCACTATAGGCTTATAAAATTCTTCGTTCAGGTATTCATTAATTAACACAAAATCGCCGGCATTGTCTTCAACAATTAATATATTTTGTGTAGTGGTAGCGTTTTTCATTAGATTTTTTTAAAATTAACTACTTATGGGTAGGCAAAAATCATTATTTATCACATAAGTTTTACAAGCTATCAGTAACCAAATTATCGGAAACACATGGTTTTTTGTTTTTAACGAAGTTGTAAATAATTGCTTATTTAATGATAGTTTATATTGAATTAAGTATTTATCGCTATTAATTTTTTTATTAAAATTATTGGCAAGTTGTGTACAGATGATGGTACTTTTTGCCATACCAAAATCAAACGTATTGTGCCATGTTTTAAAATTGTGTTTGTTTGCCATTTTAACCAGTTTTTACTTTAACGAAATAACTTTGTTAAAGTACCTTTTATTATGCTTACATGGATGCCGGTATTTTTGGGATGCTAAAATAAAAAGTGCTACCTACATCGGGAGTAGAAGTTACCCATAATTTTCCTTTATGGCTTTCGATAATTTTTTTACAGATGGCCAGCCCAATGCCACTGCCCGTATACTGTTCATTATTATGCAGCCTTTGAAATAGCACAAATATTTTACTTAGCGATTCTTCTTTAATTCCTATCCCATTATCTGCTATTGCAAAATACCAATAGTCTTGATGCTCGATGGCGCTTATAACTATTTTGGCAATATTATTTGGCTGCTGGTATTTAATGGCATTGCTGATAAGGTTTTGAAATAATTGCTGGATGGGTACTCTGGCTGCCATTATCTCTGGCAATCCTTTGTAGGATATGATAATATTTTTTTGTTGTACAATATTGTTATAAACATTTACCACATCATTTAGTAAACAAGTAGTATCTATTTTTTCGTAGCGGTAATGTTGTGTGCCTACTCTCGAATATTCCAGCAAGGCCTGGATTATTTTTCGCATCCTTACAGCGCCATCAACTGCAAAACGTATATATAGTTGCCCGTTCTCATCTAACTGAGGCTGATATTTTTTTTGTAGCTGATTTAAAAAACTGGTTACCATCCTTAAAGGCTCTTGCAAGTCATGAGAAGCTATGTAGGCAAATTGTTCCAGTTCCGCATTGGAGCTAATCAGTTCTTCCGCACGTGTATGTAATTGATTATTTAATTCTTTAAGTACAGCTTCATTTTGTATACGTTCCGAAACATCCTGCACGGCCCCAATAATACGGTAGGGCACTTTATGTTCATCCCTTACCACAAATGCGCTATCCATTACAGTAGCATAACTTCCATCTGCCTTTCTAAGGCGGTATTGGTTTTTCCAGTACACCTGGTCCTTGTCATCAGATATTTCCTGCAAGCTATTTAAAACCCGTAGCCTGTCATCGTCATGTATAAGGCCTTTTATAAAAGATATATTTACATCTTCGCCGTACATTTTATGGCCAAACAATGTGTGGAAACCTTCTCCTAAAAATGCCTTATTAGTTTTTAAGTTATAATCCCAAATAGCATCAAAAGTGGCTTTGGTTGCGTAATTAAACCGTTCATTGCTTAATGCTAGCGCCTGCTGCCCCTGTAATATTTCGGTAATATCGTTAGAGGCTATCATTATGGCATTTTTGTTATTGTAATAAATTGCGTAGCCTGTAACATCTACATTAATAATTTGGCTATCTTTTTTTACATGCTGCCATTGGCCAAAATTTATGATACCAGTATTGCTAATCTCCATATTTGTTTTTATAATGGCAGCTTCCTGCTCTTTTATAAACAGGGTGGCCATGCCCATTTTTAAAAATTCGCTATTGGTATAACCATAATGTGCAATGGCGGCATTGTTCACTTCCAGTACCTGCATTGTTTCCAGGTCGTATATCCAGCTTGGTAAAGGGCTGCTGTTAAATATCATCCTATATTTTTCTTCAGATTCCTTTATGGCTTTTTCTGATAACTTTTGTAGCGTAATATCTTGTGTAGTACCTTCCAGTAGTATAGGGCGCCCATTTTGGTTGTACACCAAAGAGCCTTTTTGATGCAATACTTTTATAGAGCCATCTTTTAAAAAAATACGTACTTCATGGTTTAATGCTTTTTTTCCTTTTATCGCTAGGTTATAATTATTGATGGCCATTTTTTTATCATCAGGGTGTACGGCATCAATTATATCCTGAAAGGCAATATAATCACTAGTTTTTTGTAAGCCAAAAATGCGGTACAGTTCATTTGACCAGTAACAGGTATCTTTTAGTATGTCTACCTCCCAATATCCTAAGCGCGCCATTTGCTGGGCAGTTTCTAATTTTTTGTTGATGTTGAGCAGCTCATTATGGTAAAGCTTGCTTTCTGTAATATTGCGGCTATAGCATGCTATGCCCGTAATATCTTTACCATTATAAATAGGATTAAAGCAAACTTCGTTCCATTGGGCAATGCTTGTGCCCGGGGAGATAACCATCATCTCATTTTTGAATGATTGCCCACTTAAGGCCCTTAAATATTTCTCTTCCCAAAGAATAATAGTTTTAGTAGAAAAGGTATTTTTATTCAGCAGGTAATCCCCTGACTTAAAAAATGTATCCGTATAATCTGCAATAGATTTAATGAATGCTTTGTTGCCGGCAATTAATTTAAAATCTCTGGTTACGCTCCAAATAAGGTCATCGGTACTATTTATTAATGCTTCTTTCTCGCTTCGTTCAGCTTCTTTTTGGTTTTCGGCCTTTAGTTTTTCAGTAACATCTTCCAATAAAGCAAGTACACAATGTGTTCCTTTATAATCTATAATGTTGCCTGTAATTTGCATGTGCATTATTTCCCCGTTTTGCTTTTTGTGCTTCCATATTTTACTACTTGCATTATTAAAAGTTGTTTCATCTTGCAGCAGCCCTTCAAATGCCATCACATCTTCTGGTAAAAGAAGGTCGATTATTGTAAGCCATAAAAGCTCTTCTTTTTTATACCCATATTTTACTAATGCAGCGTTGTTTGCTTCAAGGATATAATGGGTAGAAAAATTAAAGATGTATAATGGGAGTGGATTATTGTTGAACAAATCCCGGTAACGCCGTTCTGATAACACCAGGGCTTGCTGCTGTTCTTTTTTTTCGCTGCCATCTTTGGCAATGCAATACATAGTCTTATCCTTTTCATCCCACCTCATAGACCATATAAGATTAATGACGCCTCCATTTTTTCTTCTGAAACGGTTTTCAAAATTTCTGGTAGCGCGCCCGCCCGATGCAATGATGGCAAACATTTTTAACGATGCATCTTTATCATCTTTTACAACCATATCAGTGCAATGGGCGCCAATTAATTCTTCCTGCTCATATCCCCACATTGTTTCACATGCTTTGCTTACTTGTATAAATTTGCCTTCTTCATCTAATTCACAAATAACATCTAATGAATAATCTAGTATCCGCTGCCTGTCTGCAAGCATATTGCTAATGTTTATCCGGGCGTTTATTTCGGTTGTAATATCATTGGCTATACAATAAACGCCTATAATTTTTTGATTAATTACTATGGGAAGGCTAACCAACGATGCGTTTATTAACAGCCCTTCTTTAGAAATCATCCTGGCTGTAAACTCTTGTGTAAGCCCCTGTTTAGAATTTTCAAAACAGTCGGTTACGAGCCCAATATCAATGGGATGCACAAAATAACTATAGTGGAGCTGCCGCAATTTTTCTGGTGCATAACCTACTTTTATTGCTAAAATATGGTTGGCACTGGTAAAATTGCCTTCCATATCTAAAGAAAAAACAGCTGCCGGATTTTGATAAAATAACGATTGGTATGTTTCTTTGCTTAACTGCAGTTGTTGCTCTATATTTTTCCGTTCGGTAATATCTTGTATTACGCCAATTAATATATCTGGCGTGCCGGCTGCATTATAGGTGGTAGACCCATAGGCCATTATATTCTTTACTTTGCCATCCTGACTAATTATCCGGGTTTCTATTTGCTGAAACTCAACTTTGTTTGCAAGGCCATTTTTTAACCACTGCACATAACCATCTTTTTCATCAGGGTGAAGAAATTGGATAATACCTTCTGGAGAAGGTACGATGCTGCCAGGCGCTAGCCCTACAATCCTGTAAAACTCATCAGACCATATTCTTTTATTTGTATAAAAATTTATTTCTGCACTGCCTGTCTGTGCTATATTTTCTGCACGGTTTAAAAGATTTTGTATTTGGGTAATTTGTTTTTCACTAGCTTTTTGTTTGGTAATATTCCGTGCTGTTATGCAGATAGCTGTTACCTTTCCTTCCATTATTACAGGTGTTATAAAAATGTCTATCCAAATAGCTTCCTGCGTGCTTTTATTAATGCCTGCACGTTCATATTGTGCGGCCTCGCCAAGGCAGGCTTTTTCAAGTATACCTTTAAAGATGGTTTTTCTTGGGTCTTCAACAGCATCCAATATGTTGCTGCCGATATGTATTTTTTTAGGCAAGAAAATATTATCCCTAACCTTGTTGTTAAATAATTTAATTGTAAAATCGGTATCGATTAAAATAAAGCCCTCACTGGTGTTTTCAAAAATAGCTTGAAGGTTTTCTTCTGATTGTTTAATTTTTTCTGAAGTAGCAATACTTTCGCTAACATCCTTAATACTGTTGACTATGCCAGCTATAGCAGCCTCGCCCAACATATTAGAGAATGTATTTTCAATCCAGTGCCACGACCCGTCTTTATGACGCATCCTGCAAATTTGAGTATTAACAATATCTTGAGGCGCACTTAAAATATATTGCCAGGCAACTGCCATTGCCACCACATCATCAGTATGCACCAGTGCTAAAAAATCAACTGCTAGTGCTTCATGCCCTGTGTACCCCAGCACTGCACATATTGCCGAAGAGGCATAAGTAACTATTGCCTTTTTAGAAAGTATGGTTATGGCATTGCTGCCATTTTCAATAATGGACTTGTAACGTTTTTCACTAAGGATTTGCAGCCGTTCAATTTTCTTTTTTTCTGTTATATCAGTACAACTAATAAACGCACCGCTAATATTGCCAGTTTCATTTTTTGCTGGTTTAATCTTACAGGCAATAATTAAGGCTTCTCCATTTTTACTGTTAATTGAGGCTTCAGTATAGGCCGTTTCTCCTTTAAAAACATTCTCGTAAATAATTTTAGCATTTGCTTTTATGCCATCCTGCGTGTACGTTAAAATAGATTGCCCTACCAGTAAATCTATTGATGCAATCCGGTAAAATTCTTTTTTAAACTGCTTATTAAAAGCAATGATGATAAATTCTTTATCTATAACAATAAAACTTTCTTCCGTATTATCCATCAGCAGCCTTAGTTGTAATAACTCGCTTGAGGCTGTTATAGGTTGAGCGGTGTTTTTTACAGATGTGGCAATAAATTGCATTCCACTGGTTTGTGGAAGCAAGGTGGTAGTTACAGTAAGCTGTAATAACAAACCATTTTTGTGCTTTATTTTTATAATAGAAGGGCCAATATTTATTACGGGTATATTAGCTAGCGCAGGCAATGCTACAGCTATCATTGAGTAATTGTTGCCTATCAGTTCTTCTTTGCTATAACCCGATAAAATACTGTAGGCATTGTTTACATCTACAAAATAGCCATGCTCATCAGTAACGCAGATGGCAGTATCGATAATTTCAAAAAGCGCAGGTAAAACCTTACTTTTTTCAACAAAATCTATTTTACAAGAAGCATTAGCCACTTGTTGTGGAATATGATTATTTGCCTGCTTCGGGCCATTATTATTACTGGCAAATTTTTTCATTTTTTATTACTAGTTTTTTGATGTTGGCGGTTACAAATTGCTCAAAGTAACTAGCAAATTTAATTAATGCCATACCTAGTATGTATTGCAGCCTTATAATTTTTTATACTTAAAGTATAGTTTAATTTTTATATTGATAGGCTTTTACGAAAAAAACATTTAAATCTCAATACCGTTACCTTAAGGCCTTTCATCTCGTTTGGAGCGGCTTCGGGTGTGGTGAAAACAAAAATAAAATTCTTGATCTTACTTCGTTTCGATAAATACTTTTATAAAACATTAACCAATGCCGTTAGGTAAGGATTACTCCTTTTTTGTCTCACCCCCCATTCCCTCTCCCAGGCAGATGGAAGCTAGGCCCTGCGGTGCTAAAATCGCTTAACTTAACGCCATTGATACATTAACCATCAACTCATTTACCATGTGGTAGGTTTACTTAAAAAATCATTTTTCGTTTGTTGTTAAATTAATTGATAAAATTTATTTTTCACAAACTAATAGCCCATTAGGTTAAAAATTAGCCGGGTTAGAATATGATGTATTGCAATACGCCAATACAGTATATTGGATAAAATAAGATGCCTTATTAAAATATGTGCCAAAGTTATTTTATAAATAAATTTCTTATTGTAGCGCAATCGCTAACATGATTGTAGTAATTATTCGATAAATCTATCGCTTTTGACAATTGTTAAATATTTTTACTTGCATGCAACATTGCATTATGCTTATTCATAAAAAAATATATTTAATTTTTGTTTAATCCACCAACTGGTATAATCAAATTAATAATTTATATTTATACTATTAAAAATGACAATTAGTTTTTATAAAGTTGCATTATCCAGCATTTAATAAAGTGCAAATTTTTAACAATTATGTTTAGTTACAATATTTATTAAAGTAACTTTTAACTAATTTATATTGTTTAACATTAATTTCATGTAAATTTAAAATTGTACAACCCTAATACCCTTATTAAATTATGAAAAAATTTTTATTGGTAGATGACCATAATGTAGTCCGGTCTGGAATTAAAGGGCTTTTGATTGAGCTATTTAAGCCTTCAGAAATCTTTGAAGCGGGCGATGGGGAAACAGCTATAGAAATTTTAAAGATCCACAACTACGATTTGATCATGATGGATATACAGATGCCTAAAACAGATACGTTAGGGCTAATGGAATATATCCATATAAAATATCCCGAGGCTAAGGTGCTCATTTTTTCTATGAGTGCTGAAAGTATTTACGCCAAGCGTTTTCTAAAGGCAGGCGCAAAAGGTTTTTTATCTAAAGATGCTCCGCTGGAAGAAATTAAAAAAGCAATTGGGCTGGTTTTAAATAACCGTAAATATATTAGTGAAACACTGGCTGCAGTACTGGCAGAAGAATCTATTACAGAAAGGCCAAGCAACCCATTTAACCAACTGTCGCCCAGGGAATTTGAGATTGTTTCCTTGCTTTTATCCGGACAAACATTAAGCGACATTTCTAAATTATTAAACCTGCAGATATCTACTATCGGCACGCATAAGGCCAGGCTTTTTGATAAATTACATGTATCAAACATTTTAGAGTTAAAAGAATTGGCTAACTCTTACAACCTATAATTTTTTTCAAGAGGAAATAAACAGGCAGCATTAATAAGCTTGCTTATCCATTTTTTTGTGCCACTGCTTAAAAACTTTTAATGCTTGCTGCCTGCTTAATGAAACAATCGGTATTTTTCTAAGCGGTATCTCAGCCTTCATTTCTTCGTATAGCATTAAGTCGTCGAAGCCTATTGCCGCTGCATCTTTGCGGTTATTGGCATAGTAGATGATTTTAGGCCTTGCCCAGTATATTGCGCCTAAGCACATGGGGCAAGGTTCGCAGGAACTGTAAATTTCACAATCGTTTAATTGAAAAGTGCCTAGGTTTTTACAGGCATCCCGTATGGCAGTTATTTCTGCATGCGCTGTCGGGTCGTTATTGCAAATTACTTTGTTGTTGCCTCGGCCTACAATTTCATCGCCCTTTACTATCACACAACCAAACGGGCCGCCTTCATTATTTAACATGCCTTGCTGTGATAAAAGGATGGCCTGGTGCATGAATTTTTCTTCTCTTGTCATAACGTAAAAATCAATGGTAAATATACAAAGTTGTTAAGAGGGGCTGGTTATGGCAGGTGGGCGTTTTTTAAGGCAGCATTATTTTAAGCGCTGCCGGGGTTTGCAACCGCCCACAGGGTTATTGCCGTGTTAGTTGTTTGATGATGCCTGCGTGCTGCGGATATAAGGATATTAAATTCGCTGGATTGGCTAATTCAAAATCTGCGAAATCAAACCCAGGCGAAACGGTGCAGCCAACAAAACTGAAACTGCTTTCAGGCGCAGGCTGGCTGGCAAACCAACAATTAGCTGGCACCACATATTGAAACAGTTGACCGTCACTAATACTATTGCCTAGGGTAATTATATCCAATATGCCATTGGCTTGTAGTATGTACACTTTTAATGGGCCGCCTGCATAAAAATGCCAGCACTCGTCGCTTTTAATTTTATGGAAGGCAGAAAAGTTTCCGTGTTCCAGCAAAAAATAAATGGCTGTCGAAAATGCTCTATCGCCGCCAAACCTTATTGGTAAAGCTGTTGCTTCAATAAGCTCTTTGCTTTTATAAGTTTCTTTATACCAGCCACCTTCGGGGTGTGGCAGTAGTGCATACTGTTGTATTAATTGCTGCGGTTGTAACATGTTTGTTGTCAAGATATTTTTGCCCCAAAGTAAAAAATTAAAATGTAACTATATCAAAAATTACTAGCCTTCTTATACGCCCCATACCTAGTGGTAAAAGTTGCTCATTGCTTTTTTTGTACAAGGGAGTGACACAACAATGTTGCCCAAAGCTTCTTTGTTCGGGCAACAAATTTATTTGTTGCCCTGTTTTTTTTACGAAACAAATTAAGCTTGCTGAGAAAAAAAGTTATCGATTGTTCCGATTGTTTTATCTAGGTCGGCATACGATAAGGCATTATTTAGAAACCAGCTTTCATAAGCAGACGGTGGCAGGTAAATACCATTATCAAGCATAAAATGAAACAGCTTATTAAACAAGGGAATATCCGCTTTGGAAGCGGTGTCAAAATCAGTAATATCATGGTTGCAAAAATGCAGGCTAATCATACTGCCAAAGCGGTTGATGCGGAATGGTACTTTGTGTTTTGATAAACAGGCCGCAATGCCATCGCCTAAATATGTTGTTTTGGCTGCTAATTCGTCGTAAATATTGGGGTTATTTTTTAGCGCTGTCAATAGGGTGTACCCAGCTATCATAGCGATGGGGTTACCGCTTAAAGTGCCTGCCTGGTAAACGTTGCCGAGAGGCGCAATGTGCTGCATGATTTCTTTTTTGCCACCGAACGCACCTACGGGCAAACCACCGCCAATCACTTTACCGTACGTTACCAAATCTGCATGGATGTTTAATTTTGCTTGTGCGCCGCCTGCTGCCAGCCTGAAGCCGGTCATTACTTCATCAAAAATAAATACGATCCCTTCTTCATCGCATATTTTTCTTAGCCCTTCTAAAAAACCCGTTGCTGGTAGTATGCAGCCCATATTGCCTACTATGGGTTCGATAATTATGGCAGCAATTTCGCCTTTATATTGTTTGGCTAATTGCTGTACAGCTTCCAAATTGTTATAGGCGCAGGTTAATGTATCGTTACTAACGCCAGCGGTTACCCCAGGCACAGTTTGTATATCCAGCGTTGCCATGCCGCTGCCGGCCTTTACTAAAAAAGCATCTGCATGGCCGTGGTAACAGCCGTCAAATTTTATAAATTTATTTTTGCCGGTATAGCCTCTTGCTAAACGTAAAGCACTCATGCAAGCTTCTGTGCCGCTGCTTACCATGCGAATTAAATCTACGTTGGGCACCATGCTTTTTATTAATTCTGCCATCTCAATCTCCAGCAATGTGGGTGCGCCAAATGAGGTAGATTCCATTACTTTTTGCTGTATGGCTTTTACTATTGGTGGATAGGCGTGCCCTAAAATCATTGGCCCCCAGGATGCGATGAAGTCGATGTATTGCTTGCCATCTTCATCAAATAAATAAGCGCCTTTGGCACTCTTCATAAATACTGGTGTGCCGCCAACACTTTTAAATGCCCGTACCGGAGAGTTTACGCCGCCTGGTATTGACTGCTGTGCCCTTTGAAAAAGCTGTATGCTTTGGTTGTACATAGTTATAAAATAATTTCTTTTAGGATGGGTATTTTTTGGCTGGCTAAAAATTCAGTAATAGAAAAATCAGCCAGTTTGTTTTTATAGAAAGGATCTTGCTTCATTATCTTTTCAATGGCTTTTTTATCAGTTGCCTGTGCTATGATGATGCCACCGCTTCTGGGAACTTTTCTGCCAGACATAATAAAGTTGCCGGCGGTATAATATTTATTGAGGAAGGCTACATGCGCTTTCATCAAGGCATCAATTTCATCAAGTTCAACTTTATATTTTAGTTCAATTACAAACATACAATTAGTTGTTGCAATGTTATGAAATTAGCTTTACAGCATCTTTTGCAAAGTAGGTAGCAATTAAATCTGCGCCTGCTCTTTTAATAGAAGTAAGGCTTTCCAGTACTGCTTTATCTTCATTAAGCCAGCCCATTTTTACGGCAGCTTTTATCATTGCATATTCGCCGCTAACATGGTATGCACTTACCGGAACATCAACAGCATTGCGTATTTCACGGATGATATCCAGGTACCCCATGGCGGGTTTTATCATTACAATATCGGCGCCCTCTTCAATATCCATCAACGTTTCTTTAATGGCTTCTATGCGGTTGGCATAATCCATCTGGTACGTTTTTTTATCGCCAAAGCCAGGGGCACTATCCAGTGCATCCCGGAACGGGCCATAAAAGCAGCTGGCATATTTTGCACTGTAGGCCATAATGCCGGTGCTGGTAAAATTATGTTGTTCCAGGGCTTCCCGGATGGCACCTATGCGGCCATCCATCATGTCGCTGGGTGCAACAATATCTGCACCGGCAGCAGCGTGGCTTAAGCTCATTTTTACCAGCGCTTCAACAGTTGGGTCGTTTACAATTTCGCCATTTTCTATAATGCCGTCATGCCCGTAGCTAGAGTAGGGGTCAAGCGCCACATCGGTCATGATGATCATTTCCGGCACTGCATTTTTTATTGCTTTAATGCTTCTCTGCATCAGCCCATCAGGGTTCCAGCTTTCTTTGCCGGTGTTATCTTTTGTATCATCAGCCGCCTTTACAAACAGCAAAATGCTTTTAATGCCAAGGCTCCATAATTCTTTTACTTCTTTTACGGTGCCATCAATAGAGCGCCTAAAATAATTGGGCATTGATGGTATTTCAAATACCACATTCTCTCCTTCATCAATAAATAAAGGCGCAATAAAATCACTAGGTTTTAATGTAGTTTCAGCAACCAGGCTTCTGATAGATGGGTTGCTGCGTAGTATCCTGTTCCTTCTTTGTAAATACATAATTTTTTTATGTCTGATGGATGATGTAATTATCTCTGATGTAAGATGTGAGATGCCTGATTTCTTTCTGTCCGTAGAGAATGCTTCATCTTTGATCTATATTCTTTGTAAAATATACGCACTTATTTTTTAAAAGATGATAGCAATCCTTTAGCAGGTATTTACTTTTTTCGACCAATCGTATTCATCAATATTTTCTATTGCGATAACCCACTCCACCGGATGTAAGCAAGCTTGTAATAATTTATCTTCTTCGCTGCCTGGCACAGGCTGGTAATTATAATCGAACCGCACTGTTGGTGGCAGGCTCATTAAAATACTCTCTATCCTGCCATTGGTTTTTAGGCCAAAAATAGTACCTCTGTCATGCACTAAATTAAACTCCGTATAGCGGCCTCTTCTTATCTCTTGCCAGTATTTATGCTGCTCGTTAAAAGGCGTATTTTTTCTTTTTTCAACAACGGGGATGTAAGAACTGATAAATCCGTAACCACAAGCTTTTGCAAAGGCAAACCAAAAATCAATATCCTTGCTTTCTGATGGTTTTTTATAATCGTAAAAAATACCACCAATGCCACGGCGTTCGTTATTGCGGTGGGTGTTTACAAAATAGTTGTCGCATTCTTCTTTAAAGTTGGTATAAAAAGAAGCATCAAAATCATCGCAAATATCTTTGTAGGTTTGGTGAAAATGAGTAGCATCTTCGTCAAATAAATAGTAAGGCGTTAAATCGGTTCCACCACCAAACCACCTGTCTATAACATCGCCGTTAGTATTGTATAACTCAAACATACGGTAGTTGCAATGCACGGTTGGCACAAAAGGATTGCTGGGGTGTATCACCAAACTTAAGCCTGCGGCAAACCATTTAGCGCCATCAATTTTTAGTTGGGTGCGCATCATATCAGTTACGTCGCCATACACCACCGATGTGTTTACGCCACCTTTTTCTATAACATTTCCATGGCTTATTACTCTTGTTTTTCCGCCGCCGCCTTCCGGGCGCCGCCATTTATCTTCTATAAATTTTGCCTTGCCATCGCTTGCTTCCAGCGCTTCGCAAATATCATCTTGTAACTGATGGATGAAAGCAATCCAGTTAGTGTTGATAGCTGTTCCCGTAGGCTCGGCTATGTTAGCAAAAGTATTATCCATGTTTAAAATTATTAGAATTAAATCAACATACTATTTAACTTATAAGCTTGGCGCCTGGTACTCTTTAACGGCATCTACAAAAGCTTTTGCATGGTCAACAGGTACATTTGGTGTTATGCCATGGCCAAGGTTGGCAATGTAATTTTGTACACCGAATGCATCTATCATTTCCTTTACCGCTTTTTTAATAGCTGGTATAGGTGCTAACAATTTTGCAGGGTCAAAGTTGCCCTGCAAGGTTATTTTATTGCCCGTTAATTCCCTGGCTATTTGTGGCGATACACACCAATCGATACCCAGGCCCGCAGCACTGCTTTCGCTTAATTCTTTTAACGCATACCAGCTGCCTTTGGGAAATAAAATTACTGGAACAATGCCTTTTAAAGCATCTGCAATTTGTATCAAATAAGGCTGTGCAAAAACCTTAAAATCAGCAGGGCTTAAAGAGCCTGCCCAGCTATCAAAAACCTGTACCGTATCTGCGCCAGCTTTTGCTTGCAGCTTTAAATATTGAATGGTGATGGTAGTAATTTTTTGCAGTAGCTGGTGCGCCAACGCAGGTTGTGTATAGGCAAATTGTTTTGCTTTATCCCATGTCTTGCTGCCTTTGCCTTCTACCATATAGCATAAAATTGTCCATGGAGCGCCGGCAAAACCAATTAATGGAACCCGACCGTTTAATTCTTTTTTAGTAAGCGCCAATGCATCATATACGTACTTGAGGCTTTCTTCTGCACCTTCGGTTGTAAGCGCATTAATATCTTTTTGTGTGGCAATAATTTTTGGTAAGGATGGCCCTTTTAGTTCTTCCATCAATACTTCTAAACCCATGGCTTGTGGTATTACTAAAATATCACAAAAAATAATCGCTGCATCTACCCCTACCTGGTCGATAGGCTGTAACGTAATAGCAGTAGCCAGTTCAGGGGTTTGTACCCGTGTAAAAAAATCGTACTTGGCTTTTAGTTTTAAATAATCTGGTAAGTACCTGCCTGCCTGGCGCATCATCCATACCGGCGGGCGTTCAACCGTTTCGCCACGAAGGGCCCTTAAAAGTAGATCGTTCTGTATTTGGCTCATGATGTTGTTTTTACCTCACCTTCATCAATCTCCTAAGGGAGAAAGGAGTTTTGTGTATTATTTTTTTTCTACATGTATAATTCGACAGCGGGCAATTTTCCCTCAGCGCTTTTTCATTTTCTTCTCCTTTAAAAAAAGATAGAAAATACCTACTTACCTAAAATATCCTATCATCTTATAAACTAAATTTTCTTTACCAGGCACATTGCTGACAATTATTTTATTGAGTGTATTTTTTTCAATCTCCCCGGCAGTGGTACTGCCAATGGCAAATAATAAAGTTGTTGCCGGCAATTTATTTGTTGCAAAAAAACTTTGTACGGCACTCGGGCTAAAAAACAGCATTCCATCGTATACCTTAGTGATAGTATGTGTTACAGCAATTGTTTCATACACTATTATTTCTGTTACGTTAATAGAATGGCTGCTTAATATTTCTGGCAGTTCATCCCTTCGCTGATTGCCACAAAAAAATAAGGCTTCAGTAAACTTCCTATCTGCTGTTATCAAATGTGCTAATTCTGCTGCACTATTTGCTGTACCTGCAATGGAGGATACGCCAAAATATTTTGTAACCAATTCATGCGTGGTAGTGCCAATGCAATAAATGCTCCATCCGGCTGGCTGGTAATCTATAAAATGTGCTACTGCTTCCACCGCATTCATGCTGGTAAAAATTACGGTTGTTTGCTGTAAGGCGGCTTGTTCAATTTTCTGCTGTAGGGCTATTGTTTCAAAAGGTATTGTTTTAATAAACGAAAGTTCATCAATAATAATATTTTGTGCCTTTGCTTCGTGCAGCAAAGTTTTGCCTACAGGCCGTGTACATAATATGTGTACGTTACTTTGCATTGCGTATGCCTTCTGCTATTTTTTTACCGCCATTATTTAATAATTCTTCTGCCCATATACTGCCCATTTCTTCTCTTGATAAATTGGCTTCAATAACTTTTTCCATACCGGCTTTTTCTTTTCCATCAGGCGATAAAATATTGCCGCTAAAATAAATGCTGCCATCTTTTATTTCTGCCAAAGCACTTATCGGCGTTGAGCAGCCCCCTAATAACGTCCTTAAAAAATCCCTTTCAATTTTAGCGCAAGTGGCTGTGGCAGGATCATTTAGTGCACCGCAAAATTGCAGGCAATGGCTATCATCTTCCCTGCATACAATCATTATAGCGCCTTGTGCCGGGGCGGGCAGCATCCAATCTAATTCAATGCTGTTAGCTGGCCGTATGCCAATCCTTTCTACGCCTGCTGCCGCAAAAATGGCACCGTTCCAGTTGCTGTCCTGCACTTTGCGCAGCCTTGTATTAACGTTGCCGCGTAGGTTTTCAATACTGTGGTGCGGGTACCTGTTAAGCCAATGTGCCATGCGGCGTATGCTGCTGGTGGCAATAGTAAAAGGTGCATTATCTGGTAAAACCCATTCATTATTACTATAGCCAAGCTGGTCGCTAATAGATGAAAGCTCGCCTTTAAAAACAAAAATATCTTTGTAGCTCGCCCTTTGCAAAACCGCTGCTTGTGCAATGCCGTTGGCTAATTGTGTAGGTACATCTTTCATAGAGTGCACGGCAATATCAATTTTGTTATTGATCAATGCAATGTCGAGGCTCCTGGTAAAAATACCTGTAACGCCAATTTCATACAGGGGCGTTTTAAGGTCTATATCACCTTCGCTTTTTATAAAAATAAGTTCTGATGTAATGTTATTTTTAGCAAGCAGTTGTTGAACCAATGTTGCCTGCCACACAGCCAACTGGCTTTCCCTTGTACCTATCCGTATAATTTTGTTCATGTAATTAATTGGCACCTGATGCAATAAACTCGTTGATGGCTTCTATATAATAACAGCCACGTTGGTTTTGGCTGCGCATTTTTACTGCCATGCCGGTAATAACTTTCTGTATTTTTTGTTCGGTGTCGGTATCAGAAAGCGTAGTACATATATCAGAAGAAAAAGTATTTACAAATAGGGTGCAGCTGTTCATTTGTTCCAGCTTATTTTTTACCGCTTTTAGCACAGGCACATTCTTGCGCATTACATGCCAGCTTAAAAAATCATTTACATGCTTTTCTATGATGAGCTTTGCCTTTGGCACTTCCGCTTCTCTTTTTTGAAGCGTGCTATCTTTTATTTTAGATAGTTCATCTACATTTATTAAGGTAACATTAGGCAGGTGCTTTGCAGCTAATTCAACATTATAAGGTATAGAAAGGTCTATAATGAGCTTATCGCCATTATCAATTAAATGAGAAGTATAAATAACTGGTTCAGATGAGTTTGTAGCTACTACAATAATAGCGGCTTCTGCAACTTGATGTGCTAACTCGCTCATAGGCGCATAGTTCAAACCCAGTTCAGCAGCCAGTCCTATCGCTTTGCTTTCGGTGCGGTTAATGAGGGTTATATTTTTTGTGCCTAAATAATCCACCAAATTCATACAGGTGTTCCTGCCAATTTTACCCGTGCCAAGCAACAGTATTTTTTTATCTTTTATATATGGGATAGCTTCTTTAATATATTGTATGGCCGCAAACGAAACAGATACTGTGCCGCCACTTAAAAGGGTAGTATTTTTAATTGTTTTGGAAGATTGCAGCACATCGTTCACCATCCTTTCAATATAAGCACCAATAAAGCCATGCTGCTTCGAAAACTTTACAGATTTTTTTATCTGCCCTATAATTTCGTAATCGCCTAATATCTGAGAGTCAATGCCAGCTGCTACATCAAACAAATGCTCAATGGCCTTCCTGCCATTTTTTACATAGCTCATCTCCATAAAATCATCCAGCGAGCCTTGTGTTTGTGTGCATAACAAAGAGCAAAGGCAAGCAGCATCATCTGCAAAGCCATAAATTTCTGTACGGTTACAGGTACTTAGCACAAACAATTCTTTAATGCCATATTGAGGTGCAATGGCAAGTAAAGCCGCATACTGGGCGTTATTAATAGCATATTGCCCCCTGCTTATTGCGTCTGATTTTTTGTAGTTGATGCCTGCAATAAAAAAGGTTGATATGTCTGTATGTTGCTGTCCGCCCATTCGTGTACGTAGTTAAAATTTCTTATGCAAAATTAGTTGCGGCACTCCTTGTAAACTAATTTGTTTGTCATCTAAGTGTCATTTTGCTAAATGATTCTTATCAGCCAATCTTATGATGAATGCTCTGTTATACTAAGCGGAATTTTTCTACTTTCAGTTGCCTGTAAACAAAAGGGTGCCTCATTATCAATAAATATATAGGTTCTTTTATGCAACAGCAAAATTTGGGCGTGCCCCAAGCCGCGGCGGCAAGGGGCCGGGCTATCCGCTGCAATCTTTTTTTGCGGCGGCCGACAAAAAAAGGATTTCCGCTGCTATCCCTCACGCTAATGGCCAAGAGTACGGCATTTATAAATTTTAAGTTGAACAATAGATAAAAAAATACAATCGTGGAATAAACACACCTGGGAAAGATTTTTAACCCAAATTACTAAGCCTTAAAATACCAGCACATCACCAGGAATATTATTTTAACAAACCCCGAACTTTTACTAAACCGAGTGGTTACATTTGCACAATTATTTTAAGCTATGGCAAAAAAGGGAATATTACTAATGAACCTGGGTTCTCCAGATTCAACAGAAGTAAAAGATGTACGAAAATATTTAAAAGAATTTTTAATGGATGAACGGGTTATCGACATCCCGTATGCTGTCCGCTATATTTTGATTAATGGCATCATCGTTCCTTTTAGGGCACCCAAATCTGCCGAGGCGTATAAATCAGTATGGACTAAAGAAGGGTCGCCCTTAGTAGCCCTTACCAAACAATTGCAAAAGGCATTGCAGCTAAAAGTTAGCCAACCAGTAGAGGTTGCCATGCGCTACGGCAACCCTACGCCACAGCAAGCTTTTGATAACCTGCAAAAAAATAATCCTGATCTGGAAGAAGTATTAGCTATCCCCCTTTATCCGCATTACGCCATGTCGAGCTTTGAAACAGCCGTTGAATCTGCAAAGGAAGTGCATCAAAAAAATAACTATCCTTTCAAGCTTAATTTTTTAAAGCCTTTTTACAACGAGCCGAATTATATAAATGCACTGGCAGAAAACATACACCCTTATTTACAAAATCAGCACGACCATATTTTATTTAGCTACCACGGGGTACCGGGCAGGCATATACGCAAAAGCGATACAACAGGAAGCCACTGCCTTGCAACTACAAATTGCTGCGATGTAGCGTCGCCGGCACATGCGCATTGTTACCGCCACCAGGTATTTACCACTACCCGTTTAGTAATGGAAAAATTGAATATTCCCAAAAATCAATATAGCATCTCTTTTCAATCACGCTTAGGCAAAGGCTGGCTGCAGCCTTTTACAGATAAACGTTTATTGGAAATGCCTAAAGAAGGCATCAAAAAATTACTCATCCTTTGCCCTGCATTTGTAAGCGACTGCTTAGAAACGCTGGAGGAAATTGACATGCGTGGAAAAGAAGAGTTTTTAAAAGCAGGCGGGGAAACATTCACCATGATACCTTGTTTAAATACCAATGCCCAATGGATTGACGTAATTAAAAATTGGGTAAACGAATATGCGGAGGGCAGTGTGGAAATGGTGCTATCTTCTTAATGTCTGGTGTAGGATGTGGGATATCTGATTTTTTTCAATTTGCGGGCTTGTGCTACTATTGAGTATTTGTTTGGTTAAGTATGTTTTATTTATTGATTGTTGTTGTTGAGGTTAAGCCAAAGAGTTGTATTTTACAGCTACCGTAAATCTTGCCCAATGGATAGAAAAATCTTACAACAAAGAACTAAGCAATTTCATATCAATGTAATAAAGCTTTACGAATTATTGCCAAGATATGCCGCAGGCTTTGAAATTGCTAAACAACTAATAAGGTGTGCTGGTTCCGTTGGTGCTAATTATAGAGCCACGTAAAGGGCAAAATCTACCAAAGATTTTATTTATAAAATTGAAATTGTGTTAGAAGAAGCTGATGAATCGCATTATTGGCTGGAAGTAATAAAAGAAGCAAATTCAAGGGAGAAAATATTGATCGGTTAATTAAAGAAGCAAATGAACTGACAGCGATTTTTGCAGCAACCGATAAAACGGCAAAAGCCAATTTGAAAATTTCTGATACCTGATGTAAATGTCTGATGTACGATGCCTGATTTGTACGAGTACCTATAATGTTCTTTTATACAGTGATATTAGCAGCATTTAGCAGCTAAAAGAAATTAATAATTAAAAAATGCGAATACGTATAAACATAGAATAAGTGCAGTCAACATCGAATTGAAAGAAATCAGACATCACACATCCTACATCAGACATAAAAAAATGTATTTCTACGTAAAAGCAATCCATATAATTTTCATAGTAACCTGGTTCAGTGGCATGTTCTACATTCCCCGCCTATTTATTTATAATAGGGAAGCGCAAGATAAAACTGATGTAGAAAAACAAATCCTGACTCCTCAGTTTCAAATAATGATGAAACGTTTATGGTTTGGCATTACCTGGCCATCCGCCATCCTCACGCTTATTTTCGGTACGTGGATGGGTTTTTTATACGGCAGCATCCCCCAATGGCTCTGGATAAAACTGGGGTTTGTTGCCTGCCTGTACGCTTACCAGTTTAGCCTCCAAAAAATATATGCTAACCAAATGAAAGGCATTTTTACGCTCACCTCCCAACAATTGCGCCTTTGGAACGAAGTAGCTACTGTTTTTTTGATTGCTATCGTAATGCTGGTGGTAGTAAAACAAAGCATGAGCCTTGTTTGGGCACTTGTAGGGCTGGTAGTTTTTATCGGGCTACTAATGAGCGCTATCCGTATTTACAAGCTGTTACGCAAGTAGGCTGCCGTTTCCCCTTTCAATAAAAAATTTTCTATCTCAGTTTTGTAAAGTATATTTGTCCATCATTTAGATAGACTTTATAAAATTATGCTTTTATCTTCTCCCATATTGCGGATTTGCACTTGTTGCAGGGTTAAACTTCATTGCTGTTGATTATTTAAGTTTTGGTTAAATTTTTTGCAGACTTTTTTATCCACAATTTTATTTTTTTAGCATGAATTCATTACCCAATAATAGTGTACCCCATCTACTCCATCAATTAAATGGACTAAGTATTTCCGAGTTTTTAAAATTGCTTATTGTCCACTATCCTGGGCAAGTAACTTTTTCCTCTAGCTTTAGTTACGAAGACCAGGTAATATCTCATGAAATATTGAGCAACAAGCTGCCGGTAAAAATATTTACACTCGATACCGGCCGTATGTTCGCCGAAACTTATTCTACCTGGAATAGCACTAACGAACAATACAACACTAAAATAAAAGCTTACTATCCTGAACAAGCACCTTTGCAGAAATTAGTAGAAGAAAGGGGCCCCAACTCCTTTTACGAATCAATCCAAAACAGAAAAGATTGCTGCTTTATCCGCAAGGTGGAGCCGCTGAAAAGTGCGCTTGCCGGCAATGCAATTTGGATAACAGGCTTACGGGCAGAACACTCGCCCGATAGGCACGACCTTCCAATTATCGAATGGGATGAATCTAACAAAATAATAAAATACCACCCAATTTTGCATTGGACAACGGAAGAAGTTAAGCTATACATCAACCAAAACCACGTTCCATACAATCCGTTGCACGATAAAGGCTTTGTAAGCATTGGCTGCCAGCCATGCACCCGTGCAACCCGCCCCGGAGAAGATTTTAGGGCCGGGCGCTGGTGGTGGGAAGATGCCGACAAAAAGGAATGCGGCTTGCACGTACACGAACCAAACGCAACAGCAACAGACGAATATGAAGAGGCGAAAATATGATAGCCCTTTTTTTAAATTGACCTAATAATTAACAACAAACAGATGGCAACAGACAATATAGCAGTACCAGAAAGGGCTGCAATAACAGATGAAAACAGCAACCGCCGCTTAGATTATTTAGATATACTTGAATCAGAATCCATCCATATTTTTAGGGAAGTAGCCGGCCAGTTTGAGCGCCCGGCTTTATTATTTTCTGGTGGTAAAGATTCTATTGTTTTAGTACACCTCGCATTGAAAGCTTTTCGCCCAGGCAAATTCCCTTTTCCTTTAGTACATATTGATACGGGCCATAACTTTCAAGAAGCCCTGGATTTTAGGGATTACCTCGCCAACAGCATCGGCGAAAAATTGATTGTCAGAAATGTAGCTGATACCATCAAAGAAAAAAACTTAACAGAGCAAAAAGGAAAGTTTGCAAGCCGTAACGCCCTGCAGACCTACACCTTACTAGATACCATCGAAGAATTTAAATTTGATGCCTGCATTGGCGGCGCCAGAAGGGATGAAGAAAAAGCCCGTGCAAAAGAAAGGATCTTTTCAGTAAGGGACGAGTTTGGCCAGTGGGACCCAAAACTGCAACGCCCCGAATTATGGAACACTTACAACGGGCGTATCCACAAAGGAGAAAATGTACGCGTTTTCCCCATCAGCAACTGGACAGAATTGGACATTTGGAATTACATCAAAAGAAATAATATTGAACTGCCTTCCATTTATTTTGCACATGATAGGGAAGTACTGGAATGGCAGGGCCAATTGGTAGCCACATCTCAATTTATCCAATTGGATGAGGCCGATAAAGTATCAGTAAAACAAGTACGGTATAGAACAGTAGGCGACATGACTTGCACAGCAGCAGTAGAATCAAAAGCCTCAAACATAGATGACATCATCAAAGAAATAATCGCCACAAAAACCAGCGAACGAGGCGAAACAAGGATAGACGACAGGGTAAGCGAAGCAGCGATGGAAGACAGGAAGAAGAATGGATACTTTTAATTTGAGTTATAAGTTATGAGTGATAAGTCTCGACGCTGATTACTTCACTTTTTAGCAAAGGCTATTTAATTATAAGAACTCATAAACTTCTAACTCATAACTTATAACTCATGAGCGATAGCATCATCAAGAACAAAAGTTTTTTATTTGCTGTAAGGATAGTAAAGCTTTATAAATTCTTGCTGGAGAATAAGAAAGAATATGTATTAAGCAAGCAATAATTACGAAGCGGAACGGCAATAGGAGCGCTGGTTAGAGAAGCACAAAATGCAGAAAGCAAAGCAGATTTTGTCCATAAGCTTGGAGTAGCCCAAAAGAAAATGATGAAACATTATACTGGCTGGAGTTGCTTTTTGAAACAGAAAAATGCGAACGAACTTTTTAAAATGATAAGAAGCGCAATCATAACTTCAAGGAAAAAAAAGGTAGATAAGAAAGAAAGCTAAGAACAAAATTATAACCAGTAGCAAACAGAATTTTAGACATAAGAAACCCAATAAGAGCTTCCAGAAAAAGCAGGCGAGAAGCATTGGCACAACTTATAACTTATAACTTATAACTCATAACTCAAAATGGATCTTTTACGATTTATAACCGCAGGCAGTGTTGATGATGGCAAAAGCACGTTGATTGGCCGTTTATTATACGATAGCAAATCTATCATGATAGACCAATTGGAAGCAATTGAAAAGCAAAGCAAGAACAAGGAAGATGGCGAAATTGATTTGGCTTTATTAACCGATGGGTTGCGTGCAGAAAGGGAGCAAGGCATTACCATTGATATAGCCTATAAATATTTTAGCACCCCAAAACGCAAGTTCATTATTGCCGATGCGCCCGGCCATACGCAGTACACCCGCAACATGGTAACCGGCGCTTCTAATTCTGATTTAGCAATTATTTTGGTAGATGCCAGGAACGGTGTTGCAGAACAAACCCGCCGCCATTCTATCATCGCATCGCTGCTCAACATTCCGCATGTTGTGGTAGCCATCAATAAAATGGACCTTGTAAATAACTCGCAGGATGTGTACAATAACATCGTGATAGATTATGCAGCCGTTGCTGATTCTTTAGGTTTAAAAGACATTACTTACATTCCTATCAGTGCTATCAACGGAGATAATATCGTAGAAAAATCAGCTTCCTTTCCCTGGTACGAAGGTGAATCTTTATTACATATTTTAGAGAATGTTGAAGTAGCGAACGATATTAATTATACCGACGCAAGGTTTCCTGTGCAATATGTTATACGCCCGCAAACCGAAGCCCTGCACGACTATCGTGGTTACGCAGGCAAAGTGGTAAGCGGTATTTATAAAGTAGGCGATAAAATCTCCGTGCAGCCATCAGGATTAGAAAGCACCATCAGTGCCATTGAAATTGGCGGCAAAAAAGTATCAGAAGCATTTGCCCCCCAAAGCGTGGTACTGCATGTAAAAGATGATATCGACATCAGCCGTGGCGATGTAATCGTATTAAAAGATAACCAGCCATCTGTAAAAAACGAACTGGATGTGTTGTTATGCTGGATGGGCAACAAGCCGCTTGTGCCCGGCAACAAATACCTGCTGCAAATAAATAGCCGTGTAACAAGGGCAGTAGTAAAAGAAATAGAGTATAAGCTGGATGTAAATTCTTTATTAAAAGAACCTGCGCCAGAACAAGCAGTGCTGAATGACATCGTTAAAGTGAAAATAAAAACAGCTTCGCCAGTACCTTTTGATTCATACAAAAAATTGCGTGTAAACGGCGGTGCCATCTTAATTGATGAAACAAGCAACGTAACTGTTGGCGCTTGCATGATACAATAAGCAGTAAAATAAAATATCATCATCAGCAAAAAAAATAGCAGTACTACCAATAACAAATGAGCACAACAAAATTTATACAAGACCTTTACAACCGGCACCAGTCGTCCACGGCTAGCTTTCCGGATAAAGTATTGGCCATAGAATTTGTTGATAATTTTTTTGAATTTTTATTTATCCCTGAAAGGCAAAAAAAATTATCCGAGCAGGAACTAACGAAGGAATTTGAATCTTATAAAAGTTATTTGGCCACATTGGTATACGATGTAACTGGCAACGGCCCAAAAACGCAAGAGATAACAGATGTTTTTTTTGATCAGGTACCTGCCATTTACGGCGCACTATTAAAAGACGCGGAAGCTATCCTGGAATTTGATCCCGCAGCTACTTCCATTGAAGAAGTGCTGGTGGCTTATCCTGGTTTTTATGCTACTGCCGTGTACCGTTTATCGCACCAATTAATCAAGCAGAGCGTGCCTATTTTGCCCCGCATTTTTTCAGAATTTGCGCATAGCAAAACTGGCATCGATATCCATCCCGGAGCAACAATAGGCGCATCTTTTTTTATAGACCATGGCACCGGGATAGTTATTGGCGAAACAAGCCATATCGGCAACAATGTAAAAATTTACCAGGGCGTAACCCTTGGTGCGTTAAGTGTAAATAAAGGGCTGGTGCAAATAAAAAGGCACCCAACAATCGAGGATAATGTAATCATATATTCGGGCGCAACAATTTTAGGCGGCGAAACGGTAATTGGGCACGACAGCGTGATTGGTGGCAATGTATGGCTAACAAATTCAGTGCTGCCGTACTCAATAGTGTACCACAAAAGCGACGTATCAATAAGGGATAAAAACCCTTTGCCGGAAGCGTTGAATTTTGTGATCTGAAAAATACAAAATACAATTTTTGTCCGGGCTAATACAGCAGCTATGATGAGCTGCGGTGGCGTCGCACTCTTGTACTTTTGTTTATTAATCATCTTTTACCACCTAATAGGTAAAAGCAGTAGAATATAAACAAGTAGATAAACAATTAAATAAATTATCAACATAAGCCTGCGAGTAAAAAAGCAGGGTCTCAAAATAACCCCTCTTTTAGGCGACGGGGGTACAACAAACAATGAAAGCAAACAACATCTTAGAAACGATAGGAAATACACCGCATGTACGGCTTAACAAATTGTTTGGCGCCCAGCACGAAGTTTGGATAAAATTGGAAAAAGCAAACCCCGGCGGCAGCATAAAAGACCGTATTGCGGTAGCAATGATTGAAGATGCAGAGCAGAAGGGATTATTAGATAAAAATAGCGTCATCATAGAACCAACCAGCGGCAACACCGGTATTGGCTTAGCGTTGGTAGCCGCAGTAAAAGGCTATAAAATAATATTGGTAATGCCCGAAAGCATGAGCGTAGAACGCCGCAAGCTAATGGCAAGCTACGGAGCAGAATTTATATTGACGCCCCGCGAAAAAGGCATGAAAGGCGCCATAGAAAAAGCAACGGAACTAACCGCCCAAACACCCAACGCATGGATGCCGCAACAATTCGATAACCAGGCAAATACAGCGATACACCGCAAAACATCGGCCCTGGAAATATTAAACGATTTCCCCGAAGGGCTGGATTATATTATTACCGGCGTAGGTACCGGCGGCCACATTACAGGCGTTGCAGAAATATTGAAACAACATTTTCCTAACTTGAAAGTGTTTGCGGTAGAGCCAGAATTATCACCGGTATTAAGCGGTGGCGCACCTGGGCCGCACCCCATACAAGGTATTGGCGCTGGCTTTTCGCCATCCATTTTAAACAAAGAAATACTAGATGGTGTTATACAGGTAAGTAAAGATGATGCATTTACCTACACCCAAAGGCTGGCAAAAGAAGAAGGCATCTTAGCAGGCATTTCAACAGGTGCTTCTTTAGCAGCCGTGGCAAAAAAATTGTCAGAAGTCCCGGCAGGCGCAAAAGTGCTAACCTATAATTACGATACCGGTGAAAGGTATTTGTCTATTGAAGGATTGTTCTAAAAAACTAAATATATAAATACGGCAACTCAAAAATAATAATACTCCAAAATTACCTCAACCTTGTACAGTAGCTTAGGGGTGAGGTAAAATAAATGAATGCATTTAACCAACATATCGGCAAACTAATTTTAGCAGGCGCAGGCTGCGGAGATCCTGAGCTGATTACCGTAAAAGCTGCCCGTTACCTGCAGCAAGCCGATGTAGTTTTAACAGACAGGCTGGTAAGCAAAACGATATTAGAAACTTATGTAAGCAAGGATGCAGAGATAATTTACGTAGGCAAGCAATGCCGCCGTGGCTTTAGCACACCTCAGCAAACCATCAACAGCTACATAGTGGAATATGCGCTGCAAGGCAAGCTTGTAGTGCGTTTAAAGGGCGGCGACGTATCCATTTTTTCAAATATTTTAGATGAATTGCAAACGGCTGTAGAAAACAATATCCCTTACGAGATTATTCCGGGCGTTACAGCGGCTTTGGGTGCAGCAGCATTTGCGGGCATACCTTTAACTGGCAGAGGCTTATCAACTGCGGTAAGGTTGTTAACTTCTTATAAATCGGATATTGTTACCGAAGAATATTGGAAAGAGCTATCGCAAACAACAGATACACTGGTATTTTATATGTCGAGCGAAACACTGGATAATGTGGTAGCAAACCTTGTTAAAAATAATATAAGCCAGGATAAGTTATTGGCAATTGTAGAACAAGCTACCACTCCTTTACAAAATGTACACATCACTTCTTTATACGATTATGAAACAAATTTTAAAGGGCGTATTTTTGCATCGCCTTCGCTGGTAATAATCGGTAAGGTGGTAGCGCTGCACCATAAATTTGGCTGGCTGCCAAACAATGAAAGCAATGATACTTATTTTAAACCAGTTCAACCAAATACTAAACTAATAAACACACTAACTAATGTTGGCGGATAATAAATTTCAAACTTTTTTGAGCCTCATCAATGCTTCAAGCAAAGATGAATTGTTATGGATGAACGGCTACCTGAACGGTGTGGTTAAAACACAACTGGGCTTAGGCACATCTACAGTTGTTGCGGATGTTATTGCAACGCCAGCAGTTAGTAAAATAACTATTGTGTATGGTACCGAAACTGGTAACTCCAAAAGATTGGCTACCGATTTTGCTACTAAAGCAAAGCATAATAAAATCAATGTAAAGGTTGTAGGCATGGATCAATACCGCCTTACAGATTTGCCCAAAGAAGAATATTTATTAGCCATCGTAAGCACACATGGCGAAGGCGAGCCGCCTGCTGCAGCAAAAAAGTTTTACGACCACATTCATCAGAATGGCTTTAAGCTGGATAAGTTGAAATACAGTGTGCTAGCGCTTGGGGATACATCTTACCCGTTATTTTGTAAAACCGGCGAAGAGGTAGATGAACAATTTTTAAAGCTCGGCGGCAACCGCATTGCACCGATGCAAAAGTGCGATGTAGAGTATGACGTAGAAGCAAAAAGCTGGTTTGATACTGTGTTAAAAGCATTGCAACAATCTTCCGTAACTACTGCGGCACCAACTATTGCCCTTAAAAAAACAGGCAAACAAATTTACACCGGCACCGTACTTACAAAAATAAATTTAAATGATAGAGGTTCTAATAAAGAAACCTGGCACATAGAAATTGCTGCTGAAGGCGTGCAATACCAGTGCGGCGATTCTTTAGGGATTGTGCCAGAAAACCCTTCCGCTATAGTAAAAGAAATTATTGCTGTTGCTAAGGCTGATGCAACAAAAAAAATAACATTCCATGAGGAAGAGACAACCATTTATAATTTACTAAAACATAAAATAAATATCCTGTTTTTAACAGAGCGTTTGGTAAAACAATACGGCGAAATAACAGGGCATGATATCCCCGCAACAAAAATGGATTTGCTGGACCTATTAAAAATATATCCAGTAAAAGATGCGGCAGAGTTTGAAGTAGTGATTGGAAAGATGAATGCAATTTCACCAAGGCTGTATACAATTGCCTCTTCTCCGGCGGCACATGATGGCGAGGTGCATGTACTAGCGGTAAAAGATACATTCGTTATTAATGACCAGCAAAAGGTTGGCCTATGTACAGGTTATTTAAGTGAGATAGAAGTAAATACCCAACAGAAATTTTTTGTGCAGCCAAATAAAAGGTTTCGCCTGCCGGCAGAAGATAAAGATGTGATAATGGTTGGTCCCGGCACTGGCGTTGCAGCTTTCCGCTCTTTTTTAGCAGAGCGTGATGCTACCGGCGCCAGCGGAAAAAATTGGTTGTTTTTTGGAGAACAACATTTTGCAAGCGACTTTTTATACCAGACAGAAATGCAGAACTGGTTTGAAACAGGCGTACTTAACAACATTAATTTAGCTTTTTCAAGAGACCAGCATTTTAAGATTTATGTGCAGCATAAAATGCTTAAACATGCGGCTGAACTATTTCAATGGCTGGATGGCGGCGCATCATTTTATATATGCGGCCAAAAAGCACCCATGAGCGTGGACGTTGAAAATGCTTTGCTAAAAATTATTCAGGAACAAGGGAATAAAACGAGTGAAGAAGCAAGGGCATATTTAAATTTGATGGAGGAAGAAGGACGTTATGAGAAGGATGTTTATTAAACAATTAGCTGATTAGCTAATGTGCTGATGTGCTGATTGGTTAGGGTTGATGAGGCCTTTGGAAATGATGTTGTATTAATTTGTCTCAGTCTTGCTACACGTGGTAAAAGCTGATTGGAAAACAAAAGTACAAGAGTGCGACGCCAATGAAGGCCCACATAGCTGCTGTATTAGTTTGGGCAAAAAAAATGTATCTAGCAGCAATGAATTTAGTTTAAGCAACGGTTTAAAAATAAAAAAATCTTTTCTGGTTTATAATAATAGGAAAAGCAAAATATACAATTATGTCAGATAAGAATAATTTATCCGCAATAGAAAGAATTAAGACGGCGAGCGATGGGCTTCGTGGCTCTATTGAACAAAGCTTACAGGATGAAATTACCGGCGCCATCCGTGAAGATGATACTGCGGTAATAAAATTTCACGGCATGTACCAGCAGGATGACCGGGACAGGCGTGACGAAAGATCTGAAAAAAAACTGGATAGGCTGTATACTTTTATGATACGGCTTCGTTTACCAGGTGGCTTTATCAGCGCTAAAAAATGGATTGCTGCCAACGAAATTGCGCATGACAACAGCACAGGTGTTATTAAAATTACTACCCGACAAACCATACAATTACATGGGCTGATAAAATCAAAAGTGCGCCCAACCATACAATCTTTTCACGAAGCTAATTTGGATTCTATTGCTACCTGCGGCGATATTAACCGTAATGTAGCTTGTAGCTCTCACCCTGGCGAATCTCCGCTACATGCGCAAGTATTTGCTTATGCAGATAAAATAAGCACGCTGCTGATGCCTAAGACAAAAGCGTATTATGAAATATGGCTGGAAGATGAAAAGATAGCAGAAAAAAAGGAAGAGGAAATTGACCCGTTATACCAGGATAGGTACTTGCCGAGAAAGTTTAAGATAGGCATTGCTATACCACCCAACAATGATGTGGATCTTTTTACCAACGACCTTGGGCTGATAGCCATTATTGAAAATAATGAATTGAAAGGATTTAACATTGCGATTGGCGGGGGATTATCTACTACTCACGGTAATGCACAAACCTACGCCAGGCTAGGTACCGTAATTGGCTTTGCAGATACAGAAGAAAAGGTTTTGAAAACTATTTACGAAGTGCTGACCGTACAAAGGGATTTTGGCAACCGCAGCGACAGGAAGCTGGCAAGGTTAAAATATACGCTCGACAATATGGGCGTTGATAAATACAGGGAAGAAGTGGAAAGCCGTACTGGCTTTAAGTTAGAGCCCGCCCGTCCGTATGAGTTTACACAACGTAGCGACCGTTATGGCTGGATGCAAAACAAAGCAGGGCTTTGGTATTACACCTTATTTATAGAAAATGGCCGGGTGCTGGATGATGAAAAGCTGGCATTAAAAACGGCTTTGCTGGAAGTGGCGAGAACGGATAAAAGCAACTTTTTATTTACCTCTAATCAAAATATGATCATCAGCGATGTGGCCGATGCGGATAAGGAAACAATCAATGAAATATTAGCACGGTTTAAAATTTTAGAACATACAGATGCAGCATCGAATGCACGCAAAAATTCTATCGCTTGTGTGGCTTTACCAACTTGCCCATTGGCTTTGGCAGAAGGGCAACGGTATATGCCAACCCTTATTTCTAAGATAGAACCGATACTGGCAAAATACCAATTAAATGACGAAGATATTATTATGCGCATGACTGGCTGCCCCAACGGTTGCGCCAGGCCTTATGCTGCAGAAATAGGTTTTGTAGGCACCGCCCCCGGGCATTACAACCTGCACATTGGCGGTGATAATGAAGGCGAACGCTTAAATACATTGTATAAAGAAAGCCTTGATGAAACGGCGATATTAAATGAGTTGGATGGCTTGTTTGCTGCTTTTAAAACAGAGCGGAAGGAGAAGGAAAGTTTCGGTGATTTTTCTTACAGGAAGTATGTTGCTACTGTGTAACTGCTAGTGTAAAAAATTATAACGCCAATATATTTAACTGATATATTGGCGTTTGTTTTACTGCTATTTTAAATTTTTCTTTGTTGCTTTTAGTTGTTTTGCATGTAACTCGCTTACTACTTTATTACCGGTTTTGGCTTCAATGGCATTTCTTGCATCACCGGCAATTGTGCTGCCTTGAGATACGATTGTTTTATTTCATCAAAAGTTTTAGGGGCTTTCTCTTTTGAAATTCCGGTTGTTGTTGCTTCGGTAAGCATGTTTAATACAAGTTCAAGGTTGGTCATGTTGTCCCTTAAATTTTCAGTTTGAAGGTCTTTATGTTGTTTGTATTCCTTAACGCTTTTGCCGCTCCATGCTTGCGTAATAATATCGGTGAGTATGGCAAATTCTGCCTTTTTTACATCCCTGTTATTCCATTTATCTGTCAGGTCTTTTCTTACTTCAATGTTTTTTAAACGCAGGTTGATCAACTCTTTGCTGTAGCCAAACTTTAAATAATTTTCCATAAAACGGTTGATGCTTTTTTCAGGGTCTTGCGTTTCTTGTATCCTTTGGTAACCAACTTTTGCCAGCCATACTTTAAACGGTTCAGCTTTTGGGTAGGTGATAGATTGGATTAATCTTAAAAGTTGTTCTGTATCGGCTACATCTGTGAGGTAGAATTTGCCGTCTGCTGCTTTTAATTTCAGTTGACTACAATTTGTAGCCAACTCGCTTCCTTCAGCTTTTAGCCTGGTTTTAAATACGCTCCAATACTTTCTGGCATTAGGGCTTTCCGAAAGTATTTCAATAAAATCCACTATTGAAAAATGCTATTTTTCAGTTTCTGCATCCCACTGGCTGCGTATTTTACTGCTCTCAAATAATTTAATGTTGTTCATAGCTTTTTAAGTTATAGGGCTTGTTGTTTATAATTTACGTATTTAAGTAGCCTTTGTGAAAGTAGATATTTGTATTGGTTAAAATACCAACATATTTAGTTATAAATATGTTTACATTCAACGCCGTTAAGGTAAGGGTTGTTCAGTTCTTTACCTCACCCCCAACCCCTCTCCAAAGGAGAGGGGGAGCTTGGCCCCTTGGGTGCAAAACCGCTTAATCTAACGGTATTAAGTTTACATTAATAATTTATACTTTCTACTACCGTCATTAGTCCTAAATATTCCCCATCTTTGAACCATGTACACCATTAGCCAGCTATATATTTATCCCATTAAATCGCTAGGCGGTTTTGCAGTACAATCCGCACACTTAACTGACAGAGGCTTGCAATACGACAGGAGATGGATGGTGGTGGATAACAATAATAATTTCCTTACACAAAGACAGGATCCGTTAATGAGCTTGTTGCAAGTGGCAATTGAAAATGACAAATTGGTAATTTTTCACAAAAATAATATAGCTGATAAAATTGCAGTTCCATTGCAGCCTTTGCCTACAGCCACCAGCAAAGTAATTGTTTGGGATGATGAATGCCAGGGCCAGTATGTAAATGCGGATGCCGATATCTGGCTCTCGGCTAAATTAGCCATGCCCTGCCGGTTGGTATATATGCCCGACAGCGAAAAGCGAAAAGTGGATGGCCGATATGCCCGGCAGGATGAAGTAACCAGTTTCTCGGATGGTTACCCAGTACTTATAATTGGGCAGGCATCGCTGGATGATTTGAACAAGCGTATGCCGGAACCTTTGCCCATGGACCGTTTTAGGCCCAACCTGGTTTTTTCCGGGGGCCAGCCTTACGATGAAGATACCATGGAACATGTTTTAGTAAATAACATCGATTTGTATGGCGTAAAATTATGTAGCCGTTGTGTGCTTACAACCATCAACCAAGCCACAGCGCTTAAAGCAAAAGAACCATTAAAAACTTTGGCCAGTTACCGGATGAAAAATAACAAAATTTACTTTGGGCAAAATATATTGTACGGGCAAACAGGAAGCCTTAAAGTAGGCGATATTATTGAAATAATAAAAAGCAAGCCGCCTACTTTTGTTTATGCTGAGGAAGATAATGTTGATGGTAAACCGTGCGTACTATAAACAAGTTTATATAAGTATAACAAGGATAAATTTGAAAAGCTTACGCTGCTAAGATGAAAAGAAGGATGCCCTTTTGTAAGCTCCATATATAATAGTTAAACAGCGATGGGCCACAAATGTAAAAGTATTGTATCCGCTGTGGCGGAAAGGCTGCCTATAATGCCCCAATAGCTATTTGAGCAACCGGGACGAAAATTCCACATTTTTGAATTAAACGAAAAAAATATGCATAGTAGTCCACTAATTTAGTAGGGATTGTATATATTTGCAGCGATGGCAACTACCACCTTGCAGGAACAGAACGAACTATTTCCTGTTTTTTTAAAGCTTAAACAATTACGCGTACTAATAGTAGGCGGCGGTTACGTAGGCATGGAAAAATTGCGGGCCATTATATCTAACTCTCCCGCGGCTAAAATTACATTGGTGGCAACCGAAATAAGCGATGAAATTAAAACGGTTGCCCAACAATATTACACCATCACCCTTATAGAAAAACAGTACGATATCAGCGATTTCGACAATATCGATATTGCTATTGCTGCTATCAATGAGCCCATTATCAGCAGCATTATAGCTGCCGATGCAAAGCAAAGAGGTATACTGGTAAATGTGGCAGACAAGCCTGAACTATGCGATTTTTACCTTGGCTCAATCGTACAAAAGGGCAGCCTTAAAATTGCTATTTCTACCAATGGCAAATCGCCTACGGTTGCTAAAAGATTGAAGGAAGTAATTGGCGATATGATACCTGATGAAATGGAAAGCGTTTTATTAAATGTGCAGGCCATTAGAAATAACATCAACGGCAATTTTGATGAAAAAGTTAAAAAACTGAACGAGTTAACAAAAGTACTGGTAGCAAAAGGTGCCACGCTGGAAGATATAAATAAGCCCGAACAAAAACGCTGGCCAAGGATTGTATTATATTGCCTTGCTGGTTTTTTGTTGATGATAATCGGGCATGTGATTTTATCTTACATACCTTTTAATGAGTTGCCTGCAGCACTATCTACACTTACAAAAAATATTGATACCCCTGCATTTTTAGTAATGCTTCTGATAGGTTTTTTAGCGCAGATGGCCGATGGGTCGCTAGGCATGGGTTACGGCACAATCGCCACTACTTTTTTATTGGCAACAGGGGTGCCACCAGCATTGGTGAGCAGCCAGGTGCATTCGGCCAGGGTGTTCTCTAGTGGCGTATCTGGCTATAGCCATCACCGGTTTGGCAACATCAATAAAAAATTATTCAGGGCCATTGTAATACCGGGCGTACTTGGGGCCGGGCTTGGTGCAGCAAGTGCTTTCTTCTTTCAAAAATATGCAGATACTGTAAAAGTGCCCTTATCATTATACACGCTTTACCTTGGTTACTTCATCATCAAAAAAGCATTTGCAAAAAGAAACGCGGCAGATAAAGTGAAGAAGGCTGGATGGCTTGCATCGGCAGGTGGCTTTATGGATGCGTTTGCCGGCGGCGGCTGGGGCACATTGGTTACCAGTACTTTAATGGCCAAGCGAAAAAGCCCTCGGTATGTAATTGGCTCGGTATGTTTGGCAGAATTTTTTGTAGTGCTTACCAGTTCCATCACCTTTTTTATTTTACTAAAGAACATGCCTATTTTACAAATTGCCGGGCTAATAGTAGGCGGGCTGATAGCTGCGCCGATAGCTGCAAGGCTGGTGGGCAAGCTGCCTTTAAAAACAATGTTTATACTGGTAGGCTCGTTGGTTATTTTAACCAGCATCAATACCTTGGTAAAAGCAATAATGCATTTGTTAACGTAAATTTTTTTGACCAAATAGTCTACTAAAATAATAGACTTTTTTATAGATTTTATGAAAAGAAATATACAAAGCAGTTACCGATGTTGTTGGCCGCATAATAGCCATTAAAAGCATTCGGATAAATTAAATATTAACCAACAAATAAAGCATAAAACCAACACAAAAATAAGCGACAATGAAGAAGTTATTGATACTATTATTTATACTGCCTTTTGCAGCAGCGGCCCAGCTTAATGGTACGGTTATTTTAAGCGGGCGGGTAGTAGGCGAAGGCCACGAAGGGCTCTCCGGCTCAAGCGTGGTAGTTAAAGGCACCATAATCGGTACAACAAGCGATACAACGGGCAGGTTTTCATTGGTGGTAAACCAGCCCTTCCCTTTTAAGCTGGTGGTAACTTCCATAGGTTTTGCCCCACAGGAAATTGAAATAAGGAACGCCAACGCTAAACTGGCCATCCAGTTAAATACCCAAACTTTTTTGGCCAACGAAGTGGTAGTAACTGCAAGCCGTGGCTCAGAAAAAATATTGAAGTCGCCGGTAAGCATTGAAAAGCTTGATATCCGGTCTTTAAAAGAAACACCAGCCGCTTCTTTTTACGATGCGCTGGGCAACGTAAAAGGCGTACAGCTAACCACCTCTTCCATCACTTTTAAAGTACCTAATACCAGGGGCTTTAACATACCGAACAACTTTAGGTTTATGCAACTGGTAGATGGCATCGATATGCAGGCAGCCACTTTAGGCGTTCCGTTAGGCAATGCTATCGGGCCAACAGAACTGGATATACAAAGCATAGAAGTTACGCCAGGAGCGGCATCTGCTTTATATGGCATGAATGCTATCAACGGCATGAGCAACCTCATAACAAAAAACCCTTTTACAACACAAGGTTTAAGCGTGTTTCAACGCACCGGAGTAAACCATGTTGGCAACGACCCTGACCATAACGCAAGCCTGCTAACAGAAACGGCTATACGCTATGCAAAAGCATACAATAATAAATTTGCTTTTAAGATAAATGCCAGTTATTTAAAGGGGGTAGATTGGATATCCAACACCCGCCTAGACCAGAACCCCAACAGCCGCAACACTGCCAACCCTGCTTACAGTGCATTAAATGGCGCCAACAATATTGCCTTTGATGGCTGGAATAAATATGGCGATGATGCATTGGCAGGCAGCAATACTGTTTCTATCGGCGGCTTAACAATTGATAACCAGACCAACAAATCCCTTACTGTTGCCCGTACCGGTTACTGGGAAAAAGACCTTGTTGACCCTAAGGTTGCTAATTTAAAGGCTGATGTTGGGTTAGTGTACAAATTTAATAAAGGCCTTCAGCTTACGTACACCTACCGCATTGGTAAAATGGATGGCGTGTTTCAAAGAGGCAATAAAATAAAGCTCGATAATGTAGTTGTGCAAAACCACCAGGTAGAATTGAAGGGATCTAACTTTACTATTAAAGCATACACTTCAATAGAAAATTCAGGAGATTCTTATAATGTAAAACCACTCGCTGATAACCTGGATATATACACCGGCGGTGCAACAGATACAAAAACGCCTACCAGCTGGGGAACGAAATATAAAAATGCCCTAACTGCTTATGGTACAAGTAATGGCGGGCTTACTTCTGCCAACCTCGCAGCAGCTACACAGGCAGCCCGTGCAGCGGCAGACCTTGGGCGTGCAGAGCCTGGCAGCGCACGTTTCAATAGCCTGAAAGATTCTATTATCAAGATTAATAATTGGGATATTCAATCAAAATCCATTCCTAACGCCCCTGCAACTGGTGGCGCTGCATTGGTACAAAAAAGCCATTTATATCATGTGGAAGGCCAGTTGGATTTAACCAAACAAGTCAAAATATTTAACCTATTAATTGGTGGCGATGCTCGCATCTATCAATTAATACCTGATGGCAATAATTTTGTAGATTTTAAAAGGCCGATTGCAGACAGGAACACACCTTTGCCCGATGGCAGTTTCGGCAGCGATATCTACTACAAAAAATTCGGCGGCTTTGTACAGGTAACCAAAACATTGCTTCAGGATAAATTGAAATTATGGGGCTCTGTACGTGCAGACCATAACACTGATTTTAAAACGAAATTCACGCCTCGTTTAGCGGCCGTGTACACTATCAATGAAAAACATACTATCCGTTTCACCTTCCAGAAAGGCTATCGTTTTCCGGCTTTGTTTGAAGCGTTATCTTACGTAAATAATGGGCGTGTAAAACGTGTAGGCATCTTACCAATAATTAATGAAGGTTTAGGCTACCGCGATAATAGCTATACGCAAACATCCGTAGCTGCCTTTAACGCAGCAGTAAAAGCAGCCGGCAATACAGATGCGGCAGCATTGGCAAACAGAGCGCTGTTGGTGCCAGGAGCCTTGCCAGACGGGCGCCCTGAAGGAATCACCTCTTTTGAACTTGGCTATAAAAGCGTACTGTTCGATAACAAATTATTTATAGATTTGGATGCTTACACCAGCCAGTACGACGGCTTCCTTGGGCAGGTTCAAGTGTACGTGCCCATCGGCGAAACCATTGGTACCGATGCCGCCGCAATAGCCATGGTAGACAGGAACAGGGACGCACAAGCAGCAAACGCAACAGCAGGCACAGCCGCCAGCAAAGGCCAGGAACGTTACCGTGTTTATACCAATGCTAAAAATAAATACACTACCTATGGTTCTTCATTGGGCCTTACTTACAACTTCTATAAAACCTATACTTTATCGGGCAATGCAAGTTATAACAAGATAAAAAATATAGCCAATCCAGACCTGTTCATCACTGGTTTCAACACGCCAAACTGGACGACCAACTTGTCATTCGGCAACCGTGCCGTCATCCGCAACCTAGGCTTTAACGTAGTATATAAATGGCAAAACAGTTTTCTTTGGGAAAGCCCGCTAGTAACCGGCAAAGTAGCTGCCATCAACAATGTAGATGCACAAATAACCCTTAGGGTACCCGTATATAAAGCCACCATAAAATTCGGCGGCACCAACGTATTGAACAACCGCAAATTTCAATATGCAGGCGGCCCAACCATCGGCGCGCTATATTATGTAGCCATAACTTTAGATGGGTTGCTAAACTAAAATAGCGTCATCATCTTACTAAAATAAAAAAAATAGCGCCCGGCAATAAGGTGCTATTTTTTGTAAGCAAAAGCATTTTTTATAAGGCAGCTTTGCATTAATTATTAAGTATCAATCTATTAATTAATTTTTTTGTTGTGTCGGCCAATACAGCAGCCATGTGGGGCTTCGGTGGCGTCGCACTCTTTTACATTTGTTCTTTAGTGAACTTTTTTCACCATGTACGGGCGTGTGCGTAAAGTAATACCAATCGTTAACTTTGCCACCCGGTGGGTCACCCCCAAAGGGTGGCTCACCGGGTGGCAAAGTTGCATAGCACACAAACCTATAAGGAATGTATCAAAACCATGAAGTAAAATGGTTTCTTTAAGCAGCGTGAATAACTGTGCAATCCTTATTTTTGCGGCAATATCTTTTATAAAATTTCCTTCATGAAAAAAAAATTTACCGCTTGCATCATTGTATTGGCAATGGCTTTTACAACAAATGCGCAAATAAAAAAAACAGAAAAACTCAACTAAATTTGGCTGGGCTATTTTAACCAGACAAGGTTCAGCAACAAGTGGGGCATGTGGGTAGATTTAAACCTACGCACCATGGACCATCTGGTAGATAACCTTTCCGTAAGCATCGTAAGGGTTGGGCTAACGTACTACATCAATACCGATACAAAGCTTACGGCTGGTTATGCATGGGTAAACTTTTTTCCTGGTGATAACCATAAAAATATTTCTCAGCCAGAACATCGTCCCTGGCAACAAATTCAGTGGCATACCAAATACGGCAATAACCGTATGATGCAATGGATACGGCTTGATGAAAGGTTCCGGCATAAAATATTGAATGACGATGCATTGGCGCCTGGCTATAACTTCAATTTTAAGCTGCGCTATAATATTTGGTACGAAGTGCCGCTAAGCAAAAAGCTAGCAAAGCCGGGCTCCTTGTCTTTTATTTTAAATGATGAAGTGCATATTAATTTCGGCAAGCAGGTGGTAAATAATTACTTTGACCAAAATCGATTTTTTGCTGGCTTAAAGCTGCAAACTGGCGCCAGCACTAACGTTCAGTTTGGGTACTTAAATGTGTTTAGCCAATTAGCAGCTGGCAACCAATACAAAAATATGAACGGCATCAGGCTGTTTTATTTCCAAAATATTGATTTGCGTAGTAAGGAATAAATTAAAACAAATTTACCGGCCGGCTGTTGAACCAGTGATAAATAAAGATAGCTTTAGTAACTTAGATAATAATTTTAATGATAAGTTTATGGCAGTAATATTAGATCTGGTAGGCAATACTTCTATGGTGCAATTAGAGCAGGTAAGCCTTAATAAAAACGTAACCATCTATGGAAAACTGGAAGGTAACAACCCCGGCGGCAGCGTAAAAGACCGTGCCGCATACGGCATGATAAAAGGAGCTTTTGACAGGGGCGAAATAAAAAATGGCATAACTTTAATAGAAGCTACCAGTGGCAATACCGGCATAGCCCTAGCCATGATAGCAAGCTTATTTCGTGTGCCGATTGAATTGGTAATGCCTGAAAATGCCACCAAAGAAAGGGTATTGGCAATGCAAGCATTTGGCGCTAAAGTTATACTTACGCCAAAAGAAAATTCTATGGAAGGCTCTATTGACTACGCTAACGAACAGGTGGCCAAAGGCGGTTATTTAATGCTAAACCAATTTGCAAACCCCGATAACCCAGGCATGCATTACAAAACTACCGGGCCAGAAATTTGGAAGGATACTAATGGCACTGTCACACATTTTGTTTCATCCATGGGCACTACAGGTACAATCATGGGCGTATCAAGGTACCTGAAAGAGCAAAATCCTGAGGTGCAGATAATAGGCTGCCAACCAAAAGAAGGCTCGCAAATACCAGGTATACGCAAATGGCCCGAAGCATACCTGCCAAAAATATTTGACCGTAAAAGAATAGACCGCATCATAGAAATTGACGAAAAAGAGGCTCGCATAATGACTAAGCGCCTCGCAAGGGAAGAAGCAGTATTCAGCGGCCTAAGCAGTGGCGGAGCAGTGCATGCAGCAATACAATTATCCAAAGAATTAAGTTCCGGCGTAATAGTAGCCATCATTTGCGATAGGGGAGACCGTTATTTATCTTCTGATATTTTTGATTAGTAATTCATCTTATCTACTACAATAAAAAGCCTTTTACGTTTTATAGATCAATGTATAAAACGTAAAAGGATTTTTAATTAAATGGCTGTTATTCAGTAACCCAAATTACTTTTTCTTTTAAAGGCCTGCGCTTTGCTGATGGTGAGGGGATGGCCACAGGCCCAATGTAAAAAAAGCCCAGAAATTTATTTTCTCCCCCTAACCCAAATAAATACGTTGCTTCTTCAAGGTAGGTTATGCCACCGCTTGTCCAGTACCCGCCTAACCCATAGGCAGCTACGGAAAGATAAATATTTTGAACTGCACAAGCTACGGCTTCAATGTCTTCAATCTCTGGTATACGCTTGGTGGTTGTGCGTTTCATGCCAATGGCAATTAAATGGGTTGCAAATAATGGTTGTTCTTACAGCTTTTTAAAAACTTGCCTTGCATAACATTATCGTCAGCATCTTTTTTATATAATACAAAGCTTATGGAAATAATCCTATCCCCCAAGGCTATGGAAGATTTACAGTATTGGAAGATAGCTGGTAATAAAAATGTCTAAAAAAAATTAAAGCACTTATTATTGATATAAAAATTTCTGCCATTAACGGCATTGGCCAGCCTGAAGGGTTAAAGTATTTGCTTACAGGATTTCGGAAAATTTACAAAAAGCATCGGATTATTTATCAGGGAGTAGATAAAATTATCGAATTTTCTTCTTTAAAAGACCATTACGGGCAGTTTTAACTTTACCCCAGCCACTTACCCAATTCCTTCGAAATAATAGCAGACTCCACCATAAACCCATCATGCCCATAATCGCTGTCAATCTCTATCAATTTAGCGTTAAGTAAATGGGTAGCTAAAAACTGCTGTTCTGTAAGCGGGCAAAGGATATCGCTGCTAATGCCCACTATAAGGGTGCGTTGTGTAATGGTTTGTAAAACAGGCAGTAAATTACCGCCACGGCCACGGGCTAAATGATGGCTGTCCATTGCTTTTGTAAGCAGCCAATAGCTATACGCATTAAAGCGCTGCACTAATTTATCGCCCTGGTATTGTATGTAGGCAGATGCCTTATAGTTATCTAATTTTTCAGCATCCCCATCGGTTTGCTGCTTCACCATAATGCCATAATTACGGTAGGTAAGCATGCCAATGGCACGTGCTGCTTTAAGGCCTTTTGCACCTGCATGCGGGGATGGGTTTTGCCAGGTACAATCTGCTTCAATAGATAACCTTTGTGCGGTATGCGTAGCAATGCCCCACGCACTTTCTGTAGGTGAGGTAGCCAATAAAAATAAATTACGGATCACGTTTTTTTCTGCAACACACCATTCCAAAGCCTGGTAGCCGCCCATGCTGCCGCCCATTATTAAAAAGATATTTTCAATGCCAAGGTGCTTGCGCAGCAAAATATGCGCCTGCACCATATCACGTATAGTAACCAGTGGAAAACTATGGTAATACGGTTGTTGCGTAAGCGGGTTAATGCTTAAAGGCCCGGTGCTGCCATAACAGCTGCCTAAAATGTTAGCACAAACTATAAAATATTTTGCAGGGTCAATTACATGTTGGGGGCCCACTACGCCATTCCACCAGTCTGCCGCATCGGCGTTTGCAGTCAGTGCGTGGCATACCCATACTACGTTGCTTTTATCAGCATTCAGTTGCCCGTAAGTTGTGTAGGCAATCGTAAGTGCGGGCAATGTGCCGCCGCTTTCCAGCGTTATAGGATGTGGGTAATTAAAAAAGTGCATTAATTTAATAAGTATTCATCAGTTGAAATGCAAAGTAAAGGCTTGCAGGAATTATATTTGTAAAAATATTTAGAATGATAGAAATAAACGTAAATCGTATAGAAGGAGATTGTGGCTTTGAAGCAACAGATGCCATGGGCCATACTATAAGGATGGACACCAGCCCCGAGACTGGCGGAGTAAATTTTGGCGTGCGCCCTATGCAGGTTTTATTAATGGGCCTAGGTGGTTGCAGCGGTATCGATATTGTAATGATCTTAAAAAAACAGCGCCAAACAGTGGATAGTTTTTCAATGAAAATAGAAGGCGAAAGGCAAACCGGCAAAGAACCTTCTTTATGGCAGGATGTTAAGATAGTGTTTGAATTAAAAGGCACCATTGACGAAGAAAAAGCCTACCGTGCCTGCGAACTATCCATGAATAAATATTGCTCCGTTGCTGAAACTTTACGCAAAGGCGGCACCAATTTAACTTGGGAAGTTAGGCTGAACAAGTAATAATTAAAGTAACAGCAATGGGTACACTAGTCTCAACAGAAATGCTAATAGTTGTCAAATTGCAGTTGTATTAATTCTTAATTTTTATTTGGTTTTTTTTGTGCCCCAGCCAGGAAGCTGCCATCAGCTTCACAGGTCCGTCCGAATGGCAGCCAGGCGGACGTCACACTCTTGTACTTCAGTTTTTTAATCATCTTTTTCCACTATGTAGACAAAAGCGACTAATTATAGCAACAGCTTACAAACGTATTATTACCATGGATCCAATAACAAAAGCAATCCGCATACAAACAGAACGTACCAATGAAATGGAGCATTCTACACCGCTGTTTTTAACCAGCAGTTTTACTTACAACAATGCGGAAGATATGCGGGCGGCCTTTGCCGATGAGAATGAAGATAATATTTACAGCCGTTTCAGCAACCCCAATACAACAGAGTTTATTGATAAGATGGTAGCCCTCGAAGGCGCCGAAGCTGGCTTTGCCACTGCATCCGGCATGAGCGCTGTATTCTCTTCTTTTATGGCATTGCTTAAAAGCGGCGACCATTTAATATCCTGCAGCTCTGTATTTGGCAGCACCGTAACCGTGTTAAATAAGTACCTGCCAAAATTTGGGATTGAAGTAAGTTATGTAGCAGCCGATAAGCCCGAAGAATGGGAGGCTGCCATAAAGCCTAACACAAAAATGCTGTTTTTAGAAACGCCTACCAATCCAGGGCTTGATATAATCGACCTTGAATTTGCAGGCCAGCTCACTAAAAAACACAATATCCTTTTAAATGTAGATAATTGTTTTGCCACACCCATTTGCCAAACGCCCATTCAATTTGGCGCCGACCTTATAATACACTCCGCCACCAAATGGCTGGATGGGCAGGGGCGTGTTTTAGGTGGTGCTATTGTTGGTAAAAAGGAGTTGATACACGAAATATATTTATTTTGCCGAAGCACCGGCCCGGCACTATCGCCCTTTAACGCATGGATATTGAGCAAGAGCTTAGAAACGCTCGACGTACGCATGGAACGCCACGCCAGCAATGCTTTCCATCTTGCCAAAGCATTAGAAGGGCATGAACAAATCAACTGGTTGAAATACCCATTTTTACCAAGCCACCCCAACTATGCAATAGCCATAAAGCAAATGAAAAATGGCGGTGCCTTAATTGCGTTCGACTTAAAAGGCGGCATAGAAGGCGGGCGAAATTTTTTGAATAACCTAAAAATGCTTAGCCTCACCGCTAACCTCGGCGACACACGAAGTATTGCGTCTCACCCAGCAAGTACTACCCACGCCAAGCTAAGCGAGGCAGACAGGCTTGCCGTAAACATAACACCCGGGCTTATACGCATTTCTGTAGGCTTAGAACATAAGGATGATATTTTGCAGGATATCTTGCAAGCGCTTGATCAAATATAATTTTAGTAATGAATTATAAGTTGAGCTTAATTGTAGCTTTCTCTATTTGAAATAGACGTAAGTTCTTTAATATTTTTTAGCGGTATTACGTTCCAGCGGCACAACCTGTTTGTAGCTTAAAAGTTATAAGTTGAGCTTAATTGTAGCGTTCTCTATTAAAAATACACGTAAGTTTTTTAACATTTTTTAGCGGTATTATGTGCCAGCGGCACAACCTGTTTGTAGTTTTGTCTAATTCAAATACGCATAGTTTATCAGCATTGGTTAGTTGTATTATGCGCCGTGGGCGCTACCTGTTTGTAGCCTTCTAAATAAATAAAAATTTCTTTTGCCACGTAGTGTTTACCCTTTGCGTAGGAATGGATAAAATTTCAATTTGTCTCATCTGATAAGAAAAAAACCCTGCTATTTTTAGCAGGGTTTTTTTCTTTAAAGCCTTATATTAAAAATGATGCATTAAAATATATCCGAACCCTCCGGGCCCTGCATGCCTGCGGGGTAGTTGGGGAAGTTTACTGGCGTATCAATTGCCCAGGCATTTATAACGGGCATAATTACATCCCAGGCGGCTTCTACCTGGTCGGCACGCATAAATAATGTGGTGTCTCCTTGCATTACATCTAATAGCAAAGTTTCATATGCTTCTGGTGTGCCTGTCTTGTAGCTTTCGTCGTAATCAAACAACATATCTACAGGGTTCAATAACATTTGCAGCCCTGGCCTTTTTGCTTGAAAGCTTAATGTTATCGTCATGCGGGGCTGTATGTTTAACGTAATGGAATTTGGTTGCCAGTTACCCGTTGCTTCTGCCGGAAAAGATTGGTGCGGCACAGGCTTAAATTGTATGGTAATGTAACTGCGTGTCTCGTTCATCCTCTTGCCGCTGCGTACATAAAATGGAACGCCCTGCCAGCGCCAATTATCAATAAATAATTTCATAGAGGCAAAAGTTTCTGTCTTGCTATTTATATCTACGCCTGGCTCATCGCGGTAAGCTTTTACTTTTTTGCCTTCTACCCAGCCGGCGTTGTATTGCCCACGGATGGCATGCTTGTATACTTCATGCTGCTCTATTTTTCTGATGGCATGCAGCACATCTGTTTTACGGTTGCGTATTTCATCTGCATTAAACGATACAGGTGGCTCCATGGCTATTAAGCAAAGCAGTTGCAGTAAATGATTTTGTATCATATCCCTTAGTGCGCCTGCATGGTCGAAGTAGCCGCCACGATTTTCAACACCTAGCTGTTCAGCAACGGTTATCTGTATATGGTCGATATAATTACGGTTCCAGGTGGGCTCAAATAACGCATTGGCAAAGCGGAAAGCCAGGATATTTTGTACTGTTTCTTTGCCTAAAAAATGATCGATGCGGTATATCTGCGATTCATCGAAAGTATGGCAGAGGATGGTATTTAAATGTTTGGCACTTTCCAGGTCGTGCCCGAATGGTTTTTCCGCTACAATGCGGCTTAGGGCTTTATCTGCAGCTAAGCCAACAGCGCCAAGGTTGGTTACAATTGTTTCAATAAAGGAAGGAGAAACCGCCATATAAAAAATGCGGTTGCAAACGCCCGCCCACCTTTTTTCGAGCAGGTTTACCTGTTGGTTGATAAAATTATAAGTGGTGGCTGCGTTAAAATCTCCTTTTTTATACATCAGGCTTTTTTCAAAAATGGCCCAATCTTTTTTCTTGGCTTTTCCGCTACGGCTAAATTTGTCAATGCCTTCGTGCACGTGTTGCTGAAACTTGGCATCCGTCATGTTTTTTATATCCAGGCCTAGTACCATAAAGTTTTCTGGCAGCCAATTATCAAGGTACAAGTTGTAAATAGCGGGTAATAATTTTCGCCAGGCAAGGTCGCCGCCGGCACCAAAAATAATAATGAGTGTCTGGGTAGGTTTTGCTGTAGAATCCATATTTTTTTATTATTCGTTTTAGTGAATTATGTTGGCTGGCTCGTGGTTGCTGCAAGTTAATGGAACTATAAATGTAGTTGCTTATTTTAATGCAAATGTTTTTATAGGATGATTAACAACAGCGTTGCATTAGCAGAAAAAGAAGTAACAGTTATATTCAATTGTTTTAGCCATACTCTAAAGAAGAAAATACAGGTACCGTATTTATGCACCTGTTACATTTAAAATGAAGCCACCCTTACAAATAAGCCCCGGAGTGCGTGGTAAAAGCTCCCTGAAAAACCGATGTAAAAGAGTGCGACGCCACTAAAGCCCGGCATAGCTATGTATTGGCTGGGGCAACAAAAAAACTTAATTAAAAATTAAAAATTAAGAATCAATGCCGTTAAGTTAAGGCATGCGCTGTATTTTACCTCCCCCTCAACCCCTCTCCAAAGGAGATGGGAGCGTAACCCTCCGGGGCGAAAGCCACTTAATTTAACGGCATTGAAATAAGAATCAATATCATTTAGTTTAAGGAAAATTATAGCATTGCCATTGCTCCAGCGGAGCAGCCTGTTTGTAGCAATAAATCATTACATAATCGTTGCTCCAGCGGAGCAATCTATTTGTAATAAAGGGGAGCGACAATTTTAATAGTTGTAGCCGCTTTGTAAAACATAATTATGGCCAGATTTCGGAGAAGAATTCTACCAGAGGTTTATGCCGATGCAACCAGGTTGCTCCGCTGGAGCAATGATGTTGCCGTATATTTACGTTCTACAAACAGGCTATGCCGCTGGCATAAGGTAGTTTGATGTTTGTTATAGGTTTATAGCTCTATATTCCTTAACTAAAGGATATTAAATTAAAATTTAATAATTGTTTTGTACCGTAACTTTTAATTTTGCATGGGGCTTTCGTGTAAGTACAAACCAAAAACATAAACAAAAAAACGCATTATAACGCCAGTAAACTACAGCCCCGTATGTCTGAGTTATCAAGCCGGCCTAGTATTTCGAAGCTTTCGTTGGGGTGCAATTTAGCGGCATCGTCGGTAGCAATAAAGCTGCAGCTATAAAAATTGGCAAGGTCTATTATGTTTGTTGCGCCGCTGATGGTGCTTGTTATATTTGCTTGTTGTACGGATAGGGGGTCGTCTTCTTCCCTCACTAAAATTTTCATCCAGGGTGGGCATTTAAAAATGCCATCGCCTTTTGAATAGGCCTGGCTTAACAGTTCGGTCATGCCATACTCGGAGTGTATTTTATCTACCTTAAAATTGGTGCATAAAATATCGTGGACTTCCTGCCTGGTCAGTTCTTCCCTGCGCCCTTTCATGCCACCGGTTTCCATAATGGTGGTGTATTGCAAAAGCATGGGGTATTGTTCTGCAAAATCAAGCAGGGCAAAGGTTACGCCGATGAGCAATGTTTTTTGCTGCTGCTTTTCCAGAGTTGATAAAGTGTTTTTTAATTTATCTAATTCATTTAAATAAAAGCCGCTTTGCGGATGGCTGCTTTGCTGTATCAGCTTATCAGCCATCATTACCAGCGATGAATTGTTACGCTCTAAATACGATGGCAGCAAGGCAATGATGCACCAATCTGCAGGGCTGCCATAAAACAAATTGAAGGCGGCGTTAAAGCTTTGCTCGTACAAGCCAATATCTTTTACCAAATGTTTGCTGTTTATTGTTTGCGTAGTGCCACTACTTTCAAATACTGCGGCCGCTTCAAATTCGGTGGTGGTAATTAAATGAGATTTAAAAAAACTGACCGGTAAAAAAGGGATTTTTTCAATGGTACCTACCGCATCTGCATTTACTCGTAATGCATGGCAATAGTGTCGGTAAACCTCATTTTGCTGGTACTGAAAATGAAAAACATCCAGCGCCATCTGTTTAAAATTAAAAGGCTGAGGGCTGAAAATTTTATGAAATGCTTCTATATTTTTAATATCAGTTTTCAATATGTATCAGTAAATTTGTATAATAATTTACAAAGATGCGTAACACTATTTTAATTGGCCTGGTTTGTTTGTGTTTTTTAGGATGTTCGAAGGAAAATTATTCTTCTACGCCGAAATTGACTTACCAATCTGTTAATACAAGCCAGTTGCAGGTTGATCAGATAATTAAGTTTAACCTTACTTTTACAGATAAAGAAGGTGATGTTATTGATACGATGTATATACAAAAAGTAAGTATCAATTGCCCTGCTGGTAATTTTTCAGAAAGGAGGCAAATACCAACCTTCCCTACCACCACAAACTTGAGTGGTAATATTATTATTTCTTACTCAAATGGCATAAATAATATTGGCTACACTACCATAGCGTCAAAATGCAATTATAATGACAGTTGCTATTTTCGTTTTATGATGAAAGATAAAGCGAATCATAAAAGCGATACTGTAAACTCCGGTATTGTTGTAATTGCTTATAAATAATTACATCCTTTTTATCCTCCCAAAAATTAATTTTAAACTCTTAGCACTGTTGCATGTTTTACATGCAGTAAATCCACTATGGTAAGTATTTAGTTATTTTGTAAAAATTTAAATCCTGATGGCAAAAGAAAAAGCGGTAAAAAAAGAAAAAACACCAAAGGCATTGCTGACTGATAAAAGCTATGCCTTTTTAAGGGACTACATCAACAACCCATCACCAACTGGTTTTGAAAGCAGCGGGCAAAAATTATGGCTGGAATATATAAAGCCTTATACGGATACATTTTTTACCGATCCTTATGGTACAGCAGTAGGTGTAATAAACCCGGATGCCCCGTTTAAAGTAGTGATAGAAGCACATGCAGATGAAATAAGCTGGTTTGTAAATTACATTTCTCCGGAAGGGTTGATATACCTGAAACGCAATGGTGGCGTAGATCACCAGATTGCCCCGTCTATGAGGGTGTTGGTGCATGGCAAAAAAGGACCTGTAAAAGCTGTATTTGGGTGGCCGGCAATACATACCCGTTTGGCAAATGCTGAGAACAAAGAACCTCAGCCTAAAGTAGAAAACTTATTTTTAGATTGCGGTGCCCGTAATAAAAAAGAAGTAGATGACTTAGGTATCCACATTGGTGCGGTAGCCACTTACGAAGATGGTTACGAAGAGCTGGCTTATGATTATTTAATTGGCCGGGCATTTGATAACCGTATCGGTGGCTTTATGATTGCTGAAGTAGCCAGGCTGCTGCAAGAAAATAAAAAGAAACTGCCTTTTGGCTTGTACATAGTAAATGCGGTACAGGAAGAAATTGGCTTGCGTGGCGCAGAGATGATTGCCCGCCGGATTAAGCCGGACATTGCCATTATTACCGATGTTACGCATGATACATCCACACCAATGATAAGTAAAATAATACAAGGTGATACGGTTTGTGGCAAAGGCCCTTCGCTAACTTTTGGGCCGGCAGTACACAATAAATTATTAGCGGTAGTGCAGGATGTAGCAGATAAAAACAATATCCCTGTGCAATTGCATACGGTTAGCAGAAGCACAGGAACTGATACAGACGCCTTTGCTTACGCCAACGATGGTTGCCCAAGCGTACTAATTTCTATGCCGCTGCGGTACATGCACACAACCGTAGAAATGCTGCATAAAAGCGATATTGAAAATACCATTAAGCTTATTTACGAAACCTTGCTTACATTAACGCCAAAAACTAATTTGAGCTATTTTTCATAAGGGCTTAAACCAGGCTTAAATGGATAATAATAAATAATAAAAGTAGCATTGGACAAAGGGAAATTTTTTGTCCAATGCTTTTTTAATTTTTCGTACACACGTTCTTCAGGGTAAGGCGGTACGCTCATTTCTTTCATTGCCCATTTCTGTATATTCAACAGTGCATTTCCGTTACATATTTTTTGAGGATCATTATTATTTACAAAGCTGCCAAGGGCGTTTGCTGTGGAAGTATCTTTAATGCAAACCAGCATATTTGGTAAGGAAGATGAATAGATATTCCATGATAGATAATTATCCCACAGCCCAATAAAATTAAATGCGGGCAAAATAGCCCAGCAGGCAAGCATAACCTTGTTGCGCATATCCATTAAAATAAACAGCCCCGGCAGGTTGCTTTCTCCTTTAATAAAAATCAGGTACAGGTAAAAAATCATGGCAACATTCCATGGCCAAACAATTTTATTATAGTGTATCCCTAATGGGCCAATTACTATCAAAATAATAAAGTGCATTGTTATTAGCGTAACGGCGGCTATTTTTTTTGTTTTAGTAAATAGCAGGCATATACCTGCAAGGCATTCAATAACTGGTAATATAAAACCTGTAAAATGGAGCCAATGGCTTTGGTGGGGTAAAGCGTGGATTTTTAAATACCTTTTTAAAAATAGTGTTTCCCACACATTGTTTACAAAGCCTTCATTAAATTTATGTAAGCCGCTATAAAAATAAATGGTAGCTAAAATTATAATAAAACAGGTAGCTATAATGGATGGTTTATTCTTATTCAATATAAAAATAAGTAGCACAAACAAATAAAGGTATTCCCATGGCTGCCAACGATTTTGGTCTAATAGGCAGGAGCTTAACTCGGTGACAAACAAGCATACCTGAAAGGTTTTATTTATAGGCTTAATTATTAAAACTAGCAATAAGCTGATAGATAACAATACTAATAGCCAATGTACAATTGAAGGGATGGTATATAAAAAACTAAAAGGGGGAGCAGTAGGGAATGCTCTTTCGGTAACCCAAAGTTTATAACTGGCAACTTTAGCTATTAGCCAAAAAATGCACGTTAGCGATAAAAGTAATGGTACATCTATTGTTGTAGGCGCTTGTTTTTTATATAGTCCGCTTTCCATCAAAACCTACCAACAACCTTAAAGTTTATCAACCTTGGCGTTAACCTGTTTGGGATGCTATACACCGTATTGGAAAAATCTTTTATCAACTGGTAAGAAATTGTATTGGCTCTGTCTATAAGATTGAAAACTTCAAAGCTTGCCCAAATATTGTCAAAATTCCTGAAGGGGCTATGGCTTCCACGAAGATTTTTTTCGCTTAGTAATAAGGCGCTAAAGCCAATATCTACCCTAATGTAAGGGTCAATAATCAATGCATTCCGGTACCTGCTGCTGTTGGGTATATTGTAAGGCATATTGCTGCCGTAAATCATGTTAAGCTGTACCTTAAAATTTTTATTGGTAGATAAATAATCCTGTAGAAATAAGCCAACCGTTAAAAGCCGGTCTGTTGGGCGCCTTACCCAGCCAACGTTTTGGCGGATGCTATCCACGGCGATCTGGTCGCTACTTTTTGCGTTGATGGTTTCCCCGGCAGCATTCAGGTAATTAAAATAATGGTCGCCATCAATATTTTCTTTAGTGCGCATTAGCCCAACGCTAAGCCAGCTTTCCGCATCCTTTACCAGTTCGCCGTACAGCCTTGTCTCCAGCCCATACGCGTAAGCCTTTGCATTATTATTGCCACTGTAACGTATGCGCAGGTTGTCGATATCATAAGTAACCACATCCCTTAAATTTTTATAGTAAGCTTCGGTAGTTATTCGGAACGGGCGATTGGCATTTTTAAAATTATAATCCATGCCAGCTACAAACTGGTAACTTTTTTGTGCTTTGATACCGGTATTTAAAGTGCCGTCGTACCTTCTTAATTCACGGTAAAATGGAGGCTGGCTGTACATGCCTGCGGCAAATTTAAATACCACATCTTTTTGCCAGTTGGGCTTTATGCTTACTTGTGCACGAGGGCTGATCAATAATTCTTTGCTGAGCGAATTGTAGTTATACCGCACGCCGGCTTGTAACGAAATGTCTTTTTTAGTACTGGCAAAATTAATATTATCCTGCACATAGCCGCTATATTTTTGTATAGTTAAATTGGCAGTAGAATTTAAAAAACTATTAAGGTTGCCTGTGTTTACCGGCAAAGAGTATCCGGCACTATCCTGATATTCCCACTCGTATAACTTGTCTGCAATTTTTGTTTGTTCTATGCTGTTGCCGAATTGAATATAATGTTTGCCTTTGTCTATGCTGCCTTTAACGCTGGCATTCCAAACATTGATGTTTAATTTGTTGCGCCCATAATTTTGATAGAAACCAGCGCCCAATGGGTTTACTATTTGCCCAAAAGTACTGCTCGTCTTATCAAAATCCCTGTCGCCAAAAAGGTAGGTCCCACCAATATCAAAGTTCTCATTTTCCTTATCTTCAAAATGGCTGACCATCCATTTTACCTGTATTTTTTTATTTATCTGGTTAATGGCACTTAAGCCAATAAAGTTGGTGGAGTAGCCATCTCTTTCCTGGCCTTCAAAAAATATATCCAGCCCAAGGTTAGCAGTAAAAAGGGGGGAGAATACGGAAGATGTTTTTTGGGCAGATTGTGGGATGAAAGTAAAGGACGTCTTTGAAAAATTACCCAGCATTTCCAATTGCCACTTTTCGGTAAGCTTATAAGTTACATACCCTTGCATATCAGTAGAGGATGGTATGTAGGAGCCGGTAGTTTCCTGGCTGCTCAATAAATTGCGGTTGCTTTTGGTGCGTACGCCAAGCAGGTAAGTTAGCCTGTTTTTTTTTGCGGTGCCTTCCAGGTGCATGCCTTGTTCTAAAAAGCTAACGTATGCCGAGCCGCCAAATGTTTTAGGTTTTTTGTACTGTATATCCAGCACGCTGCTCATCTTATCGCCATATTTTGCCTGGAAGCCGCCATTGTAAAAGCTTACATTTTTTGCCATTTCAGGGTTAATAAAACTAAGCCCTTCCTGCTGCCCGCTTCGTACCAAATATGGCCTGTAAATTTCAAAATCGTTAATGTAGATGAGGTTCTCATCGTAGTTGCCGCCTCGCACGCTATACTGCGAGGTAAGCTCGTTGTTGCTGCCAACCAGTATCTTAATCAACCCTTCAATACCGCCAACCGTACTAGGTAAAACCAGCGCACTTTTAGGATTTATTTTTGTAAGCCCTAATTCTTTACGTTCCCTGTCGTCCTTTACTACAACGGTTTCCAGCAATTTTCCATTTCGCAGTAACCGGATAGTTACTTTTTCTTCTTCCTTATTGCTTAAATAAAAGTTCTTCTGTGTTTCTGCATAGCCTGTATAGGAAAAGATGATGGCGATAGTTTTTGCTGAAGGCACTATTATGCTAAAAAAGCCGCTATCATTTGTTATTACGCCAGTTTGTTTCCCCAGTATGGTAACAGATACTTTTGCCAGCGGGTTTTCATTTTCATCCATTACCTGCCCGCTTACTAAAGCCGTTTTTTTTTGGGCAGATGCAGTCAGGAAAAACAAGGATAACATAAGGGCGGCGCATACTCTCATTGCATGAAGATAAATATTTTATGTTTTATAAACCTGACTGAAAATTTTTGGAATCTTCTAATTAATTTTGATAAAAAAAAATTGAAAAGGATATTGCCCATAGCGCTTTTGTTTGCAACTGTTTTATGTAGTTGCGATAACAGTAATACCACAAAAAACGATAAAGAAAAAACTGTGTCAAAAGATACCAGTAGTAATTCATTGGTAACCCTATCAGCTACAAATTCCATTACGGAAATGTTATGCCAGAATTGGGAAGATAAGGCTGATATTGATGATGGCGTATTGAGCGGTGCCGGTGATGGCGACTTGCTGATACCTTTTCGCAGTTATGTTTTTTTTGATGATGGCTCGGTAGTTATAAACCCAAGAGACATTATGAAAACCGGTAAATGGAAACTGGATGAAAAGTCGAAACGTATAAGTATAGTTTTGGAAGACGGATCAAAAAAAGATTGCCAGATAAATGCCATTGGGGTTAAAAGCCTATTGTTAAAAACAGGTGCCGGTAAGCCAGGAAAATATGTTGCGGATGGCAAAAAACATAGCGTGTTATCAGACGATCCTTTTTATCCTGCAAATAATAAATGGCGTATAAAACCTGCACATGTAGAAGATGCCTCGGCTATTAAAAAGCGTATTATTGATTGCGTTAATTTTTATAGTAAATTTTTTAAAGATAATGCCGATCATGGCGCCAGATCTATTTCATTTTACGGGTTGCCAAGCTGCTTTAAATGGTATGCTGGTGGCATATCCATCACTAACAAAGCAAAATTAAACCAAAAGTGGATCGATTGTTTTTATAATAAAGAGCAGGCAGTACAAGGCCAGCAATTACTAGAAAATATTATTGGCAAAAAATTTAAATGGGATAAAACCCAACCAAGATGGGTAAGGCAATCTGCAGATGTATTATTGCAAATGGCAGATTCGCTTAAATAGCTTTTAATTGGGTAATTGTTTGTGTTGGGTTGATAGTTTTAAAAATGCTGCTGCCAGCTACAAGTACGTCTGCGCCTGCATCTACAATCATTTTTGCGTTATCCAGGGTAACGCCACCGTCTACTTCTATCTTTACGTTTAGTAATTGTTCATCTATCATTTCCCGCATCCTTTTTATTTTGTTGATAGTGTGAGGGATGAATGATTGCCCGCCGAAACCAGGGTTTACGCTCATTATCAATACCAGGTCTATATCCTGCAAAATATCTTTTAATAATTCAATGGGCGTATGTGGGTTAAGCGCTACGCCTGCCTTCATGCCAAGGCTTTTTATTTGCTGTATGTTGCTGTGCAAATGCGGGCAGGCCTCATAATGAACGGTCAAGCTATCAGCACCGGCATCTTTAAAAGCTTTGGTATATTTGCCCGGTTCTTCTATCATTAAATGTACATCGCAAAGCTTGGTGGTAGTCTTCCTAAAAAACTCCACCAACATAGGGCCGTAGCTAATATTAGGCACAAAGCGGCCATCCATAATATCCAGGTGAAACCAGTCTGCCTCGCTTTTGTTAAGCATATCGCAAGCAGCCTGCAACTGTAAAAAATCAGCAGCAAGAAGGGAAGGGGCTATCAAAGGCATATACTTATGTTTATGGTTTTATGTTTTTAGTTTTTGTTGGAAGCATCCTACTATAATACATCACTTGTTTTGTAAAGTTAAGCGCATCAAATTAAAAGGTTGTTTATAAGATGCGTAAACACCAATCGTACTAATGATAACGCTACAAAACTGAAAACATTTTCCATTCTTCGGATGCTTTCAAATACGAAACAACTTAAACAACAAACAACAAACAATAAACTATTTAAGGCTGTTCAATGCATCTTTTGCCTCCGCATAATCGGGGTCTATCTGCAATGCCAATTGATAGTTTTCAGTAGCTTTTGTAGTATCGTTTAGCTTTTGATAGCAACGCCCAAGCCAGTAGTACCCTTCATCGTAAGTAGTTTGTAGCGCCACTGCTTTTTTCAATGATAATATGGCATCGTTATATTTAGCAAGGTTGTAAAGGCATATCGATTTTTCTTTGTATGCATCGATATAGGTATAATCGAGGGCAAGGCAATCATCAAAAAAAGAAATTGCTTTTTGGTTATTGCCCATGTAAGAAAAATAAAAGCCTTTTATAAAGAGTGCCTGCATGCCTGCTTTAGCATTTGGGTTTTTTAATAATTCATCAGAAAGTACTAATGCTTTTTGGTTTTTTGTTTGTGCGTACGTTAAGCCCAATGATATTTTATACACTGGCTGGGGGTCTATAGCAATAGCTTTTTCTAAAGCTGCAATGGCGTGGGTGGTATCCCTGTTTAAAAAATATAGCATCGATTTAATGTCCCACAATTTAGCGTTGGCCGAATCTTCTTTTATTGCTTTTTCTGTTTCGGCAATGGCCTGCCCAAAATTGCTATTGTCGCTAAAATATTTTATCAGTTTTTCTTTCAATGCAAAGCTATCGGGGTGGGCAATTATCGCATCCCTAAACTCCTTTTCTGTTGCAGGCATAGCAACTGCGGCTTTATCTGTTGCTACATCATTACAAGCTGATATACCAATAATAACCAATAAAAAAATTATCAAAAAACTTTTACTCATAGTTAAATATATAGCTAGCAAAATTAAGTGGTTAACAATAACTGCAATACTAATTTTTGAAGTAAAAAAGTTAGCGCAACTCATAACACCTAACTTATAACTCATCACTAAAGAGACAGTTCTATTACTTCGCAATCCTTCATCTCTTTTCCATCAACCACAAAGCGTATGAGCGTGCGTACTTTATGCCAGCCTTGCTTGCCTGCGGCGCCCGGGTTCATGTGCAGGCAGCTAAGTTTTTCATCATACATTACTTTTAAAATATGCGAATGCCCGCTTATAAATAATTGAGGCTGGTGTAGCAAAATTTCTTTCTTTGTTTCGGGGTTATACTTAGGCGGGTAACCGCCAATGTGCCGCATCAAAACTTTTACGCCTTCGCACATAAAAACAAGTTGTTCCGGGTAAATACTCCTTATATCCATGCCATCAATATTGCCATATACGCCCTTCAAAGGCTTTAAAGCTTTCAACTTATTGGCAATTTCAATGGTGCCAAAATCGCCACCATGCCATATTTCATCACAATCCTTAAAATGATCAAACACTGTTTCATCTAAGTAATTATGTGTGTCCGATATTAATCCTATCCGTGTCATTTAATAATTTAAAAGTTTAAGCTGGTTATGCCATTGTAAAATTCGGCATAAAATCTTCAATGTATCATAGTGCCCTTTTATTTATCTATAAAAGATTAAAAAATGAAACAAGCTATTATAGTGACACGGTCAAATCTATAAGCAACAACAATTAAAGTAGATATCGGCCTTCAAAAAAAGAATAATTATTTTAAAGGATAAATATTTTTATTTTTCTAAAAAGTGCTAAATTGTTTTTAAATAAAATTGAATGTAGCATGATAAAGTTTCAGGAAATTAAAATAGGCGATTATTTGATGGCCGATAACGATGGCGATACTTTGCAAGGCGAAGTAACCAACCTTAATGGCGACGAAAAGCAAGTGTGTGTAAATACTGGCACGCAGGAGTTTTGGTTTGAAACCAGCCAGCTTAAAGGAATTCCATTGGATAACGATCAACTGGGGAAGCTAAAATTTACCCAGCAGACAAATGATGATGGCACTGTAAAATATTCTAAGGGTGCTTTTAGGATACTGCTGCCTTCTAAAGATAATTTTATGACCATGGAAATTTGGTACCGCGATGAAAAAAGGCATATGATGCAGCCAATTACAGTACACCAATTACAAAACCATTACCTGCAAATGACCAAAGTGCATTTAAATAGTGAAGCGTTTGTATAATATACCATAGCAACAACTTATTATAAATAAAAACTTGGTTTATAGCTAGGTTTTTATTTATAAAAAAGATAAAAAGCAAACTATTTAATAGCTGCTTTTTTTAGAGTAGCAAGCTGGTCGATATTATTGGTAATGCCAGAAAAATCAAT
>JANXVN010000248.1 GCA_025351645.1 Ferruginibacter sp.
GCAAGCAATCTCTCCAGCCTAAAGGCGTGCTGCCTTTTACTTTGGCTACTTCTGTAACCTGCATGCTTTTGGTGCTTTTATTGTAAGTCCCTTGCAGCGAACAAATCACATAATATTGCCTGCCTTCAAAATAAGTATAGGAGTAGCCAGTAACTTTTGTGCCTTTTATTTCAACCTCCAAAACAAATTCTGTATTATCGCCACCACTTACAACAATATCTCCCTTACTATTAAAAAATCCACGCCACTGCCCATTTATCTTTTGCGCAAGCCCAACATAGCCTATTAACAGCAAAACAACAACAACAACTAATTTCTTTTTCATCACTCTATAATTTTATTAAGTATTGCAATAAAAACACGCCATGCATCTTTTATGTTTAAGTATTTTTTATAGGATTTTGGTTTCTACAAAGATATTTTAGATATGTGCTGCCATACCTAATAGTTTCGTTAAATTTGCAGACTTAAAAAGAATTGAAGCTACAATTATTATGATTAAAATTACATTACCAGATGGTGCGGTAAAAGAATATGAGGCAGGCATTACTGCAATGGGAGTTGCCAAATCTATAAGTGAAGGGTTAGCCCGTAAGGTGCTTGCAGCAAGTGTTAACGGGCAAGTATGGGATGCCGAAAGGGCAATCAATGAAGATGTTACGGTACAATTATTAACCTGGAATGATTTAAATGGAAAGTCAACTTTTTGGCACTCCTCTGCGCATTTAATGGCAGAGGCAATTGAGTCGATGTTCCAGGGTGTAAAGTTTTGGGTTGGGCCTCCATTAGAAACTGGTTTTTACTATGATGTTGATTTAGGCGATAATTCAATTGGCGAAGAAGACCTGCGCAGATTGGAAGTTAAGATGGCGGAACTTGCTAAACAAAACAACCCATTTTTGCGTAAGGAAATAAGCAAGGCTGATGCAGTACAGATGTTTACCGATAAAGGCGATGAATATAAATTAGACCTGCTGAGCAACTTGCAGGATGGTGGCATAACATTGTACTCTCAGGGAAAGTTTACTGATTTATGCCGTGGCCCTCATATCCCTAATACCGGTTTCATCAAAGGCATTAAGCTTACCAGTATTGCAGGGGCCTATTGGAAAGGCGATGAAAAAAATAAACAACTTACGCGTATTTATGGCGTTACATTTCCATCAGCCAAAGAACTGGATGAATACTTGGTTTTACTGGAAGAAGCAAAAAAGCGTGACCACCGTAAACTGGGCAAAGAATTGGAACTATTTGCATTTTCTGAAAACGTAGGCCTGGGCTTGCCGCTATGGTTACCCAAAGGCGCTATGTTAAGGGAAAGGCTGCAGCAATTTATGCAGAAGGCACAATTAGAAAGTGGTTATTTGCCCGTTATTACACCACACATCGGCGCCAAAAGCTTATACGTTACAAGCGGCCATTACGAAAAATATGGCAAGGATAGTTTTCAGCCTATCAAGACACCACAGGAAGGAGAGGAGTTCTTTTTAAAACCAATGAACTGCCCGCACCATTGCGAAATTTATAAAACCTCGCCCCGCAGTTATAAAGACTTGCCTCTGCGTTTGGCAGAATTCGGTACGGTTTACAGGTATGAACAACATGGCGAATTACATGGGCTTACAAGGGTGCGTGGCTTTACTCAGGATGATGCGCATTTGTTTTGTATGCCCAGCCAGGTAAAAGATGAATTTAAAAAAGTGATTGACCTTGTGTTATATACTTTGGACGCTTTAAGCTTTACCAATTTTACTGCCCAAATTTCTTTAAGGCACCAGACCGACAGGGCTAAATATATTGGCAGCGATGAAAATTGGGAATTGGCGGAACAAGCCATTATAGAAGCCGCCGCTGAAAAAGGATTAAAAACTGTCATAGAATATGACGAAGCGGCATTCTACGGGCCAAAGCTGGATTTTATGGTAAGGGATGCCATAGGCCGCAAATGGCAATTAGGTACCATACAAGTAGATTACAACTTACCTGAACGTTTTGACCTTACTTATATTGGGGAAGATAACGCCAAACATAGGCCAGTAATGATTCACAGGGCTCCGTTCGGTAGTATGGAACGTTTTATCGCGGTGTTGATAGAACATTGTGCCGGCAAATTTCCTTTGTGGCTGGTACCCGTGCAGGTTAAATTATTGCCTATCAGCGACAAGTTTTTGCCCTACACACAAAATGTGGCACAACAATTGAAAAATGTAGATATCCGTGTAGAGATAGATGACCGGAATGAAAAAATCGGAAAAAAGATAAGAGATGCGGAAGTTGCAAAAATCCCTCTAATGCTAGTAATTGGTGAAAAAGAAATGAACGAAAATAAAGTCGCTACCCGCCGCCAGGGCAAAGGCGATACCGGCGTTGAAACCATTGCTGATTTTATAGCCTTGGTAAATGAAGAGGTAAAAAGTAAAAGAGCTTTCGAATAGAAAATATTTATTAACTTTAAACAACAAAATGAGCGTATGGCTCATTATTACAAACATAAAATCAATTAATGGCATTTCCACCAAGAGCCCCACGGGGCGCATTTAATCCACGTTTTAAAAAAGAACAACAACAGGAACACCGTACCAACCACATGATAAGAGTACCGGAGGTACGCTTAGTGGGTGAAAACATAGAGCCTGGCATTTACTCTTTTGCGGATGCGCAAAAAATGGCGCAAGACCAACAATTAGACCTGGTAGAAATTTCTCCGGGCGCAACGCCCCCTGTGTGCAAGATCATCGATTACAATAAATTTTTGTATGATGAAAAGAAGAAGAAAAAAGAAATGAAAGCCAAGTCCAAGACCAGCGAGGTTAAGGAAGTGCGCTTTACCCCTAATACAGATGACCACGATTTTGAATTTAAATGCAAGCACGCAGAAAAGTTTTTGCAGGATGGCAATAAAGTAAAGGCCCACGTACAGTTTAAAGGCCGTGCCATTATGTTTAAAGAAAGAGGCGAGTTATTATTATTAAAGTTTGCAGACCGCTTAAAAGATGTAGGCGCATTAGAAGGCATGCCGAAAATGGAAGGCAAAAGGATGCTGGTAATGTTTGCCCCTAAGAGCCAAAAGAAACCGAAGAATTAGTATCGATATTTTATATTCTTGAGGGAAGCATTTTTGCTTCCCTTTTTTGTTTTTATTTTTTACAATAATGTGTGAGTACAAAAGGTACTGAAACAAATAAAATTTTTTTTTACTATTCTGTTATAATTAATTACTATTATTTTGTATGTACACTACTCATCATTTTAAATCTGCGGCTGATATTGATGTCAATATCTTGAATGCTATTAAAACAGCTTTTAAGGATAAGCCTATTGTAATTACTATTGAAGAAGATGCTGATGAAACTTCTTTTTTATTAGCTGAACCAGAAAATAGGATAATGCTTAAAATCAATTGAACAAGATAAGAATGGAGAATCAATAAGCGTTAAAATTTTTCCCGAAGATTGTGAGACATTCAATTTACCCCGGTTGCTTTCAAGTAATATAATGAATACAAGAAACAACGATAATTAAATAAAACGTCAATTTCTTTTATTGACAATTGGTCCTGTAAAGCTTTACTCTGGATTGAAATAATAAAAACACACAAATATCCCCAACTTTTCCCTACCTTTGCCGCCCGAAAAAGAGGTTTTCTCTTTCTCGGACATTTCCCACAAGGCCCAAAAGTTTTCGTCTGTTCGAAACGCCAGCAGGGAGTAACTATAAATAAGTTATTAAATGCCAAAAGTAAAAACAAACTCAAGCGCAAAAAAGCGCTTCAAAGTTACAGGTACCGGTTTAATTACCTTTCAAAAGCCCTTCAAACGCCACATCTTAACAAAGAAATCTAAAAAACGTAAACGTAACTTAAGAAAAGATGGTGTAGTGCATTCTACCAACCACGATTTCGTATTGCGCTTATTACGCCTGAAAGGTTAGGCTGGTTTCCAAAAACCATTTTACATTTCAACATTTTAACATTTTAAAATTATTAAGATATGCCACGTTCAAAAAATGCAGTAGCATCCAGGGCCAGAAGAAAAAGGATTTTAAAGGCCGCAAAAGGTTATTACGGTAAACGTAAAAATGTATACACCGTTGCCAAAAACGTAATGGAAAAAGGCTTAACGTACGCTTACGTTGGCCGTAAATTAAAGAAACGTGAATACCGTACTTTATGGATCGCTCGTATCAACGCTGCTGTTAGGGCAGAAGGCCTAACCTACAGCGAATTCATACATTTATTATCTGTTAAGCAAATTGACATTAACCGTAAGGTTTTAGCTGACTTAGCGATGAACGAACCCGAAAGTTTTAAGACGTTGGTTGCACAGGTAAAAGCTTAAGATTACTATGATTATGGGTTATTATAGCCTGCACCTTAATAAATTAAAACCGGCCATGAAAAATCATGGCCGGTTTTTTATTTGTGGCAGTTATCATTCAAGTACATTTGCATTTCATAATAAAACTTATTGCAGTAAATGAATAACATGAACAATACTTATGCTGACCTGGTTGACCAGACATTCAACTTTCCGCAGCATGATTTTAAGGTGGAAAATGAATATTTACAATACAACGGGCAGGATATTAAAGCCCTGATTGATAAATATGGCACACCTTTAAAGCTTACATACCTGCCTAAGATAGGGATGCAGATAAATAAGGCAAAAGATATGTTTGAAAAGGCTTTCAAAAAACATAAGTATGAAGGCAAGTATAATTATTGTTATTGTACAAAAAGTTCGCATTTTTCATTTATTGTAGAAGAGGCGCTTAAGAATGATATTCACCTGGAAAC
>JANXVN010000258.1 GCA_025351645.1 Ferruginibacter sp.
TAATGAAAAATAAATATTACGCTGACTACGCAACTTTTGAGCAAGCTGTTGAAACTTTTTTCACACGGTTCGAAAATAGAAAAGAAGATTTAAAATCTTTGTTGAATTTTAAATTCGGAGTTATTAAAGCAACTTAGTATAAAAGATCCGCCATAAGCTATAACCTTCGTGCAATAATTCGTGGTTTTAAAAAATAAAGGTACCGAAAAGTGTTAGCTAAAGTTGCATGATTAAAATTGTTGTTAAAATCAGTGTGAAAGAGTTGGCGCCTTTTAACAGCAACACGATTTTAATGTTATGTAATAAAATAAATTAAAATATTCAAGCTGCTTGGTTATTAATTGCACACAAAAGATAAGCCTACATAGTACCATGTAAGTATATTATGTAGGCCAGAATTTTAAAATAGACTATTTAAGCTGTACGTAAGGCTTGCCTCCAAAAAATCGCCTTAGAGAATCCTTAGCCCTCAATGTATCTGATAAAGCAGATGCAAATGGCATTACCAATTTATATTTTGTAGAGTCTACTGTTATTACAGCCAGTTTATGCCCCCAATTTGTTAAACGCTTGTATGCTCTTTGGGCTTCTGCCCTTGTAGGATAGTCTTTTAATACAATGGCAAAATTACTTGTATCTACTATTGATAGGTGGGTAGCAACAGGCGTATCAATTTTTGGCTGGATGCTATCAACTACTTTTTTAGCAGCGGTGTCAATTGTTGCAACAAGTATTTTCGTTGTATCCTTTTTGGTAGTATCAGCAATTATTGTGGTGGCCTTTTCAACAGGGGCATTTTCATGTACATTTTTTAATACTAAAAAATAGTATAATGCAAAGCTTGCTAGAGCTATTACTGCTACTATTAAGCCTATGGTTACATTTTTGTTGCTATTGCCGGCATTACTTTCACTCTCAAAGCTCACCTCATCTTTTGTACGCTCCTTTATCGGTTTAAAAATAACATCAATTTTTGGGTTTACAAATTGCCCTGGCGTAAACTCATACTCGCCCCGCTGGCTTTTTTGAACCGTTCCAACACCATCAATCAGCAAAGGTTTGCCAAGATTGAGGAATTGTTTGGCAAGTATAGCATAACTTTCTAAATCAGAAAAAGCAAGTGGTTTTATCTTTCCTGTTTGTTGCACTATAAATTCAACCAGCGTATCATCTATGCCAGCTTTCAAATTATGTTCAAACGAAAAAGCATCAGCAGGAATAGTGAAATCCTTATCGGATTCTACAGGGAAAGAGACATCTGGCCGTAGCTTAAAAATACCGATTCCCTGTAGTGAAACGTATTTGTTGTTGTATAAATGTTGGACAATCAGTTGTTCAATTTTCACTTTAATTATATTAAAATAAAAACAAACCTAAGTTATATTGCTCAATTAGCAAAACAACAACTTTATTATTAGTTAACTTTACAGTATGATTAGTGAAAAGGACATACAATTCCTTCGTTATTGGGAACGGGTACGTGAAAGCGAAAATACTTTTATGAGTAAGCTAAGCCGTGGTTTGCCAATGGCTTTCCTGTTTGGTTTGCCTATTATTTTATCAGTTGTTGTAGTAAGGCTTCTTATGCCAACTTACTATATGAAAATGTCGCAGACATCGCCGGGCATGTTCGTTACCGTTATCATAGCTATGGTCATTATCATTGTTTTCTATGCTTTTTTTCGCATGCAATACAAGTGGGAAATGAATGAACAGTTATACCAGGAATTAAAGTTTAAAGAAGATAAATCAATAACATCATCCACAAAAAACAATTAAGAATGTACAAGAATTTCTTTTCAATTATTGCCGTGTCTGTAAGTTTATGGGCCTGCAGTAAATCAACTAGTAAATCAAGTTACACATGCCCTTATACAGCACCCACAGCGGTAGCAAGCGCGTCAGAAATCGCCACATTAAAGGCTTTTCTTGATTCGAGCAAGCTGGATTACCATCAGCTACCAAGCGGGCTTTTTTATAAAATAGTTACAAAAGGTGCCGGCGATACTGCTACAGTTTGTTCTGCAGTATTAGTTAAATATAAAGGCCAATTACTAAATGGTACTGGCTTTGATAGTTCTTATGTACGTTCGCCCAACGGCACCGCTTTTAATTTGGGTGAGGTTGTTTCAGGATGGCAGTACGGCATCCCTTTAATCCAAAAAGGCGGTTCCATTATTTTATATGTACCACCGTCATTAGGTTATGGCGCATCAGCTAATGGTAGCATCCCAGCAAATTCAAACCTTATATTTAACGTTGATCTGCTTGACCTGCAGAAATAAGTTTAAACATCATCCTTTGAGCTACGAAGCCATTTCTGTATTTGATATGTTTAAGATTGGGGTTGGCCCCAGCAGCAGCCACACGCTTGGCCCGTGGAAGGCAGCACTACTTTTTATTCAGGCCCTGGAAGATAAAAAAATTTTACAGCAGGTTAAAAATATTGAAGTGTTATTGTATGGCTCATTGGCAAAAACAGGCATTGGGCATGGCACTAATATAGCCGTACAATTAGGCTTAAGCGGCGATGACCCGGTAACTTTTAATGTAGATAACATCAGCGCCAAGATTAAAGACATCAGCAACATGAAAAAATTGTTGCTGCATGGCCGACACGAAATTGATTTTGACCCGTTCGAGGATATTGAATTTTTATTTACAGAGTCGCTGCCCTTTCACCCCAATGCGCTTACGTTTTTAGTAACGCTGCAAAATAATGAAACTTTTGCGGAAACCTACTACTCTATCGGCGGTGGCTTTGTTGTAAAAGAAGGTGAAGTAAAAGATAGTAAAAATGAAGTGGTTCTACCCTTTCCCATTAGCAGTGCCGAAGACCTTTTGCATTGGTGCATACGTACAGGCATGAGCGTTAGCGAAGTAGTAATGGAAAACGAACATGCCTGGCGACAGGAGGAAGTTACAAAGCAAAAGCTACTGGACATTTGGACGGTAATGAAAGACTGTATGTACCGTGGCTGCCATACACAAGGCAGTTTGCCTGGTGGGCTTTTTGTAAAACGCCGTGGCTTTAACCTTAATAAAAAATTGCTTCAACAGCGCCCGTACCATGATTATGATAGCTGGGTAAAAGCCATCCGCAATGGAGGAAACGATTTTAAATATATACTGGATTGGGTAAGCTGTTTTGCCCTTGCCGTAAACGAAGAAAATGCTTCTTTTGGCCGTGTTGTTACCGCACCAACCAATGGTGCCGCCGGCGTTATACCAGCCGTGCTTCAATACTATATTATTTTTTGCGAAGGCAATACCGAAGACAAAATCATCCGCTTTTTGCTAACGGCAAGCGAAGTAGGCAGTATTTTTAAAAAAGGTGCCACCATATCTGCGGCAATGGGCGGTTGCCAGGCAGAAATTGGCGTAAGCAGTGCCATGGCCGCCGCAGCCTTAACCGAGTGCATGGGCGGCACACAAAAGCAAACATTAATGGCCGCAGAAATTGCCATGGAACATCACCTTGGGCTAACGTGCGACCCAATTGGCGGACTGGTACAAATACCCTGCATAGAACGTAATACCATGGGCGCCATAAAGGCTATAACAGCCTGCCAGCTTGCATTACAAAGCACACCCGACTATGCCAAAGTAAGCCTGGACGGGGTAATAAAAACCATGTGGCAAACAGCACTGGATATGAACAGCAAATACAAAGAAACTTCCGATGGCGGCCTTGCCATCAACATACCGATAAGCTTAAGCGAGTGCTAAAATTGCTTGGCCAAAAATAAATTTTTGTCCAGGCTAATACAGCAGCTATGGGCAGTATTGTTGTGTCCTTTAGATTTGTATTGGATATATTTAAAAGATAAGCTACTATTACTACCTTTTCTTTTTTTTGCTTCTTTTTTTTTATAATCCACAATTTTGTGTGAACAACTAACCAGCAGCAGGGAACTTATTAACTTTTGTGTCAAGGTTAATTACCTACGGAGTGATAAAATCCCCTGCTGTTTTTTCCCTTTGTGCCTGAATAGCAATTAAGGTTTGATACCTATTATTAAGGACTAAGGCGATGGGACAAAATGGTTAGCCATCTTTATAAGAATAAAACAAAATTATGAAAAAGCAATGAAATTTTATCGTGGCATGGATGTCTCCAAGGAGTGGTGGATATCGCCGTACTATGTGTATCGGACGAATCCAAACAGCCAGTGGAGACCGGCCACTTTGACATACCGCAGCAGGCATGAAGGCCATGGGACAATGGCTCAAAAAGTTGAAGGTGAGTTTTGATGCCAACAGTTTGCTGTATAGCCTTGTCTGAAAACGATAAGCTGGGCGAAGTAGTAGTAGAAAGTACCAGGCATATAAAAGCGCATGATGTAAAACAAACCGTTGTACGGGTAAACCATCCGGGCCGCAAGCCATTGCCGGCACACTTACGCAGGGAAGAAATCATTTTAACACCAGCAGAGGATGTAACAGGCTTA
>JANXVN010000291.1 GCA_025351645.1 Ferruginibacter sp.
AAACAAAACCCATTTAAAATATACAAATTGTATATACCTTTAGGATATTAAAAATATCTAGATGAAAATAGTTTCACTAAAAATCGATGACTCAATATTTGGAGAAACCGAAAAAATTCTTTCAAGCATTAGTATACCTAGAAATAGATATATTAATGAAGCAATAGAATATTATAATAAGGTTCAAAAAAGGCAAATTTTAGAGAAAAAACTTAAAATAGAATCTTTGTTGGTTGAAAAAGATTCTATGCATATTTTAAGGGACTTTGAAAATATTGACTATGCAGATTAATCAATATGATATTTGGATAGCCGACCTCAGCCCACAAATTGGAACAGAACCGGGAAAAACCAGGCCGGTATTAGTTGTTCAGACTAATCTATTAAATAAAATTAAGCATCCATCAACACTAGTTTGTCCAATAACTACAAATGTTCAAGTTGATGCAGATATTTTAAGGGTTCACTTAAAGAAAGGAATGGCGAATTTGCAGCAGGATTGTGATATTATGATTGATCAAATGAGAGCAATAGATAATAAAAGATTAATTAAAAAAGTTGGAGTGATGCCAACTGATTTAATAGAAAAGGTTAAGGAGAATTTGTGCATAATTATTGATTTGGAATAATGGAGGATTGCATAATAAACTTCCTTTAATTGTAAAATTAATATCAACGAATAATTATAAGGTGTGAAAGGGCATCGTAATAAGAAAGAGATGATCCAGGCAGGATTGAATTTGCCGAAAAGAAAAGAGTTAATACCATCGCAAACAATATGAAATTTAATAAAGAGCCTACTGAAAATATTGTTAAATATACCGGCTTATCTGACCATGACATTGAACAGCTTTAATCAAAAAGAAAATAAAGATTCCTGTGCCACCAATCCCTAACAATCTTTGTTACAGTAACTGCAGGTAGGGAGCCATAAAATATATCCTGCAAAAAACTTCCAATTCAAAACCAAAATTTCATGGATGGTACGCGTGTGAGGGATTGCAGTGGAAAACCCACAGGTGAAGGTTTTGTGCGCGGGCTTTGTGCCGAGGATTTGCAACGAAAAGCCCGACCCCTTGCCGCAGCGGCTTGGGGGCACACCCAATAATTTTTTATTTTCTACAATAAATACCAAGTCATTTAAAAATTAAAAAGAGGCTACCCATTTACGGATAACCTCTTTTTAAATATTTGCTTTAAAAGTTTATTGAATCATGTAGGTAAAATAACCGGGATTATTTAAAAATAAGGTAATGGTATGACTGCCAGGAGCAATGGCACCTGAGTGTGCAGGATCACCAATGTTTGACCCATTTACTTCTAAACTTCCTTTACCGGGATCGCCATAATTTAAGCCCCAATCTTTGTTGGCCCTAAATTTAAACTGATCGCCGGCAACTGTAGTTATTGTGGCTGACCAGCTCTGGTTTTTCGCATCATAAACCATCGGGATATCGTTACCCCAAGTGCTTGCTGCAAAACTGCCAATTAAACTCCAGGTTGTGGCTGTTGCAGACCAGGTATTGGCAACGGTATTACCTAAAATATGATAATAACCAGCACCTGGAACTTTTAAATTTCCACCGCCTCCAGGTACAAGTGTACCTCCTCCGCCATCGCCTAAAGAATTGCTCCAGTCGGGCTTTGTAGTAAATTTAAATTCAAAACTATTGCCGGTTGGGATATTTACATACCCTTCAAAATTACCATCATTTTTGGGTGAGCCCAATGCAGGTGCGGTTGCTGGTGTCCAGCCCTGGTAATCGCCGGGCACATAAAGCAATCCAAATAAATTTACTTTTGTTACGGTGAAAACCCCATTTTGAAAATCTACTTTAATGGTGTACATACCCGTTAATGCAGGTGCCGGAATATTTGTATTACCCATATTTGCACCAAAAACACCACCGTCAGAAATTTTAGGTATAGATGCATCTGCGATATTATATTTGTTATCCCACTTGCCATTAACCGGCAACATTACATAACTATTTCCGCCATTTAAAAAGAAGGTTCCCTGGTAGGTAACAGAATCTAACATAGCAAATTGTTGTGCTGCGGCAGGTACAGGATTACCCCATCCGCCTGCAGTTGCATCGCCTACAATAAATAACATTTTGCTTGCCGGTGGTACTACCTTTGGAGGTGTTACATAAGGCGTAACTTTTATTTTAACCGTGTTGGATTGAAACTGATCGTTGTTATTGGCGTAAGATGAAACCAGCCTTACATCTACATCGTAGGCTATGTTAAACTTGAACCCCATCGACAAAACGATAGCATTTAATTCTTTTGCAGTAAAATTTGTTGTGCGGGAACCAATGATGGTTTTGCTTACAGCCTTAGAAAAATTTCTACCCGAAGAATCTATTTGCACCATGTATTTAATGGTAGAAGAATCGGTGGCATAATTAGGATTGGTCCATAAAAAAGTGATTACATTTTTATTGGAATCTGCAGTTATCGGAGCAACCACACTTGTTGAAGCGCTTAATACAGTGGCGGAACCATGGGTATAAAATGGTAGCGTATCTTTTTTACAGGCTGTAAAAAAAGCACCCGTAATGGCTATGAAAAATAATATTTTTGAAAAATACTTCATATAGTTTTTTTTATTTTTGTACAATTGGATTTATAAGTTAAGTACTGCATGCAAAGCAATTTTTACAGGCATTTGTTAATTTATAATTTGGTAAGCGTAAATTTTCCACGTTGAAAATCTACATCAATTTTATAGTTACCAGAAACCGACGGAGCTAAAATATCATTACCCTGCCATTGAAAGTCGCCACCATTAACTGCGGTAGGATCATTTTTTACAGCGATGCTATACTTATAATCCCATGAATTAAAATTGGATAGAAAAGTGTAAGAATTTCCACCTGTAATTGCAACACTATTTAAAACAAAATGCGTAGGTGAAACCATGGCAAATTGTTGTGTAGCGGGTGGATTATTTACCCAGCCACTTGGCACTGCGCTACCTGTAATAAACAAGGTGCCGGAAGCAGGTGGCGTAATTTTTGGCGGCAATGAATATGGAGTAGCAGTAAATTTCAACACATTTGAATATTGAATGCCTGTACTGTTGATTAAAAATGATTTAACCCTAATGTCTATATTGTGAGAAACTGATGGCGCTAATTGCAGTTGGTTTAAAAGCAAGTCGTTAAAAACAATTTGCGTCATTACCAGATTTAAATCTTTACTAATTGCAATTACTTTTTTATTTGGATTGGTAAAATTAGCGCCGGTGGTGTCAACCTCAATCTGGTAAGAAACATCGTAAGAACTTAAACCGGTATTTAATTGATAGTTAGGATTTGTCCAGGTTAAATTTATTGCTTCATTATCAGCGCCTGAAAAACTAAGCGGAATTACAGCGGCAGTAGTAGATGATAAAACAGGTGCGGTCCCATTTTGGAAAACAACTTGTTGTTCGTCTTTTTTACAAGACCATAAAACAGTTACCAGCATAAAAGCTGATAACAGAAGGAATAATATTTTTTTCATAATTATTTATTTTATAAAGATTAATAACCAGGATTTTGTTGCAAGCTTGGGTTGGCAGTAATATCTGCAGATGGCAGAGGATAAATATTCCTAAAATCATCTACTGCAGTACCACCCGAAATGCCTCCTTTAAATGGCCACAAATAAGTTGCGTTTGTAAATAAACCATACCTAACTAAATCTGTACGGCGAAAGCCTTCCCAATAAAATTCTCTTGCTCTTTCGTCTAAAATATTATTTAGGGTAAGGTCGGCTGCAGCCCAGTTTCCTGTTGCATTTCCGTAAGCCCTTGTGCGAATAATATTTACATAATTAAGTGCTGTTGTATTATCGCCACCAGTACCACCTCTTAAAACTGCTTCTGCATATATCATATACATCTCAGCTAACCTGAACACAGGGAAATCGATATCAACAAATGATTGGTTAGATCCGTTTGCTCCGCCTTTTGTTTTGTTTACATATTTTTTAATCATGTAACCATCTGTAAATACTGTTTGGGAACCTATCTCTAAATTTTGTCCGTCAGTATAAAATTGCGCCCGCAAATCAGGAGCCCCTACTCCGGGAAATTTATTTACTAATGCCTTGGTTGTACGCAAACCCGACCATGCATTATCAACTCCATAATCGCTTGCTTTTGCAGTGCCGCCAATTGGTGCATGGGTTAAAAATGTAGTACCACCATAGTTTTGTGTATAGTTGCCATCATAGTTGATGGTAAATATAAATTCGCTGGTGTTTAAATTATTATCAGCCAACATTAATTCGCTGTACTTATTTATTAACGAATAACCGGCACCAATAACTTTTGAACTGTAAGTGATAGCATCAGTACTTCTGTCGGTACCGGTATACACTTTTGCGTTTAAATAAAGCCTTGCCAAAAGCGACCATGCGGCAGCTTTATCAGCACGGCCATATTCATTGGTCCTTGCAGCAGCTAAATCTGGTTCAATGGCTTTTAATTCAGTTTCAATCCATGCAAATAATTCAGCACGACTTTTTTGTTTTGGGTAGGCACCTTGTGCTAAGGGAGTTTCATCAACAAATGGTGGCTTTGCAAAAACATCCATCATTACCGCATACTGGTAAGCCCTTAAAAAACGAGCTTCTGTCCTGAATAGTTTAACACTGTCAGCACTTTTGCTGGTAATATTTCTTGAAGCAAGATTTGCATCGCTTGATTGCCTGATAAAATCGTTGGCAAGGGTAATTTGATACAGGCTTCTGTAATATAAACCGGTAATGAATGGGTTATTGGGTGTCCACACCATATTGTGAAAATCCTGGATTCCGATATCGCCCCATTGAATTACAGCTTCATCGGTCGGCAATTCTTCTGCCTTCCAATACAACCTTAAAAAATCAGATGTTCCTGCATCAATCCCTTGAATATCGCCCGTGCCTGGCCCATTACTGCCGGTGGTGGCAAAACTTCCGTACACCTTTGCCAGCACTTGTTTGTATGCAGATGTGCTGGTAAATAAATTGGTACTATTGGTGCCATTAGTTGGTACAAGATCCAGTTTTTTTGTGCAGGAAGAAAAACCTATCGCTACAACTCCTAAAAGCAGGAGCTTATTTTTCATGTTCTCTTTTATCATAAAAATATTTTTTTAAATTTTATTATTTATTAAAACCCAAGGTTAAATCCTAAAGATAAAATTCGGGGCCTTGCATAGAAATTATTATCTACCCCACTGTTAATTTCGGGATCGATACCTGTATATTTTGTGATGGTAAATACATTCTGCAGGTTGGCATTAACACGAAGGTTTGCTTTGCCGTTAAACACTTTGCCTAAAGCATAGCCGATGTTAATGATATCCATTTTTAAGAAAGAAGCATTTTGTACATAATAATCAGACAGGAAATATTTATCACTTGTACCCTTAAAGTTGGTGTACAAAACGTTTGGAGCGCCATTTCTTAAAACAGTATTGTTATTGGTAAAAATAGAACTGGTCCTGCCGTTATTAGCATCGCCATTATTGTACATATAATTTCCTAAACTTGCCCGCATTACAAAACCTGCGTTCCATTTTTTGTAAGTAAAATTTGTATTGAAACCCATGAACACTACGGGATCGGCATTTTTATATTGATACAAATCCTTATCATTAATTACACCATCTCTATTTCTGTCAACAAACATGTCTTCAATTGGTTTGCCTGCTGCATCATAAACTTGCTGATATACATAAAATGCTCCGCGAAGCTGGTTAACAGAATTTATATTTAGTGTTGCGCCGGTACCTGGTAAACTTGCACCACCATTGTATTTGTTACCCGGGTTTGTTGGGTCTGATACGAAGGTTAGTTTAGTAATTTTATTTTTGTTGTAGGCAACGTTAAAACCAAAATCAAGTGTCATATCTGTTTTACGGATTACCTGGGTATTGATACTTAGTTCGATACCCTTGTTTTCCATACTGCCTACATTGCTAACTAATTTATTTGCAGGGTTTGTACCACCGGGTATATCTACCTGGTTTAACAAATCCGTTGTTTTCTTTAAGTAAACATCTACACTACCGGTAATCCGATTATTTAAAAATCCAAAATCAACGCCTGCATTTGAAGTGGCCGTTTGTTCCCATTTAATATTTGTATTATAACCACCTAAGGTATAACCTCTGTAAAAGCTATTGCCAAATTGATATTGAGAACTTACATCTGTAACGTAATAATTAATAACAGAAGAGTAATTTGATAATCCATCCTGCTGGCCTGTGATACCATAAGCAACACGTACTTTAAGATCGGATAAAACTGTTGAATTTTTCAGGAAAGATTCTTCCTTAACTTTCCATGCAATGGCACCGGAAGGAAATACGCCATACCTGTTATTGGTAGGAAACCTTGAAGACGCATCTGTACGGATTGTACCAGTTAATAAATAACGCCCTTTGTAAGCATAATTTAAACGACCGTAATAGGATATCAAAGTATTTTCCGGCTTGTCATACGGAAAAGCAGGTTGGGCGCCGGTTCCGGTAGGTGTTCCATCTAAATAATAACTTCTGTAATTATAAACGGTTTTTACAAAATTTTGAAAAGCATAACCACCCACTACATCTATACGGCTATTAATTTCTTTCAGGTCTTTGCCATAGGTAAGGTAAAACTCTAATAATTTATTGGTACTTGTTTCGTGCCCTTTGCTTAGGTTACCCCCATGAAATTTACCATCAATCGGACTAACGCTTCCTGAAAATTTGTAACTATTTACAGCACTATCAGATGAGTAATAATTTTCTGTTCCCTTTGAAATATCATAACCAACATTTAAAGTAGCATGTAAATCAGGTAAAAAATGAAACTTATAATCAATCAGTGCATTGCCGATGCTACGTTGAGAAACTGCAGTATGGGTATTTTGATTTAACAGTCCAACCGGATTACTGGGTGCGCCGCTTCTTAAACCAGTAAAAGTATTGTCTTGCAAATACTGATAATAACCACCATAGCGACTATTGCCACTGTAAATGGGTTGTGTAGGGTTAAAGCTTAAAGCATTACTTACTAAACCATCAGGCGCATAATCGCTGTTTGAGTTGGAGCCTTTAAGATTGATATCAACCCTTAAATGATCATTTAAAAAATGCGGGCTCAGGTTTAAAGATGCTGCAGTTCTTTTAAGGTTATTGTCTCTTTGAATACCGTCTTGTGCATAAAAACCAACAGAGGCACGATAAGGCATATTACCGAATGCACCACTAACACTAAAGTTATTATCTGTACCAAAAGCATTTCTGTAAATCTGGTCTTGCCAATCTGTATTTGCAGTACCTAAAAAAGGTATAAATGCTTTACCATCCGGGTTAGCGGTAGTAAGTGCCCTTAATTGATCAGCTGTTAAAACCGCAGCTTTTTTTACTAATTTAGAAGCAGAAGCAAGGGTGCTGAAATTAAAAACAGGCTTTCCTTTTCTACCTTTTTTTGTAGTAATTAATATAACGCCGTTAGAAGCCCTTGAACCGTAAATAGCAGTTGAAGAGGCATCTTTTAAAATATTAAAAGATTCAATATCGTTTGGGTTGATGGTAGATAAAAAACTTGGTGCGCCTTTAACGCCACCTTCTACATCTACAGGTACGCCATCAATAACAATTAATGGATTGTTACTTGCATTTAATGAAGCACCGCCTCTAATGCGGATAGAACTTCCGGTACCCGGACCACCACCATTTGATATAACAGAAACACCTGCTGCTTTACCGGCAATTAATTGCTCGGGAGATGCAAAGACACCTTTATTAAAATCTTTTGATGAAACTGTAGAGACTGACCCTGTAAGATCTTTTTTCTTTACTGAGCCATAACCTACAACTACAACATCGTTTAATTGTTGGCTACTGCTAACAAAACTAATATCTACACTCGCTCCGTTGATGGTTTGTTCCTGACGGGCAAATCCAACTGAAGTAAATACCAAAGTTGTTGCACCTGCAGGCACAGTAATTTTGTAAGTACCATCGTTACTTGTTTGTGTAGATACCTTTGTACCTTTTGCGGTTACCGTAACACCTGATACCGGGCTACCATCTTTAGAGTCGCTTACTTTTCCGGACATAACAGTTTGGCTAATGGCAGCTAATGATAGCAACATCACCGCAACTGTTCCTGAAAAAAATTGGAGCATTTTTTTCATGCTTTTTTTCATATGCATTTTTTTGCGTTTTTTTAAATGGGCAAATGAAATGCTGTACAGAAAATGTGTGCTGGAGCCATACCCTGAGAAGGCTGGCAAATAATCATACGCAGTCATTTTCGTTTAGCATTCCATAAAACAGCCATTATCGTTAGTAAAGTTTGTTTTTATGAAATGTGTAAAATATACACTTTAGAATGTGTAATTTATACACAATATACTGGTGTTTTTTAAATTAACAAATAAATGTTAAATATTTAATTGCATATTAATTTGCCAATTTCAACTGCATCTTTTTTCACCAAGCATAATTTACTATTGTATACTTAACCATAAGTGCAATGATCAATAAAATGTGTGTTAGCCAAAAAGATAGGTGCTATCTTTTTGGTGCAAATATGCAGGTCTATGTTGGGATTTATTATAAAACCATTAGGGAAATTAAGAATATACGTTTCATTTTTAGATACTTAAAAATCAATCCCACCCCATTTCTTTACTCTATTTTCATACTTTTCGTAATTGAACCTGTACAATTTTCCGGGGCGGTGAGGTACGTCTTGTTCCATTTCGTTTAAATCAACTAACAAATCCATAGAAAAAAATTTCTTCCTAAAATTCCTCCTGTCAAGTTTAATATTCAATATTGCTTCGTACAAGTTTTGAAGGTCTCGCAGGGAGAATTTCTTTTGCAGTAAATTAAAGCCCAGTGGATGCTCCTGCACTCTTTTTTGTAGTTTTTTAAAACAGTTATCAAATATTTGCTGGTGGTCAAATGCCAGGCCGGTTACATTCTTCACATCATGCCAATGCAATTCATTATCAAGGATGTTTAATTTGTGGTGCTGCACATTTATAAGGGAGCAATAAGTTACTGTAACAACCCGGCCAGCGGGATGGCGATTAACGGTACCAAAAGTATGAACCTGTTCCAGATAAACATCGCCGAGCCCAGTACGTTGCTTTAGTATGCGGTATGCTGCCGCATCAAGGTCTTCTTTTGGAAAAACAAGGTCTCCAAGCAAAGACCATTTACCGGCGTACTTTTTTAAATCACTTCTTATCAATAAAACTTTGAGTGTATTTTCATCAAAACCAAAAATCACACAATCTACAGATAAGGCAATCCTATTGATATTTTCTACCTCCGATTGTATGGCCTGAAGCGTTTTTGCAGTTTTTGATAGGACCAATTTTTCATCTGCCAGCATGGAATGATGTTTAAAAATGAAACTTTCTATTTTATTATTATTGTACTAATGCTTATAATTGATATATAAATTATCAGCAAGATTAAAAATACGCTATTGTTTATTTTTTATAAAATGTACAGCATTGCCTTTTCCGTTTTGTTCCAGCCAGATAAAATAATTTCCATTAGTTAAATCATTCAATTGGTTTGGCAACACCAACTGGTACTGGCCCGGCGTTTCCATGGCGCTAAATAGTATTTTAAGCCGCTGCCCCAAAGTGTTTACCAAGGTCAAATTTACTATACCGTTTCCTCGGATAAAATAATCAATTACTACCTGCCCAACAACAGGGTTAGGACTTAATTTTATTCCATATCCATCTTTTAAATTTCCAATTGCAGGAATATTAAAACCCGTTGTTAAAGTAGATTGTACATAATTAGTTGAAGGTGTTGCAGTACAATTTGAACTTACCCTCCAATCGTAATTTGTACCTGCCATTAAATTAGAAACCGATACAGTTCCGGAGGTACTATTATTAATTGCATTCATCCAAACAGATGTGCCGGTTTGTTTATAATCTACGGTATAAAATAAACCATTTAGATTGGTCCAGTTTAATGTTGCAGTATTGGTTGTAATGTTGGTAACATTTAATCCGGCTGCAGGGGTAACAGCATTACATCCTGTTAAACTAATGTACACATGATATTCACCGGGCTGCAGTGTAATATTTTGGGTTGCAGCACTAATATTAAAACTATCTTTTGTACCATTTAAACCTGTACCGGCGCCGTTTGCAACAAAATTATACCAACCACCCGCTGATTGAAAAGTTACAGGCCTTGTTTGTGCAGTTACATCCATATTAGCAACTACAGTAACACTACTGCCTCCGGCGATAGAATCTGCAATTTGAAAACGCTTTACTAAACCACCATTATCGTTAAAATCATAACTAAACTTTGAGTTATTAAATACAGAAGGATTTGCAAGTTTTAGTTTAATAAGCTTAGCATAAACATTGTATAAATTCAGTCGATTAGGATCTGCCATATATTCCCAATGCGGCGGTTTAGCACTCGTTCTTCCACCATCATTGATGCTGATATCATAACCTCTTTCGCCAAACTGCCAAAGTAACTTTGGACCCGGTACAGTAAAGAAAACTGCAGCTGCTGCCGCTTCTTTTTGCAAAGCTGTTGGCAAACTTTTTACACTATATGTTCCGGCAGCATTGCCGTACTGCAAATTTTTATACATCAATCTTTCCTCATCATGGCTTTCCATATAACCCATTTCAGCTGGTGTAGTAAATGCTTGCTGCGGATCGTTATAAACTACTTTAGAAAAATTAGAATTATCTGCATAACCCATCGTGGCCTGGTTATAAGCAGGATTATTATTACCCCATAGTAAAAAACCTTTTGTAGCGTAAGCTTGTTCTTCGGCGCGTTGATTTCCTAAAAATTCAAGGATCATATAAGTGTCAGGATATTTTGCAATAACATGATCGTAATAACGGTTAAGGTTTGCCACGCGGCTTGCATCATAATTTTCAACTGTGCTGCCATCACTTTGTGTTTGGGTAAATCCTTTAGCAAGGTCTAGCCTGAAGCCATCAATTTTAAATTCAGATAACCAATAGTCCATCGACCTTTCAACCAAATATTGTGTTGCAGCAGATGTATGGTTTAAATCATTAAAAACACTGTAAGGATGCGGAGCAGTTTGGTTAAACCAGGGGCTATTTACTGCGGGAGCATTTGCAGCCGCATCCCAATACAATTTACCTTCGGGATTACTGTAGGCATCCATTTGATTGTACACTACATCCATTATAACTGCAATGCCATTTTGGTGGCACAGATCTATAAATTCTTTGTATTTATTTTTGGTTCCGTAAGCTTTATCCAACGCACAATAAAAAGTTGGATTATAGCCCCAGCTGTCGTTTCCGGTAAATTCGTTAACCGGCATTAATTCGATGGCATTAATTCCGAGGCTTTTAAAATAGCCAATACTATCAATCAGCATCTGATAATTGCGGGCAGCACCAAAATCACGTACCAGCAATTCGTAGGTTACAAGGTTACGTTTTTCAGGGCGCACATAATTGGCCGTTTGCCAGGTATAGGCAGTTGCGCAGGGTTGCAGCACACTAACAATACCATTTTTACCTGCAGTAACATTTGCATTGGTAGGGTAAGGCATCAAATTAGGATAAGTTGCGGCAGGTATTGAAGGATCATTATAAGGATCTAATATTTTTTCTGCATAAGGGTCTGCAATATAAATGGCATTATCCACCAAATACTGATAGGCATATTCGGTACCCGAAGTAAGTCCGGTAATGGTTAACCAATAGTAATTGCCATCGGGCGTTTTGTTCATTTGAAATTGAGATTGAGCAGCCCAGTTACTACCCGCAAAATCACCAATCACCGCAGCCGAACTTTTATTGGGCGCAAAAAGAACAAGCGTTGCTGAAGTACAATCTGTTCCATAATTTATACCTTCTGCAACACCTGCGGGTAATGGCGCAATTAGGGCTGCCGGGGCAACATAAAATTTAACCGAGTCGTAATAATTAACACCGGCAATAACTAATTCCGACACCAATACTTGATTGCCTGCCACAGTAATAACCGGGTTAGCAGTAATGGTATCTTTTGCCGTTAGCGGACCGGCAACTTTCGTTCCGTTAAAATACATATTTAGTGTGCCCAATTTGCTGGAAGCCACAGCTGTAGCAGCTATGGTTTGATTTATAGTAGCCACTACAGGCTCATGTTCAATTTTATAATAAGGTATAATTTTAGGATTAATTATTTGACTATGGTTGGAAGCCGCAGGGTAAATGGGCACATACAAATCTGAATCATGGAAATTGCGCTGCACTTTGCTACCGTCAGCGTTACGGAAAAGCATGGCAATGCTTAATATAGTTTCCCCAACAGGCACACCACCATTGGCAGCATTAAAATAGGTGCGGGGGTTTGTTATTGTAAAAGACCATTTATTGTTACCCAATGAAGTTGCCATGGGCGCCGTAGTTGTGCCCCAGGTAGTTGATGTATATTGCCAGTTTTTTGAATCTTTACTGGCACTCGTAATTAAACCTAAATGAAGGTAGACTGGAGCTGTGACACCCATTAAACCCTGGTTGCCTTGTGTGGCATCTACGGTAATGGTAATGCTTGAAACATCTGTAGGAAATTGTGGGGACCAGGACAATAGTTGCGCACTAACGGCAAAACATATAAATATAGTACTGATTGAAAGAAAGGCCTTTCTCATATGGCAATAATTTAATGTGTAAATTACACACATTATTGAAAGTGGCAAAAAAATATTTTTTTGGTAAGAGTAGTGCTTAAGCAAGGGTTATGGGAAATATTTTACAAACAAGCACGCCTTTTGAATAAGCCCCACATGGAGCGGTAAAAGATGCCTGAAAACCCGATGTAAAAACGTGCGACGCCCGCCCGGCTCCCATTCGGACGGGCCAATGAACCACCACATAGCTACTGTATTAGCCGGGGCAAAAATTGTATTTATTTTTTTGCATAGCGCCTTAAAACCCTCAAAAGAAATTACACTACTTTTTATTATTTTTTACATCGGTATTACTCATTGGATTATTTAATTTTACCGCAGAAAAAATTATATGTACGATAAAGGACAAGCACAAAAATTACAGCAGCAAACCATTGAATGGTTGGCAGTAGCTATTGCTAAAGACAATAAAAAATACAGCAGTGAAAATATAGAAGGGCTTAGGGATGTGCTGCGGTTTCATGAGTACCGGTATTATGTGCAGACGGACCCGTTGATTGGCGATACCGAATATGACAACCTTTATAAATTGCTGGAAGCTTTTGAAAAAGAAAGCCCGGTCATTATTACAGCAGATTCGCCAACGCAAAGAGTTGGCAACGGTTTGGTAAGTATTTTCCTCAAAGTACAGCACCTTGTGCCAATGCTTTCGCTGGCAAATTCGTACAATGAAGAAGATCTTTTAGATTGGGACAGGAAGGCAAAAGAATTAAGCGGGCAGCCCGAAATTGAATACTGTGTTGAGCCAAAATTTGATGGTGCCAGCGTTTCGGTAATTTATGATAACGACCAGCTTTTTAGGAGCGCAACCCGGGGCGATGGTGTTGTTGGCGATGATATTACACAGAACACAAGGCAAATAAGGAGCGTGCCGCTAACGGCTAAATTTAGCAGTTATGGCATTGAACAAATAGAGATACGTGGTGAAGTTTTAATAAATAAAAGCAACTTTAAAAAGTACAACGATAGGCTGATAGAAGAAGGTATACCACCGTTTGCCAACCCACGTAATGCAGCAGCAGGGTCGTTGCGCATGAAAGATAGTGCTGCAGTAGGGAAAAGGAATTTGGAAGCTTTTTTATATCATATAAGTTACATCATCGGTACGGATAACCGCCAGCCAACCACACACTCAGGTATGCTGGAAATGTTGTGGGACCTTGGTTTTAGGAGCCCTAAAAAAGAGATGCTGGTAGTTAAAGGGATTGATAAAGTGATAGCGCATATTGAAGCATTTGAAAGCCAGCGGGATGGCTTGCCGTATGAAATTGATGGTATGGTGGTAAAGGTAAACGACTTGCAGTTACAGGAACGCTTAGGCATGACATCCCACCATCCCCGTTGGGCAATTGCTTTTAAGTTTAAGGCAAGGCAGGCCACCAGCAAATTATTGGGGGTGGGCTTTCAAATAGGCAGGACGGGTGCAGTAACGCCTGTAGCAAAGATAGCGGCAGTGCAGGTTAGCGGCGTTACGGTCACTAGCATTTCGATACATAACGAAGAGTATATTAAGGAGAAAAACCTGATGCTGGGCGATACAATCTTAATAGAAAGAAGCGGCGATGTGATACCGCAAATAGTAAAATCTTTTGAAGAGCTGAGGGATGGGACGGAGACGGCCATTAAATTTCCTACACATTGCCCTGTGTGTGCAGACTTGTTATTTAAGCCGGAAGGAGAAGCAGTTTGGCGTTGTATAAATATTAATTGTGCCGCACAAGTGGTGGAACGCATTATACATTTTGTAAGCAAAGATGCAATGGACATCAAAAGCTTTGGGGATGCCAATGTGCGCAAGTTTTTTGAGCTTAAATTACTGAAAGATATACCAGGTATTTACCGGCTTGATTATGAAGCAATTGGCAAGCTGGAAGGCTTTGGAAAAAAATCGCTGGAAAATTTGAAGGCCGCCATTACCAGCTCCAAAACGCAGCCCCTGCACCGGTTAATTTATGGGCTGGGCATTCGCTATGTAGGCGAAAATACGGCTAAGACGTTAGCGAATGTGGTAGGCCATTTATTACAATTTAGCGATTATACAGAAGAGCAGTTACAAGAGGCTGAAGATGTTGGCACAAAAGTAGCAGGGAGTATTTATAAGTTTTTTCACGATGCTGAGAACCTGCACATGCTGGAGGAGCTAGAGCGGCTAGGCATCTCTTTGAAAAACCAAAAAAAACAAGTTGCGGAAAATGATTCGTTAGCAGGGCAAACGTTTTTATTTACAGGAACATTATCTCAATTAAAAAGAAGCGAGGCAGAAGAAAGGGTAGAGAAAAATGGTGGTAAAATTGTTAGTGGCGTAAGCAGTAAGTTAAATTACCTTATTGTAGGAGATGATGCAGGCAGTAAATTAGAGAAGGCAAAAAAAATACAGACTATCAAGATTATAACCGAAGACGATTTTATAAAAATGCTGCCAGCTTGATAAGGTGATCTTAACAATTATACAGGCTTGTAGTTAAAGGGTTTTATTGCTTTACTTACGCAAAAAATAAACTTTAAAATCAAGCTCTATGATTAAAAAAATACCCGGCGAAACCTGGAACCAATTGCAATTTACTGGTCACCAACTATTACGTAAAAAGTATGCTGTTTCTACACATGGGCGAGTTGCCAGTTATTTTGATGATGTTAATAAAGACGGAAAACTTTTAAATGGTTCCTTAACTTCGGGTTACCGGTCGTTGAATTTACATGTAGAAAAAGGGAATGGCACAATTTATTTTCACAGGGAGATAGCGAAGCTGTTTTGTAAAAAGCCTTCTACAAAGCATATTTTCGTAATTCATTTAAACCATATTAAAGAAGATAACAGTGCTAAAAACCTTAAGTGGGCAACCAAAGAAGAAGTTGGCAGCCACCAACAAAAAAGCCCGCTAAAAATTGCTTATAAAGAATTGCAGGCTAATAAAAAAGAAGGGCTAAAACTAAACGCGACAAAAGTTAAGGCCATAAAAACTGCCATCAATAACCCTAAACGTAAACTGACGTATAAATTAATGGCCGCAAAATATGGTGTTAGCGAAATGACAATATACCGGATAAAAAGCGGCGAGAATTGGGGCAGGGTAAAATAACTTTTTATTAATAAAACATAATGGGAACCTACCGCAGGTTCCTTTTTTAATAGCATAATTTTACCGAAATAAAAAAATACATGCTACAAGCTTCGACTATACAATTTTTAAAAGAGCTGGAAAATAATAATAACAAGCCCTGGTTTGATGAAAATCGTAGTGAATACGAGGCTACTAAAGCAGACTTGGAAAAATTAGTAAGCAGCCTTATCCCTGCTATTGCTGCATTTGACGAACCGATAGGCACGCTGCAAGTTAAAGATTGCACCTTTCGAATTAACCGCGATGTACGGTTTAGCAAAAATAAAAGCCCGTATAAAAATAACATGGGCGCATCCTTTAGCAGTGGGGGCAAAAAGGCAGATGTTGCCGGTTATTACTTTCATTTTCAGCCAGGTAAAAGTTTTGCTGGTGGAGGCTTTTACTTACCGCCTCCGGCACAGTTAGCTAAAATAAGGCAAGAGCTCGATTATGGTTTTGCTGAATGGAAAACGTTGCTAAATAACAAAACTTTTAAAAAATATTTTCCCGATGGCGTTAATGGGATGGATACTTTAATAAGGCCGCCAAAAGGTTATGATGAAAACAACCCTGCTATCCATTACCTTAAAATGAAAAGTTTATTTGTTAGCAAGCCATTTACAGATGTGGAGCTACAAAGTAAGGCACTGGTAAAAGATATAGCCAAAACTTTTGAAGCCATGAAGCCGATGATCGATTTTTTAAATAGGGCGGTAGAATAGCCCATCCCAATAGAACAAATACAACAATGGCTACATTGAAATAAATTTTTTAATGTAGCCATTGTAAAATAAGAGTATGCTTCAATGTCTTTAGGCTAAGGTCATTTCTTCTTTTTTGTAGAGGATTAAGGTGAGGTAAAGACAGTGATATATCCTTAAATTAACGGCATAAGATTATGCTTGTAAATTAAATTTCTTAATATTTTAGTACCGGGCAGCCCAACTGGTTCTTTTTGCCAAATTTATACACCAGCCCAACTGTATGTGATTGATAAAAATCGTTTTTATTAGTATTGGTAACCTTGCTAAAGCCATCCAGGTAATCGGTACGGGTGTACCTGAAATTCGTTTCGGCTGTAAGTGCAACATGTGGGGTTAAATAATATTCAATACCTACGCCCACCGGCACTACCAATATTGCTTTTGGTGGGTTTACCCTCATGTCTGCCGCCAGCCCTATTGCAACAGTAGGCTCGTTAGTGAAATATGATTTATTGAGATTGCTGGCTCGTTTTACACTTAAAAAACTTACGCCTACACCACCAAATAGGTACGGCGAAAACTTGTTGCCAATTTCATTGCTGTTATTGCCAAACATATTCCATACCAGCAGTTCCGAAAGTTCAGTTACCGGCGTTGTAAAACTTAAATTGCGCTGGCGCCTGTAGGCTGGGCTGCTGTACTTTGCTTCATCGCCTTTTAACTGGCCTACCGCAAGGTTAGTACGCAGTAAAAAAGAGGGCGATAAAATTCTAGACACATACACACTAAGCGTTGGCTTTACCGTTTTATAAGAACCCAATGTGGAAGGCGTAAGATCGCCCTGATAAACAAAAATACCGCCATTAACGCCCACCTGCCAATTGCTTACATTTATTTGCGCCTTTGCAATACCTAAGCAGCCAATGATAAATAATATTGTAAATACACCTGCTTTGTTTTGCTTACCCATGATAATTTATTTTTTGAAGTCAATAATAAATCTCAGGCAGTAGTAATTGATTGGTAAAAGTTGAGGGTAAAAAATCAAGCCATATATAGTGTAAATAGATGATTGGTTTGTAAAACTTTCGAATTGTAAACATAATACTTTACGCAAAAAAAGCTGCTTTGGATATCTTAAAGAAATCATAAAGTATATACCAATAGATTGTTGTATTAAAACCGAAGGTATTCTTTGCATTATAACTTTTGCAACATATCCACCACGCCTTCATTTTTTAAGATAAGATAACCAATGCGGTCGTTGCTGATGCCTTTTTTTAGCTGGTAACTAAATAATAGCTGGTCGTTTTTAATGGCAGTCTCAAAATAGTTGAAGCTGATTTTGGGGTGCTTTTTAAGCCCTTCGCCAATTTCGTAGAGGTGGGTAGAAAGGATAAACAACGATTGTTTTATTTTAAGCAGGCCTTCAATAACAGTGCTGCTACATTTCATTGCATCGTCTACATTTGTGCCTTTAAATAGTTCGTCAATTAATATCAGCCATTTTTTGCCGTTGGAAATTTTTGTTACCGTAGACTTGATACGCTGCACTTCATTAAAGAAATAACTCTCGCCTTTGCTGATATTATCTACCACGTTAATGTTGCTGAGTATGCCATTGAACAAGCTTAACTGCATTGCCTGGGCAGGAACGCCCATACCTATATGTGCTAAAAAAACCGCTGCGCCAATAGACTTTATAAACGTGCTTTTGCCCGCCATGTTTGCGCCGGTCAAAAATAAAAAATTACACTCCGGGTCCAGCGTAATATCGTAGCCTGTTGGTTTATGAAGCAATAAATGATATAAGCCTGTTGCCGTTAATAATGGCTGGTCGCCTTGTACAAATTCGGGGAACTGCAGCCCGTATTGTTTTACTGCCATTGCCATGCCGTACCAGGCATCTAACTGAAAATAGATATCGAGCAATTGCAGCATATCTCTTTTATAATGGTGCCGCAAATATCGTCCCAGCTGCAGTTGTTGTACAATGGTAAGGTCGGATGCTTTGGTGCTTTGCTCAATAATAATAAATTGCTTTTGGTTGATAACCTGCTGTGCCTGCAGCAGTAATTTATGCAACGGTGCGGGGGCATCTTCTTTTAAAAAATACTTTATCAGCAACTGCATGCCTTTAATAAAATCGAACGCATGCCCAACAGAATAAGTTACCAGCGAAAAATCTGGCCGATGAAAATATTTATAGCTGTAAGCCGTTAGCGACGTGGGGTTTGCGGGTATACCGTCAATGGTAGCGTAGTAAAATTTCTCTATCATCAAAACCGAACCATTGCTTATTTGCATGGGCCAGTGCTGCAGGTTTTGTAAAATAGCCTGCAAGGTTAGTTGTATGCCTTTAATGGCTTCGATGCTATTGAGCGGGTTGATAAAGTTCTCGTATAATTTATCCCGGCCACCTACGGTACGGCACAAGTTTAATTTACTGAATACTGAAAATTCTTCCGCGGCATCAAATATAGATAGGTCGGTGAAGGTTGTTTTATCTATTTCCATAATGGCTTATCCAATCTTTCGCCAACGGCAAAGATTGTGTATTTATTGCTTTTAAAAATGAAAAACTGTAACCATTTAAAACAACATCATTCCGCAATTGTTTGCCCACATCTTACCTATTGCGGGGGTTAAATTTCAAACGCTTGCCTTTTATAGATTCATCCCATATACCATTTCCATAAACCATGCGCCCATTTACAAAAGTATGCGTTATCGTTGCCGGAAACGTAAAGCCTTCCAGCGGGCTCCACCCACATTTGTATAATATATTTTCTTTTGTTACGGTAGATGATTGGCCTAAATCCACCAGCACTAAATCTGCAAAATAACCTTCCCTAATATAACCCCTGTCTTTTATCTGGAAGCATTCTGCAGGTGCGTGGCTCATTTTTTCAACAATTTTTTCTATAGAAATTTTGCCTTGCTTATAATAATGCAGCATCAGTAATAAAGGGTGCTGCACCAACGGCAACCCGGCGTGCGCATGTTCATAATCTCCTTCTTTTTCGCTTAACAAATGCGGCGCATGGTCGGTGGCAATTACATCCAAACGGTCGTCCAGCAAGCCTTTCCAAAGCGCTTCTTTATTTTGCGGCGCTTTTATGGCGGGGTTGCATTTTATTTTATAGCCCAGGCGTTGGTAATCATCTGCCGTAAAATGCAGGTGGTGCACGCATACTTCGGCGGTTATCCTTTTATCTTTTAAGGGAAACATGTTGCCGAACAATTGTAATTCTTTTTCGGTGCTGATGTGCAGTATATGTAAACGGGTGTTATACTTTTTGGCAATCTGTATGGCTGCCAGCGACGACTCGTAACAAGCGTTATCATCCCTTACTAACGGATGGTCTGCGGCAGATAAAATACCTTTCTCTTGTTTAATGCGCTGGTAGTTTTCTTTAATTATCTTTTCATCTTCGCAGTGCGTGGCAATGAGCAGCTCGCTTTCCCTGAAAATTTTTTCGAGCGTGCCATAATTATCTACCAGCATGTTTCCTGTGCTGGCGCCCATAAAAATTTTTACGCCGCAAATATCTTCCGCAAATTTGTTGGTTTGTAAAACTTCAGCTGCATTAGTATTGCTTACGCCCATAAAAAAAGAGTAGTTGGCCAACGAGTTTTGTGCAGCTATGGCATACTTATCTTCTAACAAATTAATGGTTAAAGCATTAGGTATAGTGTTGGGCATTTCCATAAAACTGGTAACACCGCCTGCCACTGCGGCTTTGCTTTCTGTATAAATATCTGCTTTGTGCGTAAGGCCTGGTTCCCTAAAATGTACCTGGTCGTCTATTGCGCCGGGCAATAAAAACTTTCCTTCGCCATTTATTTCTATCGCGTTGTTGGTATTCTCCAGCTGCTTGCCAATCTTTTCAATGCGCTCGCCATTGGTCAATAAATCAAGTACTTCTATTTTTCCTTCATTTACTAGCTGTATGTCCTTAAAGAGGTATTTTTGCATATATTAAAAAAATTGTTTAGTTAAATTACCAATTCCCCATGCAAATTATCAAAAGCTTTGTCAAACTACTTGTTTTTATTTGTCCGTTTGCCGTTACCGCGCAATCTACTTTTTTATCGCAGGGCGATAAAGGATATCGTTTTATTGACCGCTTAGAGATAAAGCAGCAAACAAATACCCATCTTAACTTTAGTACTTTAAAGCCTTTTAACCGCAAATACATTGTGCGGGAAACTGAGTTTTTAGATAGTGCCCGCCAAGGGTTCAGCGATTCTACCGGGGTTGATAAATTTAAAGATTGGACAGACCTTGACATGAGCGAGGTGGATGAATACAATATGCACAGTTTTTTAATGAACAACAGCGAATGGGTTACCGGCCCTAAGGAAAGTTTTTTAAGCAAGAAGGCCATCCTAGGTGGTTTTTATAAGACAAAGCCAAATATGCTGGAAGTAAATGTAAAAGATTTCTTTTTGGCAGTAAACCCTATCATACAAATTAACCAGGCTATTGAGCCAGGGTACGACCAAGCAATATTTTTAAATACCCGGGGGGCAACCGCAAGGGGCATGATAGCTGGCAAGCTTGGCTTTTCAACCACTATAACCGATAACCAGGAACGTGGGCCACAATTTTTTCAACAATATGTTGCGGGTGCAAAAGCTGTGCCTGGCGTGGGTTTTTACAAAAGTTTTAAAGGTACGGCCGTTGATTATTTTGATGCAAGAGGGTACATTACTTTTAATGCCGCAAAATACATAGACATCCAGTTTGGGTACGATAAAAATTTTATTGGCAATGGTTACCGTAGCTTATTTTTAAGCGATTGGGGCAATAGCAACCTCTTTTTAAAATTGAATACCAAAATATGGAAATTCAATTACCAAAATTTATTCATGGAATTAATGCCGCAGTTCGATAAGAGCCATGGCGATGTTTTACTAGATAGAAAATATGCAGCCATGCACCACCTAAGCATGAACGTTACCAAATGGTTGAATGTGGGCGTATTTGAAAGCATCATCTTCGGCAGAAAAAACCATTTCGACTTTCAATACCTTAACCCCATTATATTTTTACGCCACATAGAAGGCTCTGTTGGCAGCCCTGACAATGCCCTGGTGGGTGGCGATTTTAAAGCCAACATCGCACACCACATCCAGTTGTACGGGCAACTATTGCTGGATGAATTTGTATTAACCAAAATAAAGAACGATCCTGGCTGGTGGGGAAATAAATTTGGTATGCAGGCAGGCATTAAATACGTAGATGCCTTTAATATACCCAACCTCGACCTTCAATTTGAATATAACCGCGTAAGGCCATACACGTACAGCCACAACGATTCCGTATCCAACTATAGCCATTACAACCAGCCGCTGGCGCATCCGCTAGGCGCCAATTTTCAAGAGATGATAGCCATCTTAAATTATCAGCCAGCGCCACGCTTATACCTGCTGGCAAAATTGATTTATTATAAAAAAGGGCTGGATAGCTCCAATTACAACGCGGGCGGCGATATTTTTAGGTTTGATACCAATAGGTTTGGTATTGATGAAGGCTATAAAGTAGGTGGCGGCAACAAGATAACCTGCCTTAATGCGCTGGTACAGGTTTCGTACGAGCTTAGGGAAAATTTATATCTGGATGCCTCTTACCAATACCGCAATTATAAATATGTAAACGACCCCACGCAAAAAAGCACCACTTCTTTAGTTACGGCAGGCATACGCTTAAATATCGCTAAACGCGATTATGATTTTTAAGGAATTATTGTTAAAAATATAGCAGTGCATCACCGTAAAAAGTGGTGTATTTTTTTGCCCTTACACAAACGAGAATTGTGGATGCAATAAATAATAAGGAAGATTTTTGGGCACCCCTGCGGCCGGGCTATCCACTACAATCTTTTTTTGCGGGCGGCCCGAAAAAAAAAGGATTTCCGTTGCTATTCCCGTCCGAACCGGTTCATCCGGGCGGGCCTGGTGCTTGAATGCGCATAGTTTTTATTGCCTTGCATATCCATTCTTATTTAGTAGTATAAAATAACTTTTGCCGGCTTGTTGCTGCGCTTTCCAGGTAAAGCTTTAAAAAATGCTGCTGTTCTAAAACCTTTGCGGATAAGCCTGTGAGCCTGCCTTTTAGAGATCCTGTATCGTACTGTACATTTTCTACCTTCTCCCCTATCTTGCTAATTTTTTTGGTAGCAGCCGCAATTAACCGTGGTATTGGATCTAGCAACGCGGCAACGGCTGCATCTGGCTTTGCCGGCGTAAACTGGTTATTGCGGTATTGCACAAAATTATTAAAAATGTTGTTGGCTTTATTAAGGTCTGCCACGGCGCCATTGTACAGTTCCATATCCTTGTCGCCATATACAATGGCAATCTTCATGTTTATATATTGCTGCCAAATATTAACTACATTATTTTGCAAGCCAGCTTGTTTCATCCTTACTGCAGATGCTTCCAGCTGGTGTAAACTATCCAGTTGAAGGAACGCTTTTACAGAGTCATTAACGTTCCATGGCAGCCGATTTTTTTTGCCATACGTGTTTCCCCTAAAAAATTGTTGTTGCGTAATTGGGTAAGGCAATAGCTGCCATAAAGGGTCAAACGGCATGTGGTTTTCTATAAACTCATCTGGCTGTATCAAAAAATATTTAGTTTCATTTCCATAACCAATATCCCAGGTTGGATCGCATAAAAACCAGGTGCTGTCTATGTAAGCGGCGCTCCAGCTATGCGAAGATTTAGATGCAGTTGTAAAGCCGCTTACTACAAAAGATGGGATGTTGCATTTTAAAGCAATATCTGTAAATACCGCAGCAAAATTTTCACAAACACCTTTCTTCCTCCTTAATGCTGCAGATACTTTAATCTCTGGGTCGGGGCCCCAGTTAATGTTGTACATACTATCGGTGCTATACCGTATGTTAGCTGTAACCCAACTATAAATAGCACGCAATTTTTGCCTGTCTGTAGTAAAATTAGCCTGTATGTACCTGGCAATAGAGGCGCTGGAGTAAGTTTCTGCGGTAGGTATATGCAAAGCTATATCCTGGGCATTTACGGTAGGCGCAGCACACATAAAAAAGTAATAAGCAAACAACCATTTCATACATTGAAATTATTAAAACTGCCGCATACTAAAAAGCTAAAATTATAAGTGCTGTTATTGTATTAACAAGCGGTGGCAGGGGTTTCAGCCATTTTTATTCATTATCAAACAGTTATAAAAAAATCGGGCATAATAAATTTTACCTTCGGCCATACATTAAATAATACCTTTGAATAAGCAATCTAAATAACATTGTTATGGCTGTAAATAGAATCCTTGCGTTTAGTAGTTCCCGTGTTGGTAGTGGCAGTTACCTGCAAAATGCGGCACCTGTCATCCAAAGTTTTTTAGGAGAAAAAGCCTGCACCACTGCATTTATACCTTTCGCTTCGGTAGATGAAAATTATGAAGCTTATACAGAAATGGTAAGGGCCGGGCTTACAAATTTGCCCCATACAATTATGACTGTAACATCAGCCAATGCAAAAGCAATCATTGAAAAAGCAGATGTGATTATGGTTGGCGGCGGCAATACTTTTAAGTTGCTGCACGATATCTATGCCTGTCAGATTTTAGATATTATCCGCGACAAAGTAAACAAAGGCACGCCATACATTGGCTGGAGCGCTGGTGCAAATATAATAGGCCCAGGCATTGGCACTACCAACGACATGCCCGTAATATTCCCTAAAAGTTTTAATGCTTTGGGCTTTTTACCTTTTCAAATAAACCCGCATTACAATAACCAAACGCTGCCGGGCCACAACGGCGAAACCCGTGACCAGCGGCTGGAGGAATTTATGCAAATGAACCCAGGCTTGCCTATTGTGGCATTGCCAGAAGGCACGGCATTAAAACTGGAAGGCAATGTACTGACCTTTATTGGCGATAAAAATGGCGTGTTGTTTTATTGGGATGAAAAAGAAGCCATCACCAAAAGGGAAATTTTACAAGAAGAAGATTTGTCTTTTTTATTGTAGCCCTTTAATGCCTATACTTCTGCTGAGGGCATATTCAACGCCTCTTAATTCTGCCAGGCCCTTTAGCCTGCCAATTGCCGTGTAGCCAGGATAGGTATTTTTTGCAAGGTCATCCAGCATTTGGTGCCCATGGTCTGGCCGCATGGGTATTGAAATACCTCTTCGTTGCATCAACAGCAAAATTTCTTTTATGATAGCATACATATCTGCATCGCCTGTTAAATGGCCGGCTTCAAAAAAGTTTCCTTCTGCATCCCGCTTGGTGCTGCGCAGATGTAAAAAGTGAATGTTATCCGCAAAGCGATTAATCATTTTAACCAAATTATTATCGGCCCTTGCACCGAAAGACCCAGTACAAAAACATAGTCCATTTGCTTTAGAAGGCACTGCCAGCAGTAGTTCTGCGACATCTTCTTCTGTACTTACTATCCGCGGCAAGCCTAGTACTTTATAAGGTGGGTCATCAGGGTGTATCGCCATTTTGAGGCCGCATGCTTCTGCTACTGGTATTACTTCTTTTAAAAAATAAAAAAGATGCTGCTTTAATTTTTTAGCATCAATTCCTTCATACCCTTTTAGTTCTGCCAATACTTTTTCGGGTGTAAAAGCTTCATCGCTACCCGGTAAGCCAAGCATCATATTGCTGGACAATTGTTTTTTTTCTTCAGTACCCATAGCAGCAAAACGGGCTGTAGCTTTTTGTACTTCTTCAGGCTGATAATCCTTTTCGGCGTTGGGGCGCTTCAATAAAAAAATATCAAAAGCAATAAAAGCTGCCCTTTCAAAGTACAAGGCTTTGCTTCGGTCTGGCATTGGGTAAGCAATATTGGTACGCAGCCAATCCAGTATCGGCATAAAATTATAGGTAACAACCTGTAAGCCACAACGGGCAACATTCTTCAGCGATAGCTTGTAATTTTCTACGTATTGTTTATAGTTGCCCGTTTGTTTTTTAATGTCTTCGTGCACCGGCAGGCTTTCAATAACTGTCCACGTCATGCCCGCAGCTTCTATCAATTTTTTTCTTTCCAGGATAGCAGCAACAGGCCATACATCGCCAACGGCAATCTGGTGTAGTGCCGTTACAACGCCACTACAGCCAGCCTGGCGTATATCAGCAAGGCTTACAATATCATTAGGGCCATACCAGCGCATGGTTTGGTGCATCAGCATAAAAATATTTTTTTAGTGTGCGGCATTGATGAATTTCATGGGGTGGCTAAATTGCCTGTATTGTATGGATTGCCCCTGGTTTAAACCAGGGGCAATCCATACAATACAGGCCTACTTTAACGGCACCAAATACAATTCGATCCGAAGCGTGAGGGATAGCAGCGGAAATCCTTTTTGCGGCATACGCTTCAAACCAATAACTAGTGCTGCAAAAAGATTGGAGCGGATAGCCCGGCCCCTTGCCGCCGCGGCTTGGGGCACGCCACAAAAATTATACAGTACGCCTCAATTGATAACAATTACGCCACGGAATAACTACTAAATATAACGGTTGATAATATTTTCAAAATGCTCCTGCTGGCCGCTGATAGTTTTTGGTTCGCCTTTTTCAATGGCGTATGCACGCAGGCCTTCCAATGTTACTGAACCATTTTCAAAAGCAGCGCCCTGCCCATTATCAAAGCTGGCGTAACGGTTAGTACGCAGCTTTTTATAATCAGATTTATTAAGGATATTGTCAGCAGTTATCAAAGCTCTTGCAAACGTATCCATACCGCCAATATGTGCGTGGAACAAGTCTGCAGGGTCGGTAGAGTTCCTGCGTATCTTGGCATCGAAATTTACGCCGCCTTTACCAAATCCTCCGGCTTCAATTATTACCAGCATCGCTTCTGTAAGGTCATTAACGCTATTGGGAAACTGGTCTGTATCCCAGCCATTTTGTTGGTCGCCACGGTTGGCATCTATGCTGCCCAAAGTGCCACTATCTGCAGCCACTTGTAATTCATGCTGAAAAGTATGGCCTGCAAGTGTTGCATGGTTTACTTCGATGTTCAATTTGAAATCTTTCAACAAATCGTATTGGCGTAAAAAACCAATTACAGTCTCGCTATCATAATCGTATTGGTGCTTGGTTGGTTCGCATGGTTTTGGCTCAATCAAAAAAGTTCCTGTAAAGCCATTTTTGCGGGCGTAATCTTTTGCGGTGTGTAAAAAGCGTGCAAGATGTTCTTTCTCTCTTTTCATGTTGGTGTTCAGCAAACTCATGTAGCCTTCACGGCCGCCCCAAAAAACGTAGTTATCGCCGCCTAATGCAATAGTAGCGTCCATAGCTGCTTTTACTTGTGCCCCACCATGCGCCAGCACATGAAAATCGGGGTTGGTAGAGGCCCCATTCATGTACCTTCTGTGAGAAAATAAATTGGCTGTGCCCCATAATAATTTCACGCCACTGGCATCTTGCTTTTGTTTAAGATAGGCAGTAAGCGTTTGCAGCCTGTTATCATTTTCCGCAATATCATTACCATAATCTACCACATCCACATCGTGAAAACAATAGAAAGGCATGCCTAGTTTGGTAATGAGTTCAAAGGCCGCATCTGCTTTATCTTTTGCCCTTTCAATGGTATCTGCTTTTTCATTCCATGGAAGCACATGTGTTGGTTCCCCAAAAGGGTCGCTGCCATTGCCTACAAACGAATGCCAGTAAGCACAGGCAAAACGCAGGTATTCTTTCATCGGCTTGCCGCCAATTATTTTATTTTCATCGTACCAGCGATATGCAAAAGGATTATCGCTTTCAACACCTTCGAACTTTATTTCGGGGATGCCTTTAAAAAATTCTTTGTCTCCGGTTATTACTGACATAATTTTTAATTTGCCTTCATCTGCCCAAAGGGCGATAAAGAAGTTTACGATTTTATGGTTTGTTTTTTGTTAATCTTACTTTCCTTTTACTGTACCCCCACTGTGGGAGTGTACCGCTTCGCTTCCACAATATCTGTAGCAGTTACTTTTTATATTTTATCCAGTAATGCTTTCCATTCGCCGTACAGTTCATCATACAATGCGCTTTGCGTTGGCTCTACCAGTGCTAACGGTGTTGTATTTACAAACGCTTCTTTAGCAGTTTTATAATACCCAACACCAATACCAGCACCGAGTGCAGCGCCAATGCTTCCATCGCAGTCGTGCAGCTCTACCGTAACATTGGTGGCATTTACAAAGCTGTGGGTAAACACATCGCTTAAAAACATGTTGGCTTTACCAGCACGTATTACTGAGGGCGACATGCCATTTTCCCGCATAATATCCAGCCCGTACCTAAATGCAAATGCAATGCCTTCCTGGGCAGCGCGGTACAAATGTGCGGTGCCATGTACATTAAAATCTATGTTGTGTATGTGGCTCTGTACCAGCTTATTTTCCAGCATGCGCTCTGCACCGTTGCCAAAGGGCAATATACGCAGGCCATTGCTGCCTGGTTCAATAACAGAGGCGGCAGTATTCATCTGCTGGTAAGAAAAGGTATCGTCACAGATTTTTTTTACCCAGCTATTAAGTATGCCGGTGCCGTTGATGCAAAGTAATACGCCAACCCTTTTTTGCGCTTCAGTAAAATTTACATGCGCAAAGCTGTTGATACGGGATTTTTCATCGTACACCAAATGGTCGCTAACGCCATATATAACGCCGGAAGTGCCTGCCGTTGCGGCTACTTCGCCTGGTTCCAATACATTTAAAGATAAGGCATTGTTTGGCTGGTCGCCGGCTTTGTAAGTAACTGGTATGCCTTGTTTAAGCGATAAATAATCAGCAACATCATTTTGTATTATGCCATGTGCGGTAAATACGTCTTTAAGTGTTGGTATTAAAGCAGTATCAAAACCAAAATAATTAAATACATCGGTAGATAATTGCTGCTCTTTAAAATCCCAAAAAATACCTTCGCTTAATGCGGATATGCTGGTAGTAATTTCGCCGGTCAGTTTCATGGCAATAAAATCTCCGGGCAACATTACCTTATCTATTTTTTCAAAAGTAGATGGTTCGTTTTCTTTTACCCAGGCAAGCTTTGCTGCGGTAAAGTTTCCAGGTGAATTGAGCAAGTGCTCTAAAGATTTTTGGTGCCCGATGGCGTCGAACGCTTTATTGCCAATTTCTACTGCACGGCTATCGCACCAAATGATGCTGTCACGCAATACCTGCTGGTTTTTATCAACGCATACTAAACCATGCATTTGGTAAGCAATGCCAATGGCCGTAATATCTTTAGGGTTATATTGCTGTTGCGCATGGGCTTTTAAAATAGCTTGTTGCACGTTTTCCCACCACATTTCCGGACTTTGTTCGGCCCATCCTTTTTGCAGGGAAGTAATGCCTGTTTCTACATCAGGGTATTGCACTGAAGTAATGCACTGCTGCGTTTGCGCATCTACAATGGCAACTTTTATGGAGGAGGTCCCTATATCGATACCTAATAATAGCATAAGGCAATTTTATGAACGTTATTTACAATCGTTTTTTATGCTATAAAATTTCACTTTTTTAGGTTGGCACACAACTGCTATCTTTAAAATAAAATATGTTATCTTATCAGTTGTACATAATTTTAATATAAATTATTGATAAGATAGCAGTTAATTTAATTTATAGATGAAAACACTTATTCAAAAAATATATCTTGAAGAGCACCAGTCTTTTGCCTGCAGGCGGTACCGCACACCCAATTTTGAGACTAACTGGCACAAACATGAAGAGTTTGAGCTGATACTAATAAAAGAGGGACATGGCACTGCAATGATAGGCGATTATATTGGCGAATTCAAGGCTGGCGATATTTATTTTATTGCAGGAAATTTACCGCACTGGTTTAAAAAACAGTACCATAAATTAATTGGTTGCTCGGTAGTAATCCATTTTAAAAAAGAGATATTTGGAAACGGCTTTTTACAGTTGCCGGAGCTTAAAAATGTATTTCATTTTTTAAATAAAGAAGATGGCATACAAATACAACCAAAGTTAAAAAAAGAGATGGCGGCGGCTATTTTTGAGTTGGAAACGCTAAAGGGTTTTCAACGGATTAGCTTGCTGCTGCAATGCCTGCAAAAAATAAGCACTACCATACATTACGTTACACTAACGCAGAATTTTGCTTCCAGCAACGATAATATTAATCCAGCCATTGAAAAGATAATCGAGTTTTCTTTTAAACGTTATTTAACACCCATCACCTTAAAACAAGTAGCAGATGTTGCTGCTATGAGCATACCGACTTTTTGCCGTTTTTTTAAAAAAAATATCAAGAAAACTTATTTTGATTTTATACAAGACTTGCGCATAAGCCATGCCTGCAAGCTGCTTACCAATAGCAACAAGCCTATAATGGAAATTTGTTACGAAAGCGGCTACAATAGCTGGGCACATTTTAGCAAACAATTTAAACAGGTAAAACAATTAACGCCTACGCAATACCGAAAAGAATTTGAAGAAAAAGACAGTTTTTAGCCAAATAGGATTTTTGCTTATATGCCGCAACAGCGCTTATACTTTTTGCCGCTTCCGCATGGGCAGGGCGCATTGTTGGCTGGAGGCATTTTAAAGTTTGTACCTGGCTTAGTACCGCCACCTAATGTTATAATATCATCGATATTTTCTTTTACATCAGGCTCTATGCCTACTATCACCTGCCATCCGTTTGCATTACATATAGCCATCATTTCCATGGCTCTTTCTTCTGTTTGCACTTTAACGATTGCTGGTTTTTCTTTGCTTCCCAACTTTGCCATTTGTAACGTTGTTTTAAATTTTTAGGGGTATTAACAAAAACAAAAATTAGTTGACGTCAATAATATTATAGTATAATAGTTTAGGTGCAAAATTACAAGTTTAACTAATATTTTTCACGGATGGCTTCTAAAAATTTTTCAACAGAATGACGGGCTTTTGTTGCGTTGCCTATAAATTGGTTAGTTAATATAGAAAAAATAAGCAGCTTGCCTTTTTTAGAATATAGTATGCCGCTAATGGCGGAGTTGTTGCTTAAGCTGCCAGTTTTGGCGAAAATAAAACTGCTATCTTTTTGATAAAAATTTTTAAGTGTGCCTTCTCCGCCGGTTGGTAAAATACTTTGCAGCCGCCGTATGCCAAACTCGTTTTTTGTTTTATTTAAGATATACACAAACGATAAAGGCGAAAATAAATTATAACGGCTAAGCCCGCAACCATCTACCCAGCGTGGTTTTTGAGGTACATCCTGTAAATCTATCTTTAATAAGGTATCAATGATTGCATCGGTGCTCATGTAGCCAATATGTTCATTGCTTACCATTAACAGGCTTTGTTCTGCAAAAAAATTATCGCTTGTATATAACATCGGCTTTAGCAAGGAATCTGTTGGCTGAGAATAAATTTTTCTATATTTTTCTTCGGTAACTTTTAAAGAATCTTTTACTGGCTTATCAATAAAATGTATTTTTTGTTTGAGCGTATCACTTAAAAAATCAGCCACTTCATAATTGTTTACAACCAGTGGTATTTGATATACATTTTTTTGTGTGGGCATTGAAGAAGTAACTAATGAAACATCATTGGTATACCATTTGCGGAATATTGTGCGGCTTAAATTATAAGCATCTTTTAAAGGCTGGTCTTGCAAGTGCAATGGTATGCCTGCGGGTATAATGTTAAAGGCAGGGCCATTTTTATACACCGATATCAGATTACTATAAATGGGGAACTCGCTTCTTTGCACCATGTAAGGATCCATGTAATCATCCCAGGCCCAGCCTTTGCCCAACGCATCTGTAAAGTGAGCTGAGTTATAAATAATATCGTGGTTGGCTTTTAAAAAATAAAATACGGGTTGCCTTGTAAAATCTGCATTTAAAAAAGTTGGGTCGGCTGTTGGGTAAATTTCCAGCCCGCTATCTGTTTGCTGGTAGCGTAAACCAACCAGGCTATCGCTCAGATATTTCATGGCGGCGTACATGGTAAAAAGCTTGGCATTGCTCGCTGGCACAAAGTATTTTTCCGCATTATAATTATACCAGTATTTGTTAGTAGCTGGCTCATAAATACTAATGCCGATATGCCCGCTGCTAATGATAGTATCCTTAAATAAAATACTATCCGCCTGCTTAGCAATTTTTTTGGATATGGAACAGGAAGATAAGAAAGATATACCGGCAAAAATTACGCAGCCAAAAATAATGCCGTACTTTATAAATGGTCGGTTGCCTTTCATTACCGGAATTTTGTTATCAAATATACTTCATCACAAAAGCAATATGGCACTAATTCCTTTCCTGCGTACGTAGCCATCTTTCGGGTATTTCGTTGCGGCCAGCGCTTAGGTAATCGTTGTAGCTGCAGGCAATTAATTTTTTATCAGGCAGTTGCATCCACCAGCGGCCTGTTTTTCTGCTTTGCAAAAATTTGGTATTTACTTCTGCAAAAACAATATTAAACTCGTTAAAATTAGTGCTTTCTTCCAACGATGCTTCTTGTTTGCTTCGGCTTTTGCCATCTATAAAATACCAGAGCATCTGGGCAATTTGTTTTGCAGTAAGTTCTTGTATATCGGCACGTGGCTGATAGCCATAAATACCAAAACTATTAAGGCTGGTGCTCATGCCGGCATACTGCGCCAACACACAAGCTTCTTCGCCGTTTAGCCCATTGGGGCTGCATTCATTAGCAGGCGCATCGCTATGCTTAATGGCATTAATATCAAAGCTTAGCAGGTTAGTGTTGCGTAATACCGGCTCCATTTCTTCAATATTATCTTTTATTTTTCCTACCCTAAAACAGTCAAACCGCAGCTTGTCCATTGTTTCCAGCATGCGCGGGTGCACCAGGTAACTTTGAAACGCAATATGGTTGTAATGCTTTACCATATTTGGTTCGCCTGTTAACATCTCCAACAAAAAATTTTCACTCCTTAGTGCACTTTCGCCCCTTAAATCGATGGTGGCATCAATACAGGTAGCTTCCACCACTTGTGGCAATTTGCGGTAGGCAAAATATTGTGCTAAAGTTATATCGTGGGTACCGCCTAATAATACAACTGTTTTGTTCAGTCTTAATAATTCTGATAGTACCGTTGATATGGCAGCATAAGTATCATTTAATGTTGCCCCCGCTTGTATGTTGCCAATATCTGTAAGCACCACATCTTTATGCCAATAATGCAGCCTGTACAATTGCCTGCGGATGGTATCTGGTGCCTCGTTACAAGCATCAAACAAACCACTGCCCCTTGATTCGGGCACGCCAACAAACACGATATCTGCATTTTCCACATCCGGCATCTCGCCTTCATTTAAAATTATATGCTTGCCTATCTGTCCATCGTTATAGCCATTGTCTTCATTAACAGCATGGATATTGATGGGCAATAAAAAATCGTGGAGATCGTACATGGGGAGGTTATTTTGCAGCAAACTTATAACATAGTTATAATATAGTTATAAGTTATGCGTTATAAGTTATGAGTTTTTTTGGGCAGCACATCCTTCCCAAATTTCGGGATCAATCTTTCAAGATAATTTTTGGGTGATATTTAATTTGTAGCAACTACTATTTATTTTAATGAAATTCAGCTTACTTCTACCCAAATGGCATAATTTAAAAAATATCTACTATTCATTTTAAATTTATCAATTAAAACCCTACCTTTGCCGTCCGTTAAAAATAATGATTATGAACGCAGTAGCATTTGTACACGAACAACTTACAGCAAAGCCAGCACTTCCTGTATTTAAGGCAGGTGATAATATTACCGTTAACTACAAAATTGTAGAAGGCGTTAAAGAACGTATCCAAAGCTTTAAAGGCGATGTGATTAAACGCCAGGGTGTTGGTGCCACCGCAACCTTTACAGTACGTAAAATGAGCGATGGCGTAGGTGTTGAACGTTTATTCCCTTTCTATTCTCCAAATATTGAAAGTATCGTATTAAACAAAGTTGGTAAGGTTCGCCGTGCTAAATTGTTTTACCTGCGTGAAAGAAGTGGTAAAAGCGCACGTATCCAGGAAAAAAGAATGGCAGTTGCTCTTAAGAAAAAGTAGTTTTTACATAAATATATTAAAAAGCGAAAACCAGTTAAACGGTTTTCGCTTTTTTTAGTTTATACTCCGCAAGTGGCAAAAAGCGAATTATTAAAATCGAGCCGCAGATTCTCAGATTACATCCTCCTTTAATCCACGACTCTGCGGCAAAAAGGATAAAGTTTTTAATTCAATAATCTATGCCTTGCAGAGTATATACCCTTCTATTTAGCATATTTTTCACTTTCTCAGGAATAATTTTAAGCCATGCAATCAGTATGGTGAAATTCCGTCTAGTGGAAAATCAATTCCTTTTAATCTCAAAGCCACAAAAACGTGAAAAAAATCATCCTTTCGGGAATTATTATTGCAACAATACTACTAGCTGCTTCTTGCTCAAGAGGCATTACTAATTACGAGGCTGCCAATGGCAAAGCAAAATGTGGGCGTCATTTAAGGTAATTTGTCTTTTTTTGATAAATAAAAGATTTGATTATTAACAATCAAAAAAGATATGAAAGAAAATATTTCTTTTATCTTTGTAGACTAAATTTTATTATCATGTCATTACTTAATTTAAATGCTGTTTTTTTAATTGGTATGCCAGGCGGGTCTGAATGGATCTTTATTTTACTGGCTGTAGTTTTATTATTTGGCGGAAAAAAAATCCCTGAATTGATGAAAGGGATTGGCAAAGGGGTAAGGGATTTTAACGACGCAAAAACCAGTGTGAAGAATGAAATAGAAGAAGGCATGAAAGAAAAAGACAAGGAGCAGGAAATTAGGGAATTAAAGCAACAATTGGAAAAGATGAGGGCTACTGATACCCCCATACCAGATTCTGCTAAGTAAGGTTTTACTTATTATTAATACATTTGCGGCTGAAGTGAGTTTTTTGCTTATCTGGATAAAACCATATTTGCAAAGGCACATTTCAGCCTGTTTTATATACATCAATTAAAATTTTATTTTTTGTTTACTTCCATTACAGACTATCAGCAACAACTTTTTTCAGGATCAACTACCTGCGTTGCTACTGTGCAGCATTACCTGCAACAAATAAATGCTAAAAAACACCTGAATGCTTTTGTAGAAGTATTTGCAGAAGAAGCATTAGCGCAAGCGGCTGCTTTGGATGCATCCCGTAATGGTATTGTAAAAGCCGGCCCATTGTACGGGGTTGTTGTAGCAATTAAAGATGTTATTTGCTATAAAGAGCATAAGGTTACTGCTGCCTCAAAAATATTGGCTGGCTTTATTTCTGTTTATAACGCTACTGCAATACAAAGGCTATTGGATGCAGGCGCCATAATAATCGGCAATTGCAATTGCGATGAATTTGCAATGGGCAGCACTAACGAAAACTCTGCGTATGGCAATGTATTGAATGCTTTGGATGAAACAAAAGTACCGGGTGGGTCCTCTGGCGGCAGCGCAGTATCTGTGCAGGCGGGCATGTGCATGATAAGCCTCGGTAGCGATACAGGAGGCTCCGTTAGGCAGCCTGCAGATTTTTGTGGCATTGTAGGCTTAAAGCCCAGCTATGGCAGGATATCCCGATATGGGCTGATTGCCTACGCTTCATCTTTTGACCAGATTGGTATTTTTGGCAATACTGTGGAAGACATAGAAATAACATTAAAAGTAATTGCCGGCCCAGATGAATATGACAGTACGGCTATTGAGCAGCCTTTTTTATTGGAGAAAAAAAACACGCCTGCAAAGTACCGCATAGCTTATTTTGAAGAAGCTTTACAACATCCATCATTAGATAAAGAAATTAGTGCCGGCATTTTTTCAACCATAAAAAAATTGAAAGCGGATGGGCATAGCGTTGAGCCAGTAGCATTTGATTTACTGGAATATATTGTGCCGGCCTATTATGTTTTAACAACCGCGGAGGCCAGCAGCAACCTTAACCGTTATGATGGCGTGCGTTTTGGGCACCGCACAGAAGCTGCGGTAGCAGATTTAACAGCATTTTACAAGCTAAGCCGTAGCGAAGGTTTTGGCAAGGAAGTACAACGCCGCATATTGCTTGGCACGTTTGTTTTAAGTGCTGGATATTTTGATGCCTATTTTACTAAAGCCCAACAGGTTAGGCGTATGCTGGTAAATAAAACCGCCGCTATTTTCAATGATTTTGATGCCATTATACTACCCACATCCCCCACTACAGCATTTACTATTGGCGAAAAAAGCGATGACCCCATTGCTATGTATCTAGCAGATATCTATACCGTTTTTGCTAATTTAACTGGCTTGCCAGCCATATCGCTGCCGCTGTACAAACATAGTAACAGCCTGCCTTTTGGCTTGCAGGTACTTACAAATAAAATGGATGAAGTAACTTTGCTGCAACTATCTACCTTGCTGATGCAGCAATACAAGGCTGGTTAGCCTCTTATAAAAATGAATAAGTATTTATTTATAATTTTTTTTAGTTTTAGTTGTTTACCGGTAATTGCCGGTGATACTAAATTATTACAACCAACAACTAGTTTTCAAACAATAGTAAAAGATACCGTACCTGAAAATATTGCTAAAGAAGATGAACTGATTGATGAGGTAATTAAGTTGAGGACAGTGCCACCAAAAGATAAAGTGCAGTATTTTAGCCAGGTAACTAAATATGGTTTTAAAAACCTGTTTGCCAATTATAGTTACAATGCAGCCTTGCCTTACGATGCACAGATAAACCCAAATGCAGAAGTTTTTGTGCAGGATTATATGAAAGTGCATGGAGGCTACCTGCAAAAAATGAAAGCATGGGGAATGCCTTATTTTAATTTGATAGATGGCATACTGCAACAATACGGCCTGCCAAAAGAACTGAAATATATAGCCGTTATAGAATCTAATTTAAGCACTGCGGCTACAAGCGGCGTAGGCGCCGGCGGGCCCTGGCAATTTATGCCACCTACTGCAAGGAATTTTGGGCTGGTAGTAAACAACGATTTAGATGAACGCCGTGATTATTATAAAAGCACACACGCTGCTGCAAAATACTTGCTTGTGCTTTATAAGCAACTGCATGATTGGCTTTTAGTAATGGCAGCCTATAACGGTGGCCTGGGCAGGGTTAATAGCGCTATAAAAAAAAGTGGCAGCAATGATTTTTGGCGCTTGCAATATTATTTGCCAGAAGAATCGCGGACTTACGTAAAAAGGTTTATAGCTACGCATTACATTATGGAAGGCGGTGGTGGCGTAACTACTTTTTCTACTGATGCCTTGCCTTTTGGTGAAGATGTAAACCGTACCAGCTATCCTTTGAATGCTGCCGGCACCAATCCGTATACACAAAAATCTACCTTAACAACGGCAGAATTAGCGGATGTGGAAACATTGCCAATTTCGGGTAAATACAATGGTGGCATAATTGCAAAAAATGTGGCGATGGATATTGCTCAATTCAATCATTTTAATCCAGCTTTCAATGCTATGATGGCGTTAAAAGGAAATTTTGACCTTAAGCTGCCGCCTGATAAGATGCAATTGTTTGTAGCTAATAAATACCAGATTTTAAACGAGAGCGTGCAATTATTATTGAGCGGCACTACGGTACCAGATTTTAAGACTGCATACCCTACTTCTGGCATTAAAAAGAAAAAGCATTAATCCTCCTGCCCTAACACCTTTTTCATAACAGCTACTTTCAGTAAACATTCTTCATATTCCTTTTCGGGGTCGCAGTAAAAAGTAATGGCACTGCCTGCCGAAAAAGATAAGTATTTGGTAGTGGCGTTGTACAGTATGCTCCGTATCACCACATTAAAATCAGCATCGCCTTGTGGGTTTACATACCCAATTGCACCAGAAAAAAGCCCTCTCCTGGTGCGCTCAAATTCTTCTATTAATTGCATTACCCGCCTTTTAGGTGCGCCCGTCATAGAGCCCATTGGGAAAGTCGCTTTCACTACATCAATCCAATCAGTACTATCCGTTAATTCGCCACTAATGGTACTAATCATTTGGTGTACCTGAGGAAAACTATAAATGCCGAATAACTCATCTACCTGCACCGTACCTACTTTACAAACCTTGCTTAAATCGTTCCTTACCAAATCTACCACCATTACATTCTCGCTCTTTTCTTTTTCGCTTTGCAATAGTTGCTGCTTGCTAATTTCATCTAGTTGCGCATCTTCTAAATAGCGTTTAGCCGTACCTTTAATAGGCTGGGAAATAACTTTGTTGCCCGTCTTTTTAAAATAACGTTCCGGGCTTGCGCACATGCAATATGTATCTTCTACTCTATACAATGCAGAACAAGGGTTTGGAGAAAGTGAGGTTAATTTGTGGTATACAGTTACAGGATCGATGGTAGCGTTGGTGGAAAAAAAATCCTGGCAAAAATTTATTTCATAACAATCGCCCCGCAAAATATGTTGCTGTATTTGTTGTATGGTTTTGATGTAGCCGCTTTTTGTAAAGCTGTCCTCAATTTTAAATGCAGCCACCTCTTCTTCTTTAATTGATGAAGAAGCCTTATTTATGGCAGCATATATTTGTTCCGCTTCACCATCATCATAAAAAATAGTAAGTTCATGATGGCTTAATTGAAGCACTATTTCCGGCACAAAAAAGTGAAGCGCTGAAAAACCAATACCATCAAAATTGTTAGATTGTAATTGCTCGGTTTCATTTTTAAGGTCGTATGCCAAATGCCCAAAAAGCCAATCGTTGTGTGCGGCATTAAAAGCTTTTAGGGCCCCAAAAGCATTGCCGGCACTTACCTGTATGTTTGCCTTACAGCCCACGCCAAGCAAGCATTCAAAAGCAGGTGCCTGAAATTGGTAGCCGCTATTATCCAATAAACAAAAAATGTTGAACTGTTTCGACCAGTCCAACATTTTTATTTTTAATTCAGCAAAATTATTTATTTCAAAAGTAGTAGCTTTTTTCACTTTATTATTTTATCTGCCGGCAATTAATCCGTTAACACAGTATTCGTTTGCTACTATCTTCCTTAAAAATCATCATCATCGTCAAACCCGCTCCCACCGCCATCTAAGTCGTCAAAGCCAAGGTCTTTAAAATCATCATCTATCTTAAAATCATCCTCTTCATCTTTCGGCGATTTTTTTGAAGTGGATTTTTTGGCCGCTGATTTAGGCACATCAAATTCGTCGAAGTCAGGATCCCAGTCATCACTGTCCTCGCCTTTTTCCCATTCATCTTCTTTTTCTACATCATCGGTGTCATCGTCATCGTCATCATCATCGTCGCTATCTTTTTTGGAAGACGCTTTTCCCTTTTTAACGGGCTTGGTATCTTCAATATCATCATCGTCACCATCATCATCTTCCTCTTTTTTAGATTTAGGCGATGCTTTTGCGTGAGCCTTTTTTGCAGGGATATCTTCGCCCGGAGTAGTCCCTTTTTCTTTGTTGGATTTTGTTGCCATAATAACCAATTGTTGCTGTAAAATTTCTTATAGATTTTTAAATTGCCAAAAAATAGGGCATTTATTATTATTTTTTATGCCAAAATTATTTGGTCACGACCCGGGCCATTGCTTATATATTTAACCGGAACTTTTAAGAAGTTGTTGATATAATCAATGTATTCTTTCATTTTTAACGGCAACTTATCATATTCAGTTATAGCGGTGATATCTGTTTGCCAGCCTTCAAAGCTTTTATGCACGGGTTCTATCTTTACCCGGTTCATTTGAAAGGGCACATAATTTTTTTCTTCGCCATTAATATTGTAACCGTTGCAAACCTTTAATTCGGGGATGGCATCTAAAATATCTGTTTTTGTCATGATGATCTGCGTAACGCCATTTATCATACAGGCAAATTGCAAAGCAACCAGGTCAATCCAGCCACAGCGCCTTGGCCTGCCGGTAGTGGCGCCAAATTCGCTGCCGGTCTTGCGTAACAATTCGCCCATATCATCATCCAGTTCTGTGGGGAAAGGGCCGCTTCCAACTCTAGTGCAGTAAGCCTTTGATACGCCAAACACCTCTTTAATTTTTTGTGGCGCAATACCCAGCCCCGTGCACACACCCGCAGAAATAGTACTGCTGCTGGTAACAAAAGGAAAAGTGCCAAAATCTACGTCCAGCATACTTCCCTGTGCGCCTTCTGCTAATATTTTTTGCCCTTTCTGTATCCTATCATTGATAAAATACTCACCATTAACTATCTTAAAGCTCCTTAGTTCTTCAATGGCCTCAAAAAATTCATCTTCCCATGGGCTGATATCTTCCTGAAAATTATAATTATCTAATAAACGCTGGTGCTTAAGGCGTAATTTAATATAAGAGGAGGTAAAGCTTTTATCCAGTAAATCACCTACCCTTAATCCGTTGCGGCCGGTCTTATCCATATAAGCTGGTCCTATACCCTTTAACGTAGAACCAATTTTTTCATTGCCTTTAGCCAGTTCGCTGGCTTTATCAAGCGCCCTATGTGTTGGCAAAATTAAGTGTGCCCGCTCGCTGATGTACAGGCTTTTTTTATAATCTACGCCCATAGAGGCTACGATGCCGCATTCTTTTTGCAACGTAACGGCATCTAAAACTACGCCATTGCCAATTAGGTTTGTTTTGCCTTCGTGAAATATACCGCTGGGTATTTGGTGCAGCACTACTTTTTTACCATCTACATACAACGTATGCCCCGCATTAGGACCGCCCTGAAAACGAGCAATCACATCATAATTAGGAGCAAAGTAATCAACAATTTTACCTTTGCCCTCATCGCCCCATTGAAGCCCTAGAATTACATCTACCATTATAAATATTTATCAGTTTTTAATTGGCCTCGTTTTTCCAAAGGTGGAATTGGAGGGTTTTGTTTAGTTATTATCCGGGCAAAATCTGCAATTACCAGTTGCATTGTTGCGCCCCTCCTCTTATACAAAAATAGCTTTATTAAACTTATTGAAGCGGATAACTGAACATTGCTTTTAACGCTACTTTGTTTTACAGCGTAAAAATAAATTGAAATAATGCAACCACCTAAAATGATATGTATTTATTTTAAAGATGGGAGGAGAGAT
>JANXVN010000302.1 GCA_025351645.1 Ferruginibacter sp.
GGTACCGGGGCTAAAGCGGTTACGGTGATTATCCATATTAATCTCCGTCGTATCCATGGGCACAAGAACGTCCTTGCCTTCGCATAAGTAACTGCTCCTTTCCGTACAGGCGTCTATTAAGGCCTTTTCTTCCACCTTATCATTTGCCAAAAAACGGTGGCCGCTTTTTGATCGGCTTCTGTAAGCGTTGTGCTAGGTATACTGCTGGTGCGGCCAAAATACAAAGCGCCGGAAAGTAGGCTGGCCCGCTTATCAAGGCGCTTATCCTTGAACTTCCCTATATAATTTTCTATTTGACTTATTTCCATAATCCGTTTTTCACAAAAAAATACCGTACTTGTGTCCTAACGGTAGCCTCCAAGGGAGGGGTCTTAGAGTATTCAAATTTATAAGCTTTTTAAAAATTGATGGCGCAAAAAACCTTCTTTGGGCATACCAAAGAAGGTTTTTTTATGACTATCAAATTTATAAATACTTTACGAATTAGCAGCGTCAGGAACCCTCCTTTGGAGGGCAGGGGGCTTAACCCTTCACCGTATCAAAAGCATTTTGCAGGTCATCCTTAATATCTTCAATATGCTCAACGCCCAATGAAATACGTAACAGTCCTGGTTCTACGCCTGCCGTTATCTGTTCTGCTTCGCTTAATTGTTCGTGCGTTGTGGTGGCAGGATGAATGATAAGCGTTTTCGAATCGCCCACGTTTGCAAGATGGCTTATCAGTTTCAGCGAGTTTACAAAACTATCCGCAGCTTGCTTGCCACCGGTAATTTTAAAAGATAATACGCCGCCAAAACCACGCTTTAAATACTTGGTTGCCAGCGCATAATATTTACTGCTTTGCAACCCCGGGTAATTTACATATTCCACCTGCGGATGTGCCTCTAGCCAGGTGGCCAGCGCCAACGCATTCTGCACAGTCTTATCTACCCGAAGGCTCAAAGATTCCAGCCCTTGTATAAAAAGAAAACTATTGAACGGGCTTAACGCTGGGCCCCATGTACGCAAGCCGCTTACCCGCAAACGGATAATGTAAGCGATGTTGCCAAAAGGGCTACCGGCACCAAAAATTTCCCAAAACTTCATGCCATGGTAGCCTTCATCCGGCTCGGTAAACTGAGGAAATTTTCCGTTGCCCCAATTATAATTGCCGCCATCAACCACTACGCCGCCAATGCTGTTGCCATGCCCGCCAATCCATTTGGTGGCACTTTCAATAACCACATTAGCGCCAAAATCTATCGGCCTAAAGAGGTAACCAGCAGCACCAAAAGTATTATCAACCACCAACGGAATATCATATTGTTTCGCTATCGCCGCAATGGCCTCAAAATCGGGGATGCTAAAACCGGGGTTGCCAATGCTCTCTAAATAGATGGCCTTTGTCTTGTCGTCTATTTTCGAAGCAATACTTTTTGCATCATCGCCATCTGCCCATTTAACTTCAACGCCTATGCGCTTAAACGATACTTTAAACTGGTTGTAACTGCCGCCGTATAAAAAAGAACTACTCACAAAATTATCGCCGGGCAACAATAAATTATGCAGCGCTAAAAATTGTGCGCTCATGCCCGAAGCCGTAGCAACTGCGCCCACGCCACCTTCCAGCGCAGCAATGCGTTTTTCAAACACATCGGTTGTGGGGTTCATTATACGGGTATAAATATTGCCAAACTCTCGCAGCCCAAACAAATTGGCAGCATGTTCGGAACTGTCAAAAACAAAACTACTGGTTTGATAAATAGGCACTTGCGAAGCGTGCGTTATGGGGTCAGGACTGAAACCTGCATGAACCTGCAACGTTTCAAAATGTAAAGGCTTGTTGGTGTTGGCCATAGCAATTTTTTTTTTAGATTGTTAATAGTCTATAAATTTAGTGTACTTTATTTAATAGCCACAACTTTTCTCGTTAAATAATTGTGTTAGCGGTATAAAAGATGTTTCTTTTTTGTTCCGGCAAGTACAGCAGCCATGTGGAATTTCATAGGCCCGTCCGAATGGCAGCCGGGCGGACGTCGCACGTTTTTACAGTTGTTTTTCATGGGAGCTTTAATGATGCATTATGAAGTTTAAGCAGCGTTAAAGGGTTTTCTTGAAAGATCAGGATGCGACCTCACCAGCAGATTATTATAATTTTATGCCAGTTCGTTTTTGCGGGTACCCTGCTGAACAGGCCGCGGCCTGTTCCTATGAATACACGTAATTTAATCTATCCATTTGTCAATTAGTTTATGGGCATATTTACGTCCTGCTTCTAATGATCGCTTTTTTACAGGAATATTCTTTTGTGCAGCTAATAATTGAATCTTTTCAAACTCTCTCTGTTCAATTATTACAAATTTTTTTTTATTAATTGTTAGCGTATCCATAAATAATGCTTTGTAAGTTAGATTTACAGTAAAACATAAACATACTAATACCGGGTGCATTTCAAATTGTCAGTAAAATGCACCATAGGTGCTACCTGTTTGTAGAAATACGATGTCAAAAATTGCAAATGCCGCGTAGGGGTTACCCTTGTTTCGTGGTGTACCTACGGCACAGTATTTATTAGCGGGTATTGTTACCTACAAATAGGTAACCCCCATGGGGCATAAAACAAAACGACAATTTGAAATGCACCCTTAATATCCCTTATTCAATCAATGCTTACCAATCCATCCTTCAATAATCCACATTATTGTTGACATCCAAAATTGTCTCAGCGACAAACACCAAACTGATGCAAATAAATAACTCCGCAAAATATACAGGCAATTTTCTGAAGGATAAGTATGCTTTTAAAATACAGGTATCATTTAAACTGCTAA
>JANXVN010000305.1 GCA_025351645.1 Ferruginibacter sp.
GCCACTTTGCTGCCAGCTTTCTATTAATGAAAACATCCTGTTGCGGTGTTCGGTACTTGCTCCCATGGTTATCTTTGTTTTTTTAGGCAAAAATATTACAAGGGAGTAAAGATTACTATACGGGGTTGGTCGATGGGTTACTTTGCTATATTGATATTTTAATAGTTTTCTCCATAAATTAATCATGTTTACATCGGAGCTTGCATGGCTACAATAAACTATCACCTATAAACAAAAACCCCTGATTATCTCAAGGGTTTGTAGTTTATAAAAAAATTAATAATTTATATTGAAGCCAATGAGACGTTATTATCAGCCATTATCTTTAAATCGCTTTCCATCATTTCTTTTACAAGCCCAGCTAAATCATATTGTGGTACCCAGCCTAATTTAGTTTTGGCTTTAGTAGGGTCGCCAATCAACAATTCTACTTCTGTTGGCCTAAAATATTCTGGGTCAACTGCTACCACACAAGCGCCTTCTTCTAATTGGTACATTGCATTATTACATGATTTTACCACGCCTTTCTCATCAACTCCTTCTCCTGTAAAATCAAGTTCTACTCCTACCTCTCCAAAAGCCAATTTAATAAAATCCCTTACGCTGGTAGTGATGCCAGTAGCTATTACGTAATCTTCTGGCTTATCCTGCTGTAGTATGCGCCACATTGCTTCTACGTAATCTTTTGCATGGCCCCAATCGCGACGAGCATCCAGGTTGCCTAAGTATAATTTCGATTGTTTGCCCATTACAATGGCTGATACCGCACGGGTTATTTTGCGGGTAACAAAAGTTTCTCCCCTTAGCGGGCTTTCATGGTTAAAGAGAATACCATTACAGGCGTACATGCCATAAGCTTCCCTGTAATTAATGGTTATCCAGTAGGCATATAATTTAGCCACCGCATAAGGGCTGCGTGGGTAAAATGGTGTTGTTTCGCTTTGTGGAACAGCTTGTACTAAACCATATAATTCAGACGTGCTTGCCTGATAGATACGGGTCTTTTTTTCAAGGCCCAATATTCTGATAGCTTCTAAAAGCCTTAATGTGCCAATGCCATCTGCGTTTGCAGTATATTCTGGTTCGTCAAAACTTACTTTTACATGGCTCATGGCAGCAAGGTTATATATCTCGTCTGGCTGGGTTTCCTGTATAATGCGGATAAGGTTGCTGCTGTCCGTCATATCACCATAGTGTAATTGAAAACGTACATTTTTTTCATGAGGGTCCTGGTAAAGATGATCTATCCTTTGTGTATTTATCAAAGATGACCTTCTTTTAATGCCATGCACTTTATACCCTTTTTGCAATAACAGGTCTGCTAAATAGGCTCCATCTTGCCCTGTAACACCTGTTATTAACGCAGTTTTGCCTGTACTGGCTGTTATTGTATTGCTCATAATAGCTATTTTCTGTTTTATTATTTTAATATTGTTGCAAACTGTGGGCACAGCCAAAATTACCTAAAATCTTGCTTATAAATTATACCGCGGTATTTTTTAAAAAATCCTGGTAAGCCAACTTTATACCTGCTTCTAATTGTATGGTATGTTTCCAGCCAAGTGCGTGCAGGCGGCTAACATCAAGTAATTTGCGGGGTGTGCCATCGGGTTTTGTAGCATCAAATATAAGCTTGCCTTTAAAGCCAACAATGCGCTGGATAGTTTTGGCAAGGTCCAAAATAGTAAGGTCTTCGCCTGTGCCGATATTTATAAGTTCAGGGTTATTGTACGTATCCATCAAAAAGTAGCAGGCGTCTGCAAGGTCATCTGCATACAAAAATTCTCTTTTTGGCGTGCCAGTACCCCATACTACTACCTCGTCGGCATTAGATAGTTTTGCTTCGTGCATCTTGCGCAACAAAGCAGGCAATACGTGCGAATTGTTTAAGTCATAATTATCGCCTTCACCATATAAATTAGTTGGCATAACACTAATAAAATTACAACCGTACTGAGCGTGGTATGCTTCACATAATTTTATGCCTGCTATTTTTGCAATGGCGTAAGGTTCGTTAGTTTGTTCCAGCAAGCCAGTAAGCATGTACTCTTCTTTAATAGGCTGAGGTGCCATTTTTGGGTAGATGCAGGAACTGCCGAGGAATAATAATTTATTTACTTTAGTTTCATAAGCTGCATGAATGATATTGGCTTCGATAAGCAAGTTTTCATACAAAAAATCGGCCCTGAAAGTATTGTTGGCTTGTATGCCGCCTACTTTTGCGGCGGCTAAAAATACATACGCAGGCTTTTCGGTTGCAAAAAAATCATTTACCGCTGCCTGGTTACGAAGGTCTAATTGTTTGGAGGTTTTTGTAATAATATTTGTAAACCCTTTTTGTAATAAATTCCTCAAAATGGCACCGCCTACCATGCCCCGGTGACCCGCAATATAAATCTTACTATCTGATTGCATTAAATAAATGGTTGTCTGATTAAAAAAATATTGATTGTTTCAAAGATACAAGACAATATATTAACTACATATTGATAACTGAAGCTTTGAAAATTGGAGTTTTTAAATATGGCAGGTTTCGGGCACCAAATATTCTGGTAAATGATTTAAAATAAAGATACTAAAAAAGCTTTTGAATAAGTTACTGATACGCAAATCAAAATAAAAAACTATTGAGTACCTCATTTATTTGGTTAACAATTTTTATATTGGTATTCATCTTAACAAAATAGATGCCATTTGTAAGATAAACATCAGTTTTTTTAGGAGTGCTAACTTTAACCCGCCCAGTATAAAATTGTTTTAACTCGCTGCCATGCTTGAAAAAGGTAAAAAGTATAATGCTATAGAGCATGCTGGCAAAAAAGTTTCAGAAATTAAATATTTTAAATAAAACGATGCACTATACTCTAGTTGTTATTTTGTAAACGATAGGCTTATTCAATAATACTTGATGAATAGCCGAATTAAATTTATAGGCATGGCAGAAAATATAAATCCTTAATAGTTATTTATATTGACTAAACGCCGTTACGTTAAGGCATTTCCTCTGCTTTTGAGAGCTTAAGATTAGGTAATGACAAACATATAAATCCTCAACTTAACGGCAGTTATTTATGATTGTAGTTAAATTACTACGTTAGTTTGCGCCTTATGGCTACAAACTAATTATATTTCATTTGTTACTTTTATGATACCGTTTTTTATCCACTTCTTATAAAACCATTATTTTTTAATTTAAACTAATATAAAACCTCTTTGGCAATGGAGGTTTTTTTTGTTTTTACCTTACATCTATATGCTTATAAAATTTACCTTATTATAAACTGATAGGTACCGGATGGAACGTTCAATATGTTTTTGCTGGAAATAATTTTACCATACTGATAAACGTTTTTACTGCCTACTATCGGAAATATTATAGTAGCTGTTGAGTTAGCAGGTATTGTAATATTATATTCGATGTTTCCATTTACTTTTTTCCAGTAAGAGATTATTTTGCCGAACGGGCCATCATGTGCGCTTTCATAATACTGCAGCTTTTCCATAAAATTAGGCGTTAACAGCACATTTTTAAAACCAGGGTTTTGTGGGTCTGGCTTAATGCCGCCAATACCTTTATACAGCCACGCTCCTATTTCGCCAAACATAATGTGGTTTAAAGAAATATCTGAACCGGCATCAATATTCCAGTTTTCGTATAAGGTAGTAGCGCCATTTACTATCCACCAACCCCAGGATGGATATGTTTCCTGCGCTGCTATTGCATAAGCCACTTCTGCCTGCCCGTTATCGCTTAATGCACTTAGTATTGCTTTTGCACCAAGTATGCCCGCATCTAAATGGTAGTTATCTTCTTTAACCCTGCCCGCTAAATTAGCAGCTACTTTAGTTTTTAAATTGTCAGGCACAATGCCCCAAAACAAAGGCACGCTCAATTCTGTCTGGTAACCTTTGTCATAAATGCCGGTGGCAGCATCAAGGTATTTTCTATTGATGGCATCTTTAATTTTTATGGCTAATTTTTTATACTTTGCTTCATCGGCAGTGTTATGTAAAATGCCGGCCATCTTAGTAAGGATGGCAACATCTGCAAAGTAATAAGCCGATGATGTAAGCTCAACGGGGCTTACAGATTTTACGGGCACCCAATCGCCAAGCCCCCACGTAGTAAGCCCACTCGGGTACAGGTCGTCAATATGGTTTACATAACGTTTTATATTTTCATAATTATCTGCTATCGGTTTTTTATCTCCATAAAAAAGGTATAAGTTCCAGGGAATAATAGCGATAGTACTTGTCCAGTCTGGCCCGTTACCCCACTCGTACCCCCAGCCATCTGTTGGTATAATAGAAGGCAGCACACCATTAGGCTGTTGCTCATCACGGTGGTCTGCCATCCACTTTTCATACACGGTAAAGCCATCAAAGCTATACAGCCCTGTTTCGCTGGCAATATGCGCATCGCCAGTCCAGCCATTCTTTTCACGCTGCGGGCAATCTGTAGGGTAACCAAAAAAGTTTGATAGGTAAGCATTGTTAGTAGCCTGCCATATTTTATCAAGTATAGGGTTAGATGAACTTACATCTCCTACAGGCGCAACATCGCTATGCATAAAATAACCGGTAAGGCTTGCCTTGGTTAAGCTGATAGGCTTGCTGCTGGTTACTTCTACATACTGAAAGCCTTTATAATTAAACCGGGGCATAAATATTTCTTCTCCCCTTCCGCTTAATATAAATATGTCTGTTGCAAAAGGGTCTTTATCATCTGTTGGGCGGTAATGTATGTCTATGTTAGATTGGTCTGCATGGCCTGTTTGCTTGTACAATCTTTCTGCATGTTTTAATCTTATTACCGTACCACTATCACCTTTAACTGTTATGCGGCTAACGCCAGAAATATTCCTGCCAATATCAAAAACATAATCGCTATCGCTAAAATGTTTTATGCTGATAGCCGGGATGGTTTCTACAGTACGGATAGGCTCCATTACCTGCGCTACAATATTAGTCGATGGTGCAGAACGGTTAATTATATGCGTCCATGTACTATCGATAAAGCCCGGCTTATCCCAGCCTGGCTGTTCCAGGCGTGCATCATAATGCTCTGCTGTATAAATGCTGTTAAAAATAATCGGACTAAAAGATGTCCTCCATTGTTTACTACTACGCACTGTTTCTACCGTTCCATCAACGTAGGTTATGCGAAGGTCTAAACAAAATGCCGGCCTGTTCCGCCAGGGGGCTTTATCAAAATCCCATACGGCGGTAGAGTGCAGGTTATACCAGCCATTGCCTAACAAAACACCGATAGCGTTTTCGCCATTTTGTATTTGAGCAGTAACATCATGGGTTACATACAGCGTGCGTTTATCAAAGCGGGTGTACATAGGGTCCAGCCGGTGGTTACCAATTTTTTGCCCGTTAATTGAAAGCTCGTATAACCCTGCGACAGCAATATATGCCCTGGCAAATTTTATTTGTTTACGTATGTGGAAAGTATCCCTAAAATAAGGTGCCGGGTTAGCCCTGGCATCTTTATCATCACTTATCCAGCTGCCCTTCCAGTTGTTCATTTCCATCATGCCCATTTCAAAACTGGCGATGGATGATTTGATTGGCACTGTTTGATTTTTATCCCACACAATCACACACCAATAGTAAGTTGTAAAGGGCTGCAAAACTTTGCCAGTTAAGGTTATCAGGCTACTATCAACAACTAGTTTTTTGGTTTGCCAGGTATTGCCTTTTCCACTTTTTAATTCAATAGAATCTGTACTTACAAATAATTGGTAGGCCAGTTGCCTAGCACCGGTACTTGCATCATTCAATTTCCATGATAACCGGGGATGCGTAGCATCTATGCCTATAGGATTGGTAAGGTATTCGCACCGCATGCCAACTATTGCAGGGTAAGTATTTGCGGATGCATGGTTAGTAATAAAACACACCGAAAATACCAAGCAACACAAAGTAATTTTATGCAGGCGGGCTGCGCAAAAAGTAAGATAAGCCATTAAATAAAAAATTTAAAATTGGAATTGCAACGTACCGTAAAGCAAAAGATGAAGTTAATAATTACTTGCAGGAATTAGTGCTGCAAATAATTAAAAGTAAAATTATTAGGATAAAAAATTGATTGGCTGGATATAAGCTTTTACTTATTCTAATGAATTGATTTTTCCTTTGTTGTTGCCCCTACCATCCTATTCCCTGTTTAATTTTAAAACAATTAAAAAACTTAGTGCGTACGCCCAATGCCGAGGCGGCAAAGGGGCCGGGCTATCCACTACAATCTTTTTTTGCGGCGGCCGACAAAAAAAGGATTTCCGTTGCTATCCCTTACGCCTAGCCTCGAACATTATTGGTTATTATAAAAGTAAAATGGTTGAAGTATATTGAAATTCATTTAAAAAATTTATAAAGGATGTATTTGCTGTAATAGCCTGCTGGCATGTGTTTGGTGAGACACCAAACACGGGTTTAGGCACAACAATATTTTGTAGTTCGGCATGATGGTCTTTTATAATACTGTTGCCGCCTGCCGTGCTCATCTGATAGCTTGCCTTTCAATAACCAGGGGTAAAGCATTGGTGTTATTTAATTACAATGCTACCTAATATCTTATCAAACATTTCTTTATAGTCCGATTGTACATTTCGATAGCCATAAACAATATGTTTTATTTTTCTATCTTCCCAATACTTCCCTTTGTCATTCATACCATTAATTATTATTGTATCGCTTGCACAAAACTTGATATTTAAATCCTTACCATATTTCAAATAAGCAGTAAGATAAAAGGAACTTGGGGCTGTATTATTTGAAAAATATATAATCGAACTATCAGAATATACAAAAGTCGTTATTCTTTCATTTTCGTAAATATTAGTTACGGTGTTATACCCTTTTGGAATACACGGCCTGTATTTTATTGATTTACCATTAGCATTTGCTTTAAATAATACCACCCTTGAACTGCATGATGTTAAAGTAAAAAGTAGTATTATAATCACTCGTCCGATATATTTCTCTTTCATGGTTAATAAATTAAAAATGGCCTTAATAATATTCATTCCCGTTGCATGGCGTTATTTATACTATGTTACCTTTTTGATTTTACAAGTTTTTTGCTCAAAATGTAAATGATACCGGTTATATAACCACCAAATAAATTTTGCTACTCATATTCTACGCCAATACATATCAAGTATAGGCTTCACCGTTAAAAACTATGCTTTAATTTTTTATAAACCTCGTTATAAAAAATGCTTATCCTATAATAAGGTTTACTAACTTGTATTCAACTTATACCAGTATGAAAAAAAACATTTCTTTAATAATTGTTTGTACATTTTTATTGCCACTTTTTACTTTTGCCCAGCCTGGAAAACAACAAAACTTTGATACTATAAAAGTTGTTCGTAAAGGTGCTTTACTACTACAGGTATCAAAACAATTTGCCTTTGCAGAAGGACCGGCGACAGATAAAAAAGGCAATATTTATTTTACAGACCAGCCCAACGACAAAATATGGAAGTATGATACGCAAGGAAAACTATCGGTGTTTATGAATAAAACTGGCCGGAGTAACGGGATGTATTTTGACAACCAAGGCAACATTGTTAGCTGCGCAGATGCGAAGAATGAAATATGGAGCATAAGTCCTCATAAAAAAGTGAAGGTGTTACTAAATAATTTTAATGGGTTGCAGTTTAATGGCCCCAACGATTTATGGATAGATAAAAGCGGTGGCATTTATTTTACCGACCCGTATTACCAGCGTGATTATTGGGTAAGAAAAAAACCTGCTTTAAAATACCAGGCAATATATTACCTGCCAAAAGGAAAAACAAAAGCATTGCTGCTGGATAGCTCCCTTATGCAGCCTAATGGTATTGTTGGTACGCCAGATGGAAAGTATTTGTATGTGGCAGATATACAAGCTAATAAAACATACCGTTACCAGATTAATAAAAACAGCGGCCTTTATAACCGTATGCAATTTGCAACACAAGGCTCTGATGGCATGACGCTTGATGAAAAAGGCAACGTGTACCTATGCGGAAATGGCGTAACCATTTATGATAACACTGGCATAAAACTTGGCAACATACAAGTACCGGCAAAATGGGTGGGCAATATTTGCTTTGGCGGCAAAGCCCACACTACATTGTTTATTACTGCATCAGAGTCTATTTATACTTTGCAAATGCTAGTAAAAGGCGTTGAGTAAACATTGGATAAGGGTGGGTGTATTTATACTATGCAGGGGTAATACACAGCTGCTTGAAATTTAAAAAATTGTACAAATATGTTTTATACCTGTACAAATGCTAATGGATATACAACGACGAAAATAAGGAGTAAAATTAAAAATTAACAAAGAGGGTTTAGTAACTTATAGCATGCAGCATTTGATTTAATCAAAGAGAGTTTTAAATTCTGGAATAGTAGGAACTTATGTGGTGCAGGCTATAGTAAGTGAAAGCTATTGCCAATCTTTTTTATAGATTACATATCAATGCCATTAAGTCAAAGCCTTTCCTCTCCTTTGGAGAGGGTTAGGGTGAGGTAGAGACAAACATATAATCCTTAACTTAACGGCATTGGATTACATATTCATAATGAAGCTGGTTTTGCCCATTATTGTCAATATCAATTTCCTTAACTTTTACTGCACCAATTTTGGTAATAGCTGATTGCGACCGAAGGTTTGTAGCGCC